>JANQEJ010000202.1 GCA_028278425.1 Planctomycetota bacterium | reverse complement strand
CGGACCGCTCCCGCAGCTCGACCGTCAACTCGACCTCGCCCTGCTCGGTGAACTTGATGGCGTTGCCGCCCAAGTTGACCAGCACCTGACGGAGACGGGGGGAGTCTCCGTGGAGCCACCGGGGGACGTCGGAGGGAACGTCGCAGATGAGCTCGATCTGCTTCTCCGCCGCCCGCGGTGCCAGCACGCCGACGGCGCGCTCGACACAATCGACCAGGTCGAAGTCGGCTCTCTCCAGAACGAGCTTGCCGGTCTCGACCCTGGAGAGGTCCAGAATGTCGTTGAGCAGCTCGAGCAACGAGGTGCCACTCTCGAGGATCGACTCCAAGTACCGGCGCTGTCTGGTCGTGAGCTCGTCCTCGAGCACCAGCTCGCTCATGCCGATGATCCCGTTCATCGGTGTGCGCAACTCGTGGCTCATGTTTGCAAGGAACTCGCTCTTGGCGTGGTTCGAGACTTCCGCAGCGATTCGCGCCGCGTGCAAGCGATTCTCGGCGGCATCTCTCTGAATCGCTTCGGCCAGGACGTGCGCTACTACCTGAAGGAACTGGCTGTCCTCTAACGTAAAGACCCGCGCGGACGTCGTGTGGGCACCCAGGACCCCCCAAGGCTTCTCAGAGCCGTGGATGATCACGCTCACTCCGCTCACCACGCCGTGATCATGGAGCAGGGCCGGGCCGTGGAACCTCTGCTCTGTACGCAGATCTTCCACTATGACCGGATCCCTTGAGCGCAGCGTGTAGCCGGCTTGCGATTCGACGCCGGTACCCACGGTTGCCAGTCCAACGACGCCTGACTTCCACCCAAATCCAGCCCGCAAGATCAGCTCGCGATTCCCTGGTAGAAGCTCGAGGACTTTCGAGAGCTCAACCTCGAGCGTTTCACACACCGTCGTGACGGCCAAGTCCATCAGATCTTGAGCTCCAAGCCCCTGCAGGGCTCTCTGCCCAAGCTCGGCTACCGCCGACTGTTGGCGAAGTCTCGTGGCCAGCTTCCCCCTGGATTCCTCTAGGGCGGCCACGCTCTCCAGGAGCTCTTGCTGCTGAGTCTCGAGCTGCTCCGCCAATGCACGGGTGTCGCTTAGTGCCGAGCGGTTGGCCTGTAGGAGGAGCATGTAATCGGCCAGCGGATCGTGGACGGCCAGGTCGTTCAGACGAACGCCCTGCGAGTGCATCTCCTCGAGGTCTCGGAACCAGGGTGAGACAAGGAACAGGACGTAGCCTTCCTGGCCGCAGGGCAAGATCTGGCCACGAAGCAGCAAGCCCGTGCTGCGGAGGCGCAGCACAAACACGGACCTGACTGCTTTGTCGACATTCGCTGGTTCGAGAGAGAACAGCTCAGGTCGCAAGATCTCGAAGGAGTCACCCAACTGCCCCCCGGCCGCGAGCGCGGGCTCAAGTCGCATGACCTGCGACCCGACCTGGAGAAGCCGGCCTTCCCAATCGACGGCGATGTGGAAAGGGAAGACAGTGCTGAGTTGCTCGTTGGTTAGGTGCGGACTAGGCGCCATGCGGGCATCGTCTTAGGCGGCGTGCCTGATCTCAAAGACGTCGTGCTCGGCCCCGTTTCGTCGATCCTCGACGAGTGCAACTTGGATCGGAGTTGCAAACCGGCGGGATAGCCCCCGCAGAAGGCCCAGCACCATTGGGGCCAGACCCGCCCGAGAGGAGTGATAATGGAGGCGAGCGATGCCGTCACCGCAGTCCTCGTACACGAAGCTCGGGGGCCGCAACGCTTCCATTGCGAGCCCGACCCGTGTGTGAAGGTTGTCCAGGTTGGCGAGGCACTCCCCAAGGTCGTTGCCTGTGGACTCCAGTAGGTGTCCGTAGCCCTCCTCCACCGTGTAGACCGTCCAGTATTCCCCAAACTCCTCCAGGATGTCGTCCGCCGGGACGTCGAGGATGCGGCTGGCGGTTGCGACGAGATCCAACGTCACCTGGTCATCGTAGGGCTCCATCGCGAGGAACCGTTTCACGGCGACGCCGGACTCATCGAGTATCCGACGCCACATGGCGTCGCCAAACCGTGAGGAGATGAGGTCCTGCACTGCCTTGTTTACGAGTCCGTACACGGTTGATCCTCTAGTAACGACGTCTCGAATGGGGATCGGTCGGGAGGTCGGCGACCGGCAGGGATGGATCGGCCTACGTGGTGTCCTTGCGGCACAGGTCGGGTTTCGGCGTGTGGCGTAGCGGAGCTTCAGGCTCGGTCCGGGCCGAGGCGACGTTGGTGCCGGTTTCGGGAAGCGTCCAAGGTTCGAAGCCTCGAGCGCCAGCTCGAGCCGGGTCTCGAATTCCCTTGCTCGGAAGTTCTGTCTGAGTGGCTGCTAGCCCGGCGCTTCCGGAAGGCTAGGGCCCCCCCTTACCTGTTGTGAGATGCAGAGCAGACATTACTGCGCTGAAAGAATCGGGTCGCGACTCGTGCGCTCCCGGTTGGTCAGCTTGGCCGTGTCGCCGACGATCGCCTCAGTGGGAGCTCGTGACCGTCAACCCCGCGCTTCGATCTCCGCCAGCGCCTTGCGCGCACCGCGCGAGAGCAGAACGACGACCGCGATCGTCGCCACGAGCCCCAACCCGAACATGATCCGGCCCGCTGTCCCCACCTCCGCCTCGCCGCGCAGTGCCTGGGCCAGGCTTCCGAGCGCCGTGCCGATGTAGACGGTCAGCACGTTGCCCGGGAGCATCCCGAGGAACGTCGCGAGCGCGTAGTCCCGGTAACGCACCGGGCACGCTCCGAGGAAGTAGTTCAGCAGGTTGAACGGGACGAGCGGCGAGAAGCGCAGCAGGAGCACCGTCCGAAAGCCGGAGTTCGCGACCGCGCGGTCGAAGGCGAGGAGCCGCGGGCTCTTCGCGATGCGCCGCACGACGCGCTCGCGCAGGAGGTAGCGGCTGACGAGGAACGCCGCCTGCGCGCCGAGGTTCGTGAAGAGAATGATCGGCGGGAGGGTCGCCGTGAACCCGAAGGCGAAGGCGGCCGTGTACGTGATCGGCGTGCCCGGCACGCACAGCACGCACCCGGGGACGTAGGTCGCGCAGACGATCACCGCGCCGAGCGGCCCCATGTCCTCCGCCCAGGCCAGGTAGCCGTCGAGCATCCGCTCGAGCGGGAGGAAGAACGCGCAGACGACGGCCGCCGCGAGCAGAACGAGGACCGCGGCGAACCGCTTGCGGCCGGCCACACTACCTTCGGTCGAGCGCCTCGGTGCCGATCCGACCGCGCACCGTCTGGACGACCGAGGCGACGGTGAAGCCGAATTCCTCGAAGAGCTTGCCCCCCGGCGCGGACGCGCCGAAGCGGTCGATGCCGATCGCGGCGCCGTCCGGGCCGATCCAGCGCTCCCAACCGAAGGTGGCGCCGGCCTCGATCGAGACGCGCGCGCGGATCGCCGGCGGCAGCACGGAGGCCCGGTACGCCGCGTCCTGCTCGGCGAAGAGCTCCCACGACGGCATCGAGACGACGCGCGTGGGGACGCCCTGGGCCTCGAGCTCGCGCTGGGCGCCGAGGGCGAGCGGCACCTCCGACCCGGTGGCGATCAGGATCGCGCGCGGGTCGAGGCCGGGCGTGTCGCGCAGGACGTACGCCCCGCGCCGCAGGCCGCTCGCAGGCGCGTGGGCGTTGCGGTCGAGCGTCTCGAGCTTCTGCCGCGACAGCACGAGCACCACGGGGCGCCGTTTCTCCGTCATCGCGATCCGCCACGCCTCGACCGTTTCCCCGGCGTCGCACGGGCGCAGCACGACGAGGTTCGGCATCGCGCGCAGGCTCATGAGCTGCTCGATCGGCTGGTGCGTCGGGCCGTCCTCGCCCACGCCGATCGAGTCGTGCGTGAACACGTTCACCACCGGGAGATGGTTCATCGCGGCGAGCCGCATCGCGGGCCGCATGTAGTCCGAGAACACGAAGAAGGTCGCGGTGTAGGTCTTCGCGCCGCCGTGGTACGCGATGCCGTTGGCGATCGCGCCCATCGCGTGCTCGCGCACGCCGTAGCGGACGTTGCGGCCCGACCCGTCGCGGCCCTCGAAGTCCGTCTCGCCGCCGACGACGGTCTTCGTCGAGCAGCCGAGGTCCGCGTCGCCGCCGAAGAACCACGGCACGCGCGCGGCGATGGCGTTCAGGGCCTTGCCGCCGGACTCGCGCGTCGCGAGCTTGCCGCCCGTCTCGAACGCCGGCATGTCGGCGTCCCAGTCGGCGGGAAGCTCGCCCGCCTGGGCCAGCATCCACTCCGCGGCCAGCGCCGGGAACTCCGCCGCCCAGGCCTTGAACCGGTCGTGCCAGTCCTGGCGCGCCGCCTCGCCGCGGCCGATCGCGTCGCGGAAGTGGGCGAGGACGTCCGCGGGCACCTCGAACTCGCCGCCCTCCCAGCCGAGCACCTCCTTTGTCAGCGCGGCCTCGTCGGCCCCGAGCGGCGCGCCGTGCGCGTCGCACTTGCCGCCCTTGTTCGGCGCGCCGAACCCGATCGTCGTCTTGACGATGATCAGCGAGGGCCGCGCGGTCTCGGCCTTCGCCGCGGCGATGGCCCGATCCACGCCGTCGACGTCGCGGTCGCCGTCGGTCACGGTCTGCACGTGCCAGCCGCAGGCCTCGTAGCGCTTCGCCGTGTCCTCGGTGAAGTGCATGGCGCAGGGCCCGTCGAGCGACACGTCGTTCGAGTCGTAGAGGTAGATCAGCTTCCCGAGGCCGAGGTGGCCCGCGAGCGACGCCGCCTCGGCCGAGATCCCCTCCATCAGGTCGCCGTCGCCGACCAGGCAGAAGGTGTGGTGGTCGACGATCGCGTGGCCCGGCCGGTTGAAGCGCTGCGCGAGGTAGCGCTCGGCCATCGCCATCCCCACCGCGTTGGCCGTCCCCTGGCCGAGGGGCCCGGTAGTCGCTTCGGCGCCGGGGACGACGCCGAACTCGGGATGGCCGGGCGTCTTCGAGCCCCACTGGCGGAAGGCCTTGACGTCCTCGATCGACACGTCGTACCCCGTGAGGTGCAGCAGGCTGTAGAGCAGCATGCTTCCGTGGCCGGCGGACAGCACGAAGCGGTCGCGGTCCGGCCAGGCGGGGTCGCGCGGGTCGTGCTTCAGGTGCCGCTGCCACAGCGCGTAGGCCATCGGCGCCGCGCCGAGCGGCAGGCCTGGGTGGCCCGAGTTCGCCTTCTCGACCGCGTCGAGCGAGAGCGTCCGGATCGCGTTGATGCAGAGCTGGTCGAGGGAAGAGGACGCCTGGCTCATGACCATTCTCGTTGTTCCTCCGGCGGCAAGACCTGAGCGGATGGGGATGGGCTCAGACTAGCGATGCGCCCGCGCGCTCCAAGCGCGAGCCCGGACCTTTCAGCCGTGGAAGTGGCGGCCGTCGCGGGCGAGCTCGACGAGGAGCGGCGCCGGCTCGAAGCGCGGCCGTCCCGAGGCGCGGTCGCCGACGCCCTGCTTGTCGGCCAGGAGCCGCAGGCGCTCGACGATCGCCGGCAGGCCGCGGCGGTCGGCGTAGCGCAGGAGCCCGCCGCGGAAGGGCGCGAAGCCCATGCCGAAGACCGTCGCGAGGTCGAGCTCGCGCGGACCGGCGACGACTTCCTCCTCGAGGGCGCGCGCGGCCTCGTTCAGCATCGCGAGCACCGTCCGGTCGACGATCTCCTCTGTGGAGAACTCGTGGGCTACCGCCCGCGGTCCGGTGGGGTTGCGGCCGGCGTTGCGCTGTCTGCCACCCTTCCCCTCCTCCCAGACGTAGATCCCGCGCCCGGTCTTCTTCCCGAGCTGGCCGGTCTCGAGCAGCGGCTTGAAGAACGTGCAGGCGGTCATCCGCTCGCCGTAGGCCTCCTCCAGCGAGCTCGCCGCGTGCCCGGCGATGTCGAGCCCGACCTCGTCCAGGAGCTCGTACGGCCCCATCGGCATTCCGAACTCGAGGAGCGCCCGGTCCACCTTTCCGAGGTCGGCGCCGGCCTCCGCCAGGCGGACCGCCTCGTCGAGGTAGGGGCCGAGCAGCCGGTTCACGAGGAAGCCGGCCACGTCCTTCGTCACCACCGGCGTCTTGCCGAGGTCCAGGGCGAGGCGCGCGGTCCGCGCGACGACGGCGTCGGAGGTCTTCGCGCCGCGCACGATCTCGACGAGCGGCATCTTCCGCACCGGGTTGAAGAAGTGCATGCCGATGACGCGCTCGGGGGAGGGCAGCGTCTCCGCAATGGCGTCCACCGAGAGCGAGGAGGTGTTCGTCGCGAGGATCGCGTCGGGCGGCAGGAGCCCCGCCAGCTCCCCGAAGACCTTGCGCTTCACCTCGAGCACCTCGGCCACGGCCTCGATCGCGATCTCGCAGCGCCCGAAGCCGAGCGGCTCGGTCGTGGTCTCGAGCAGGTCGAGCGCGCGGTCGGCCTCGTGGGGCTTCAGGCGGCGCTTCTTCTTTTTCTTCCCGACCACGGCCTGCTGCTCGATGACCGCGCGGTCCAGGGCGGCCTGGTCCAGGTCCCGCAGCCGCGCCGCGATGCCCTTCTCGGCCATCAGGCCGGCGATCGCGCCGCCCATGACCCCGCCGCCGATCACGGCGCCGCGCTCGATCCCCGGCGCCTTCTCGCCGTCGACCTCGCCGAGCTTCTTCGCCTCCTCGGAGAGCTTGAAGAGGCCGATCAGGCTCTTCGCCACCGGGCTCGTGGCGAGCGGCTTCACCGCCTCGACCTCCGCCGCGAGGCTCCGCGCGAGCGAAACCCGCGGCGCCCGCGAGACAATGTCGATCGCGGTCAGCGGCGCGGGGTAGTGCCCGCGCGTCTGCTTCATCACCTGCTTGCGCGACGCGTTGACCACGAAGGCGCCGGCCAGCGGGTTCTTGTCGATCAGGAGTCCGCGCCACCCGCGCGAGCGCCGCGGGCACTTCATCCGGCCCATCGCGACGTCGCCCGCGACGCGCAGGAGGTACTCGGGCTGCGTCAGGCGGTCGACGAGCCCGATCTTCTTCGCGGCGCGCGGCCGGTAGAGCCGCCCGGTGAGGATCGCCTGCATCGCCGCCGGCAGCCCGACGCGCCGCGGCAGCCGCGAGCTGCCGCCCCAGGCGGGAAAGATGCCGAGCTTCACCTCGGGCAGCCCGATCCGCGTCTTCGCGTGGTCGGCGAGCACCGTGCGGTCGCAGCAGAGCGTGATCTCGCAGGCCCCGCCCGGCACCGGACCGCCGACGGCCGCGACGGTGAAGAGCCGCCCGCCGTGCCCGCGGCCCATCCGCTCAAGGCGGTTGAAGATCGCGTGCACGCGGCTGACCAGCACGGCCGCCTGCTCGGGGTCGGTGATCCCGGCGATCGCGTCGACGTCGGCGCCGCCGGCGAAGGAGAGCGGCTCGCGCCCCGTGAGCACGAGCCCGCGCGCCTCGCCTTCCTTCTCGATCTCGTCGAGCGCGAGGTCGAGGTCGCGCATCGCCGGCACGTCGAACACCGCGATCTTCGGGCGGTGGGGGGGATCGAGGACGAGGTGGAGGAGGCCCGCCTCGGGGCGCTCGATGCGCCAGCACGAGCCGGGCGGCGGCGCGTTCTCGGGCTGCGGAAGGTCGTCGAAGGCGCTCACGCCGCGCTCCTCTCGAGCACGACCGCGCCGCCCTGGCCGCCGCCGATGCAGAGCGTCGCGAGCCCGAGCTCGTGGTCGCCCGCCGCCAGCTCGAGCGCCGTGGTCAGGAGCAGCCGCGCGCCGGTCGCGCCGACCGGGTGGCCGACCGCGATGGCGCCGCCGTTCACGTTGAGCTTGTCGGGGCCGAGCTCGCCGAGCGCGGACGCCGCGCCGAGCTCCTTCGCGGCGAACTCGTCGCTCGCGAAGGCCTTGCGGCACGCGAGCACCTGCGCTGCGAAGGCCTCGTTGATCTCGACCGCGCCGACGTCGGCCAGCGTGCAGCCGGCGTCCGCCAGCGCCTTCGCCGACGAGTACACCGGCCCGAGCCCCATGCGCGCCGGGTCGCAGCCCGCCCAGGCGAAGCTCCGGATGGTCGCGAGCGGCGTCAGGCCGAGCGCGTCCGCGCGCGAGCGGCGCGTGACGAGGATCGCGGTCGCCCCGTCGGTAATCCCGCAGGCGTTGCCGACGGTGACGATGCCGTCGGGCTTCTCGAAGTACGGCCGCAGCTTGGCCAGCGCCTCGAGCGACTGGTCGTCGCGCACGCCGTCGTCGCGGTCCAGCGCCGCGTCGCCCGACCGCGCCCCGAGCGGCACGTGCGGCACGATCTCGCGTGCCATGCGGCCGGACTCGTGCGCGCGCTTGGCGCGCCGGTGGCTCTCCAGGGCGAAGGCGTCCGCCTCCTCGCGCCCGATGCCGAAGTCGCGCGCCAGGACCTCCGCGGTGGAGCCCATGATCAGCCCGTTCGTCGGATCGGTCAGCCCCTCGACCAGCATGATCCGCGGCGCGAGCATCGCCGGGCGGAACTTCAGGAACGCCCCCAGCCTTGCCCCGAGCGTCTTCGTCTTCGCGAGGCGCGCGAAGAAGTCGGTGGCCTTGCGGTTGAACATCAGGGGGTACGCGCTCATCACCTCGACGCCCAGGCAGAGGAAGAGCTCGCCGCGGCCGGCCTCGATGTGCGTAGCGGCCGTCGTCACCGCCTGCATGCCGCTCGCGCAGTTGCGCCCCACGGTGTGCGCCGGCACCGCGCGCGGCACGCCGGCGCGCAGCGCGATGACGCGCGCGACGTTCGCCTGGTCGTGGGGCGGGCCGACGCAGCCGACGATCACCTCGTCGAGCTCGCTCCCGTCGAGCCCGGTGCGGGCCAGGAGCTCGCGCGCGGCGGTGGCGCCGAGGTGCCCGGCGTCCTCGCGCGCGTACCGGACGCCGGCGCGGGCTTGGGGAAGTCGCAGGCCGGCGGCGAGGACGATGGGGTCGGGCATTGGCGCGATCGAAGCGTTCCGGGGTTGAGGAGGCAACACCGAGTCGATGGAATGTGCGCGTCGGCCGTCCTCGACGCGAGACTTGAGCTCCGAGCCCACCCAAAGCCCCTCCGTCCACGAATCCCGGCGCGTCGCCCGAGCGCCGGAGCGCCCGCGGACCATCGTCGTCCTGGGCGGCGGGGGGATGCGCGGGATGGCCCACATCGGCGTGCTCAAGGCGATGCGGACCCTCGGGCTTCGCTACGACGCGATCGTCGGGACCTCGATCGGGGCCCTCGTCGGCGCCATGGCCGCCGGGGGCTACGACATCGAGCACATGGAGGACATCATCGGGCGGCTCCAGAAGGAGGACTACTTCCGCCTCAACGTGGTGAAGTTCCTCCTCAAGGGCGTGCGCACGCCGAGCGTGTACCAGGGCGACACCTTCCGGCGGCGGCTCGAGGAGCTCTTGCCCGACAAGGGCTTCGGCGAGCTGGAGGTGCCCTTCTTCTGCAACACCGTGCGGCTCGAGACCGGCGGCTCGATCTTCTGGGGCACGCCGGGGCTCGACGACATCTCGCTCGTCGACGCGGTCTACTCGTCCTGCTGCCTGCCCGGCATCTTCGAGCCGTACCAGCGCGACGGCTACAACTACATGGACGGCGGCATCGTCGACCCGCTGCCGCTGCGCTTCGCGCGGTCGCTACGGCCGGACCTCGTGATCGCCATCGACCTCACGGTCAAGGCGACCTTCAAGACGCCGAACTACAAGTCGCGCGTGGCCAGCACGCTCTTCCGCGCCTTCGAGATCGCCGAGGAGGTGATCGTCGAGCAGGGCCTGCACATGCACGCGGACTACCGCACGGCGCTCATCCAGCCCAAGGTCGGTCACCTCGCGCGGTTCGACTTCAAGGACGTGCCGGAGGTCGTGCGCCTGGGCGAGGTGGAAGCGCTGAAGGTCCTCACCGCGCACGCCGCGACGCGCCACCTCTGCCGCGACGAGGAGCTGCCCGACGGGCTCGCGTGCCCGGTGACCCCGCGCGACTACGTCTCGATCCGCATCGACTCCGCGCTCTGCATCGGGTGCGGGCTGTGCGAGATGGTCTGCGAGACCGACGCCTTCTGGGCCCGGGGCGAGCGCGCCGACGTCCGCAAGCTCTCCAACTACGAGTGCACCCGCGACCACGCCTGCGCGCGAAACTGCCCGACCTCCGCCATCAGCCTCGGTAACCTCTAGGGCCTGATGGCCCACGCCGCTTCCACCGGCGCCTCCGGTCGCACGACGACGCTGCGCCTGTCCCCCTACCCCGCCCGGGCGAACGAGGCCGGCGCGGCGCGCCGGCGCTTCCTGGGCGGGCGCCTCGACACGCGGCGCGAGCTCCTGGCGCCGCGCGGCGTCGGCCAGATTCTCGACACGGCCTGCGACGTCTTCGCCGCGCGCTTTCCGCCGTGCTTCGGGATCGCGCTCCTCCTCTGGTTCCCGGCGCTCTTCGGCCAGGGCGTGTTGCTGCGGGCGGGCGCCGAGGAGCTCATGTTCTTCTGGACGGTCGTCGTCGACTTCCTCGTGCAGATGTTCGCGGTCGCCTTCATCTGCAGCATCGTCGGCGGCCACCTGCAGGGGAACACGGTCCCCGCGCTCGAGGCGTTCGGCGTCGGGCTGCGCCGCTTCCCGGGGATGGTTGTGCTCGGGGCGATGATCGGCTTCCTGACGCTCATGGGCGCGTGCCTTTGTTACCTGCCGAGCCTGGTCGTGAAGTGGCTCTTCGTGGTCGTGCCCGCGGTCTACGTGCTCGAAGGCGTCGGGCTCGGCGAAGCGGTTTCGCGCGGCGTGCGGCTCGTCTCCTCGGGCGGCGCGCTCCTGCGCTGGATGGGGTGGAGCGCCGTGACGTTCTTCATGGTGCTGCCCTTCCAGCTCCTGACGGAAGGCCTCCAGGCGGGGCCGCGCACGGCGCTCGAGAGCCGCGTGCCGGTCTCCGGCATGGCCTTCGAGGTCGTCATCTCGATGCTCGCCGCGCCATTCCCCGCCGTGGCGACCGCGTTCGCGGCCGTCGTCGTCACGGTGTTCTACGTCGACCTGCGCGTGCGCCGCGAGGGCCTCGACCTGCGCCTGCGCCTGGAGGCGATGAAGTCGATCGCGACTCCGGAGGAGACGCGATGAGCGAACCCGCGACGCAATCCGACGGCGCGATCCCGCGCGAAGAGGTCTCCGAGACGCTCGCGAACATCCTCAAGCGCGCCGAGTTCGACAGCGAGCCGAGCCTGCTCGAGGAGGCCCTGCGCTGGCTCTCCGATCGCCTGAAGCCCGAAGGCGACGCCGACTTCGCGTTCCTTCTCGCGAAGTACGTGCTGCTCGGGCTGAGCGCGCTGCTCGTCGCGCTGCTCATCTTCCTTCTGGCGAGGGCCATCGCGCGGCGCATCGTCGGGCGGCGCGGCGCGGAGCACGACGACGCGCGCGCCGCGGTCCGCTCGCGCGTCGCCGAGCTCCGCGCGCTCGCGAGCGCCGCCAGCGCCGCCGGCGACCGCTCGCTCGCCATCCGCTACCTGATCTGCGCGCTCGTCGTCGGGCTCGGACAGCGCGGAAACCTCCACTACCGCGACGCCTGGACCAACCGCGAGCTGCTCGAGCGCGGCCGCCCGACGAAGGAGATGCGCGCGATCCTCACGCCGGTGATCGAGGAGTTCGAGGCGAAGGAGTTCGGCAACGAGCCCGCGAGCGCCGGCGACGTCGCGCGGCTCGAGGAGCTCTGCCGGCGCTGGCTCGGCGGGACGGACGAGGGGGAGGCTTCGCGGTGAGGTCTTCGTCGCTCGTGCGCACCACGGCGGTGGCGCTGGTCGTCGGCATCGTCCTGCTCGCCTTCTTCCTCGGCTCGCTCCCGAGCGGGAGCGGCACGCGCGACCGCAGCGTCTTCTCCGCCGACGAGGAGGGACGGATGGCGGGCTACATCCTGCTGCGCGAGCTCGGTTTCCGCCCGCTGGCGTGGCGCGAGGCCCCGGGCCACCTGCCGCGGGGGGATCACCTCCTGTGGCTCCCCGGCGTACCGGAGCCGCCGCCGGAGTACCTGCGCCAGCTCTGGAAGGAGATGGACGCACCGCCCGACGAAGCGGCGGGTGACGACGCGCCCACGCGCCCTCCGGTCACGCGGCGTCTCCGCGATCCGCGCCACTACCTGCGCTTCGTCGAGGAGGGCGGGACGCTCGTCGTCGGGCTCGACGACGAGCGTCGGGAGTTCCTGACCGAGGAGCTCGAGCTCCCGGAGATCGAGGGGCTGACGAGCTTCTTCGAGCTGTACGAGGAGGACGAGGACGTGCAGGTCGCGGTCACGCGCACCGGCGAGTCGATCGAGTGCGACTGGGGCGGCCAGCGCTGGCTCGGACCGCACGAGCTCGGTTCGCCGTTCGAGATGCTGATCGCCGACGCCGACGGCCGGCCGCTGGCGCTCTCGCTCGCCGTGGGGCGCGGCGCGGTCGCGATCGTTCCCAGCGACCGGTTCTTCGACAACGACAAGATCGACGCGGCCGACAACGCGCTCTTCCTCGTGCGCCTGGTCGAGGAGCTGCGCCCGTCCGGCGACCTGCTCCTCGACGAGTACGCGCTGGGCGGCTGGGTTCCGGAGTCGCCGCTCGAGCTCGCGTTCGCGCCGTCGAACTTCTCGTTCTCGATCCACCTGCTCCTCCTGTGCGGCCTCCTGATCTGGACGGCGGCGTGGGTGCGCCACTTCCCGCGCGACCCCGAGCCGATCGCCCAGATCGCGCCGCTCTCGCGGGCGACGTCCTATGGAGCGATGCTCGCGGCGTGGCGCCGCTGGGACCTGCTCGCCGCGATGCTGCGGCGCGGGGTCCTGCGCCGGCTGCCGAACGCGCGCCGCACGGCTCACGACGCCCAGGCCGACGGCGCGGAGCTTCGCCGCGCGGTGCGGTCGGCGGTCGAGCCCCTCGCCGACCGCGCGTCGGGGCCGGAGGAGATCGAGGCCTGGGAGCGCGCGCTCCTCCCGCGCACGGTGGACGGGCGCGGCGGGCTCGATGAGCTCGCCGCCACGCTCTCCCACGTCGAACGGCTCGCCCGGACGGGGCAAAAGGACCACAATGGGGCCGCCCGGGGGATGGACGAACATGGACGTTGACGCGGAAGCGGACGAGCTGTCGGAGGAGAAGCTAGAGGCGGAACCGCCGGTGGCGGTGGGAGCGGACCTTTTGGAGGACGCTCCCGCGCCCGAGCGGGCGACGCCGGCTCCGCCGGCGATCGCGGCCGCCGAGGCGATGACCGGCCGCGTCCTCGCGGAGACCGGGCGCGTGCTCGTCGGCCTGGACCGCGAGGTGCGCTTTGCGCTGGCCGCGCTTCTCGCGGGGGGACACGTCCTGCTCGAGGGTCCGCCGGGTGTGGCGAAGACGCTCCTCGTGCGCACGCTGGCCGCGGCGCTCGGCGGGAGCTTCGGCCGCGTCCAGTTCACGCCGGACCTGATGCCCGCCGACGTCACCGGGACGAGCGTGTTCCACCCCGGCGACGGCGCGTTCAAGTTCCGACCCGGCCCGGTGTTCGTGCAGTTCCTGCTCTGCGACGAGATCAACCGCGCGCCGGCGAAGACGCAGTCGGCGCTGCTCGAGGCGATGCAGGAGCGCGCGGTCACGATCGACGGCGAGCCGCACGCGCTTCCGCGTCCCTTCACCGTGTTCGCGACGATGAACCCGATCGAGCACGAGGGCACCTATCCCTTGCCCGAGGCGCAGCTCGACCGCTTCCTCTTCAAGCTGATCGTCGACTACCCCGAGCCCGAGGTCGAGGCGCGGCTCCTGGCCGACGCCCACTCGCGTCCCCCGGGGGCGTCGCCGACGGAGCTCGGCGTGACCGCGGTCACCGGTCCCGAGGAGCTCCTCGCCGCCGCGAACGCGGTCGACGACGTGGTCGTGCGCGACGACATCCCGGGGTACGTCGTGAGGCTCTGCAACGAGACGCGGCGCACGCCGTCGCTCGTCCTCGGCGCGAGCCCGCGCGCCGGCGTCATGATCCTGCGCGCGGCGAAGGCGCTGGCGGCGCTCTCCGGGCGCGACTACATCACGCCGGACGACGTCAAGACCGCTTTCCTGCCCGCGCTGCGGCACCGCGTCGCGCTCGACCCCGCGGAGGAAATCGAGGGCGTGGTCGCCGACGAGGTCCTGACCCGGATCCTCGACTCGGTGGAGGTTCCGCGCTGATCCCGACGCGCCGGTTCGCGCTTCTGTTCGGAGGCGTGGTGCTCGTCTCGCTCCTCGCGCTGCGCTTCGAAGCCCTGCGCACGGCCGTTCTCGCGCTCGACGGCATCCTCGTGCTCGCCCTGCTGGCCGACTGGATCCTGACGCCGCGGCCGAGCCGCATGCGCGTCGACCGCACGATGCCGGAGACCGTGGGGCTCTCCAACGAGTTCGAGCGGACGACGCGCGTCGAGTGCGGCGAGGGCGCGCCTCCGGCCGGGTTCGCGGTCGAGCTGCACGAGGAGTTCCCGCCCGCCTTCGAGGTGTGCGCGCGCACCGAGCTCAACGCGGAGGGCAGGGCCGAGCTGGCCGCGCCGCTCGCGGGCGACCCCACCGGCGGCCCCGACCGCGCGCGGCTCTTCGACGACGGCACGGTCGAGGTCGCGCGCCGCTACCGCTCGAACCTGCGCGGCGTGCACCGGTTCGGCGACGTGCGCGTGCGCGTGCGCGGGCCGCTCGGGCTCGTCGAGCGCCAGCGCCGCTTCCACGGCGGGCAGTTCGTCGCGGTCGAGCCGGCCCTCGCGGATCTCGGCAACACGCTGCGGCTCGCCGCGAGCGAGCGCTGGCAGGACCTCGGCGTGCGCAAGATCCGCCGCCGCGGCGGGCAGATGGAGTTCGAGTCGCTGCGCGACTACGTGCACGGCGACGACCCGCGCCGCGTCGACTGGAAGGCCTTCGCGCGGCGCGGCAAGCCGATGGTGCGGCAATACCAGGAGGAGCGCGGGCAGGAGCTGATGCTCCTGATCGACTGCGGCCGGCGGATGCGCGCGACCGCGGCCGAGGGCAAGCACCGCGGCTGGACCAAGCTCGACTGGGCGCTGGACTCCGCGCTCCAGCTCGCGGCCGTCGCGCTCGCCAAGGGCGACCGCGTCGGCGCGATGGCGTTTCACGAGGCCGTGCCGGCCTACGTCGCGCCGGCGAAGAGCTCGCGCCAGTTGCAGCGCCTGCGCGAGGCGCTCTTCCACCTGCAGCCCAGCGAGGGCGCGGCGGACCCCGAGCGCGCGCTGCGCGAGCTCGCCGCCCGCCACCGGCGGCGAGCGCTCGTGATCGTGATCTCCGACGTGGCCGACCCGTTCTCGGTGGCGCACCAGAAGCGCGCCCTCGCCTCCGCCTCGCGCCGCCACCGGCTGATCTTCGCCGCGCTCGACGATCCGGGGCTGAGGCGGGCCGCCGCGGGCGAGGGTGTCCCCGTCGAGACGCGGGCCGCGGCGATGGAGCTGATCGGCGACCGCCAGCGCGCGCTGCGCCAGCTTCGCGGCGTCGGGGTGCGCGCGCTCGACGCGCTCCCGGCGGAGGCCGCGGGGCCGATGCTCGCCGCCTGGCTGGACGAGCGGCGAAGTTTCGGGGCCTGATTCCAGCGCGCTAACCCCTTGCGCCGAAACGGCGGTGGGGTGTCCTTGCAAAGCCCGGGGTGTTCCCCGGTTCCCCCGGAGCGGTGAAGTCACCATGTTGATTCCCATGGCGGAACCCCTCCCGTCCTCGCTCTCCTTCGGAGCCCGCGTCGTCGTGGCCTTCGGGATCCTGGCCCTCCTCGGCTTCGTCGCCTTCCGCGTGCTCCTGGAGGCGGCGGGTCCGCCGCCGGGCTCCACCGTGGGAGCCGCGGTCGTGCCCGAGCGGGCGCCCGCCGGCCGCGAGAGCCTTCCGGCCGGCCCGGCGCCGGCCGAGAAGGAGATGTGGGGGAGCCCGTGGGTGCGCGGGGCCATCGTCGACCGCGAGGGGCGCGGGCTTTCGCACGCGCAGGTCCGGCTCGACCTCGAGGTGCGCGGGCGGGTGTTGCCGCTGCGTCGTCTGTCCGCCGGTCCCGACGGAAGGTTCGAGCTGCGCCTCGGCGAGGCGGCGCGGCTCGGCAAGCTCGACCACGGCGCCGCGCGCGTTCGCGTCGCGGCCTGGAGCACGGGCTACGCCCTGCGCGAGACCGTGGTCGACCTCCCGGCGGAACGGGAAGGCGGGATCGAGCTCGTGCTCGAGCTCTTCGCCGGCGGCTCGGTCGCCGGGCGCGTCGTCGACTTTCAGGGCCGTCCCGCGGCCGGCGCCGCGGTCCGTTTGAAGGCGGTCGCTCCGAGCGCTCCCGGCTCGCGCGTGTGGCCGCTCGAGGTGATCGCCGACGAGGGCGGGCGGTTCCGCTTCGGCTTCGACGGCGCCTCGTTCACGGACCTCGAGGCCCACGCCGACGGCGTCGGCTTCGCGGCGCTGCGCGGTCTGCAGCTCGATCCGCGCGGGCACACCGAGCTGGCCGACATCGTCCTGGAGCAGGGCGCGACGCTTTCGGGTGTCGCGCGCTACCCCGACGGAACGCCGGCGACGTTCCTGCCGCTCGTCGCCGCGTCCGCGGCGGCGGACGACGGGCGCGCCGAAGGCGCGGAGCGCGCGCGCACGCGCACCGACGCCCAGGGCTGGTTCTCCTTCGTGGGGCTGCGCCCGGGACCGCAGCACCTCGCGTTCGACGAGCCCCGCCTGCGCGGCCCCGCGCTCGACGAGCCGGTCCACACCGGCCGCCAGGACGTAGAGGTCGTGGTGGACGCGCACCGGCTCGTGCTCCTCGTGCGCGACGGCGATGGGCTGCCGTTCGCCGGCGCGTGGACGAGCTGCCACCCGCTTCGACGCGTCGCGGGCTCGGAAGCCTACGCCCCGCTCTCGACCGCGTTCGAGAGCTTCGACGTCCGCCGCGCCGAGGGTCCGCACGCCGTGGCGAGCTTCACCGTCCGGCCCGAGGTCGCCTACGGACTGCTCGCCCAGACCGAGGCCACGGTCGCGGCGGAGGAATTCGCGGGGCCGCAACCGCGGGCGTACGAGCGGAGCTTCCACCTCCGCCTGGACGCCGGCGCGCGGACCGGCGCGCTCCGCGTCGCGCTGACCGACGTCGCGGGCGCGAGCCTCGCTCCGTTCTGGGTCGGACTGACCTCGCCGCGCACCGGTCTGCCGCTCGCCTCGGCCCTGGTCGAGCCCGGCACGGTCGGGCCGCTGCGGTTCCCCGAGGGCGAGTACGTGGTCACCGCGCGCTCGCTCCGCTCCGAGGACGCGCACGATCCCGGCTTCCTCCTTCCCGCCGCCTCGGAGGCGCCGGTCGAGCTGCGCGCCGGCAAGGAGTCGCTCGTCGAGCTCGTCGCGTACGCCGGCGGCCGCCTGCGCCTGCGCTTCGACTCGAGCGGCGCTCCCGACGGTCCGCGCGTGATCCGCGTCTGGGCCCAGCACGCCGCCGGGGGCGAAGCGCGGCTCGTCGACTTCTTCGTGTACGGCGCGGACGGCGCGCAGAGCCGCGGCGAGCTCCGCTACGGCGAGGAGAACCTCTCGCGCACGGTGCTTACGCCGGGCGGCTACACGGTCGAGATCGAGATGCCCGAAGCGCCCGAGCTGCGCATCCCCGTCGACGTGGCGCCCGAGAGCGTCACGGAGATCGGCGTTCCGCTGTAAGCGCCGGCGTCCCGCGCCCGCAGAGGAGCACCCAGACCACGAGCGCGAGGCCGGTCCCGACCGCGACCGTGAGCCGCACGTCGAGCGGCGCGTGGGGGCTCACGAAGCCCTCGATCAGCCCCGAGATGAAGAGCAGCGGAAACACGGGTGCGAGGATGCGCCAGGCGGTCTTGCTCTCCCGGAGCAACGCGTGGCGGCGCGACCAGGGTCCGGGCCGCACCCACGCGCGGACCAGGCACAGCCCGGCCGTTCCCGCGAGGACGAAGGCCTGGATCTCGATGACGCCGTGGCACCAGAGGATCGAGGAGATGGCGCCCGCCTGGCCCCAGTGCCCCGCCACCGCGGTGTAGGTGCCGAGCATCATGCCGTTGGTCGCCAGCAGGAAGAGGTAGAGCGGCGGGATCAGCGCGGCGGCGAAGAAGAGCACGCCGACGCCCATGTTGTGCACCATGATCCAGGCCGCGGCGGTCGGCGATTCGCCGAGGCCGAAGGTGAAGTTGCCGCGGAACGGCTCGCCCTCGGCCGTCTCCTCGAGCTGGCGGATCTCGGTCTCGACCATCTCGGGATTCAGAAGCGACGAGGCGAGGTCGAGGTCGCGGCTGACCGCGTAGTACGACAGCGCCGCCAGCCCGTAGATCAGGCCGAACGACAGCGCGAAGAGACGCCACTCCGCGCGGATCGCGCGCGGCGCGTCCACGAGGAAGAGCCGCACCGCTCCGACGGCGACGTTGGCGACGCCGCGCGCCTGCTCGCGGTACTGGATGCCGTGCGCGTCGCCGACCAGCCGGCGCACCTCGGAGAGGAGCCGCGGGTTGTCGGCGCGCGCCTCGAGCCGCGCGAGCGTCGTGCAGGCGTGGCGATAGAGGCGCGGGAACTCCTCCAGCTCGCGGTCGCCCCAGCGATTCCCGCCGCGGCGCGCGCGCCGGACGAGGGCGCGCAGCCGCCGGAGCCGGCGCAGGTCCTCGTCCTCCAGGGCGGCGCGCTTCACGGCGCGGAGAGTACCATGCCGCCATGCCCACCCTGGTGGTCGAGACGCCCGAGGGCGTGAGTCTGCGCTACGAGCTCGCCGGCGCCGGCTCGCGCACCGCGGCGGGGCTCGTCGACTTCTTTCTCTTCTTCGTGGTGTGGCTGTTTCTGTTCCTGGTCGCGCTGCTCGCCTCCGTGGCGGACGTCACCGGGATCTCGGGGGTCATGCTCGGAGTCCTGGCCGGCGGCGCGCTGATCCTGCCGATGCTCTACCAGATCGGCTTCGCCGTCTTCTGGTCCGGTCAGACGCCGGGCAAGCGGCTGCTCGGGCTGCGCGTCACCGACGCGCACGGCTATCCGGCGACCGTGCTCCAGCACACGCTGCGCGGCCTCTTCTGGCCGTTCGAGGCGATGGCGCTCGCCTTTCCCGTGCCGATCGCGCTGATCCTGCTCGTCGCGACCGAGCGGCGCCAGCGCCTCGGCGACATGGTGGCGGGCACGGTCGTGCTGCGCGACCGCCCGCCGCCGGTCCGCGCGGAGCCGTTTCCGCGCGAGGTTTGGTCCAAGCTCCCAAAGCGGCGGCTCGAGCTCGTTCCCGCGCTCGCCGCGCGGCTCGACGCGGACGATTTCCGCTACCTGCGGTCGCTCCTGGGACGGTCCGACCTCGAGCTGCCGGCGCGCAACCGCCTCTATCGCGCGACGGCACGGCACTATCTCGACAAGCTCGGGCTCGAGCTCGAGGGCGACCGGGACAAGACCGAGGCGCGCGCGATCCTGCGCGAGCTCTACCTCTTCCTGCGCGAGCAGCGCAGCGCGGAGCCCGCGACGCCGGAGCGCCCCAAGGAGGCTACCCCTCCGTCCGAGGAGGCCGCCGCAGCCGTCCCCGAAAACGCTCCAGCTCCCGGATCTCCTGCTCCGTGAATCCGCGGCTCGGGCCGCGGCTCTGATCCCACGCGCCGGGCCGCTGCGCTTCGGCCCCGGGCGGCGCGGTGCGTAACCCTTCGAACGGCACGCCGCCGATCGGGGAGAGGCCGTGCCGCATGCGCACCGCCATCAGCTCGCGGCCGCCGGCGAACCAGATGAAGATCGCGATCACGGGAAGGATGCACACCGTCTGGGTCACGAACCCGAGAAACAGCGAGAGCACGATCATGAAGACGGCGACGACACGGCCCGCGCGAACCGCGAGCTCGGTGGCGCGCACGTAGTTGCGCTTGCGGGCGAGCCAGGCCCGCAGGATCCGTCCGCCGTCCATCGGGAAGGCGGGCGCGAGGTTGAACGTGCCGAGTATCAGGTTGATCAGGAGGAACTTCCCGGCGAAGCCCGCGAGGAGCCCGAGCTGCGTGAAGCTCAGAAGCAGGGCGAGCGGGAGCGTCAGGGCGACCAGGACGAAGTTCACCGCCGGACCGGCGATCGCGATCCAGCCTTCCACCCGCGGCTCCTCGGGGATCTCGCTCATGCGGGCCATCCCTCCGAGCGGCCAGAACGTGATGTCGACGACGTGTACTCCGAACCGTTGCGCGACGAGGCTGTGGCCGAGCTCGTGGAGCAACACCGACCCGAAGAGCGCGAGCAGGATCACGAGTCCTTCGGAGGGGTTCAGCCCGACGAAGAGGAACGCCAACGGCAGGAACGTCCAGTGCATCCGGATGTCGATGCCGGAGATCCGGCCGAGCTTCAGGGATCCGAGCACGGGACGAGGTGGTGGTGAGAGGGGAGTGTTTCGGGTGCGGCGTGGGGCGAGCCCAGCCTCTACGCGGCCGATCCCACTTCCTTCTTCGTTGCCCGACCGCTTGCGGACGAGGGAAACTAGGCCGGTTGGAGCCGCCGCACAACCCGGGAGGCTACGATCGGTCCTCGCCCACGATGGACCGAACGCCTCCGGAACCCGGGCCGCCGCGGATCCTGCGCGTCGACCTCGCAGCGCCGGGAAACGGCGCCGCGGCGGTCGGGGCTTGGTCGGACGCCGATCCCGCCCTCGACCGCGTCGGCCGAGCGGCCGGCAGCGCCGTCGGCCTGGCGGTCCTGCTCGCGGCCGAGCGAGCGCGGCCCGGTGGCGATCCGCCCTTCGTCGTGTCGGTCGGGCGCTGCGTCGGCCGCGGCCTGCCGACCGCGGCCCGCGCGACGGTCGCGTCGCGGGCGCCGCTCACCGGGCTCTTCGCCGAGGGGCACGTCGGCGGCGGCTTCGGACGGCGGCTCGCGCGCGTCTGCGACGCGCTGGTGCTCGCGGGCCGCACCGATTTGCCCGGCGCGGTGCTCGTCGTCGGTGCGGACGGCGGCGTCCGGCTCGACGCGCACCCGGAGCTCGCCGGCGCCGATCCGGTGGCGGTGCAGCGCGGACTCGAGGCGGAGCACGGGCCGTGCGCCACCCTGCGGGTCGGCGCCGCCGGCGAGAGCGGCGTCCGTTTCGCGAGCCTCGCCGGCGGCGGCCACGAGCCGAGCTTCGTCGGGCGCGGCGGGCTCGGACACGCCTTCGGATCGCGCGGGCTCAAGGCGGTCTGCGTGACGGCGCCGGAGGTGCCGCCGGCCGGTGCGGAAGGGCACGAGGAGCTGCTCGCCGCGCTCGCCGCGTCGCCGCGCCTCGTCGCGCGCGGCGAGGGCGGCACCTACGAGCTGCTCGACGCCTACGCGGCACGCGGCGAGGTCGGCCGCGAAGCCGGCGCGCGGCTTCTCGGCGAAGTCCGAGCGGCCGGTGCCGAGCGGCGCGGTTGCCGCGGCTGCCCGACGCCGTGCGGTTGGGTGTTCGAGCGCGGCGGCGACGGGGGCCGGCAGCACGCGCGCTTCAGCGCCACGCACGCGCTGGGCCCGGCGCTCGGGCTTTCGAGCTTCGACGACTCGCTGGCGTTGCTCGCCGCCTGCGACCGCATCGGCGTCGACGCGAAGGAGATCGGTGCCGCGCTGGCGCTCTACTGCCGCGAGCGCGAGCCGTCGGCGCTCGGCGACCGCGCGCGGCTCGAGGCGTGGATCGAGGACCTGGTGGCGCGTCAGGCCGAGGGCGCCCTCTTCGCCCAAGGCGCCGCGGCGCTGGCGCGCGAGCTCGGGTGCGAGGACGAGCTCCCAGCGGCGCGGGGCGAGGCGGCCGCGCTCGAGGGCGGGCTCGCCGCCGTGCTCGGGCAGTGCGTGAGCTCGAACGGCGCGGACCCGATGCGGACCTTCCCCTTCCTTATGGAAGCGGGTGGCCGCGCGCGCATGGAGGCGCTGCTGGGCGACGTCTCGCTCCCGCCGGGCGCGGAGGATCCCGGCGGTCCCGCGGGCAAGGGGCGGCTCGTCTGGTGGCACGAGAACCTGATCGCCGCGGTCGACGTCACGGGGTTCTGCGCGTTCTCGGCGGCGGGCCTTCTCGCCGACGGGTTGTGCGACGTGGATGGGCTGGCGAGCTGGATCCTGGCTGAGGGGGGCGATCTGCTCGCGCTCGGCGCCGAGGTCGTCGCGTTTCGCCGCGAGCTCAACCGCTGTTGGGGTGCGCCGGAGGAGACCGAGCGTCCGGCCTGGGCACGCGACGCGCTCGACCAACCGGGCATGCTGGACGAGTACCTCGCGTGGCGCGAGGGTGCGCGTACGGTGCCGGAGCCAATCCGCCGCGCCCCCCCGCAGCGTCTCGGCGGCCCGAACGCTTCGGGTCTCCGCAACGCAACGGCGCCCCGGGACGTTTCGGAGGGGGCGGGCGGATTGGCTCCGGCACCGTACGCGCACCCGGTCCGGCTCAGGCGACTCGGGCGAGACGAGGTCGAAGTCGCGCTGGACGAAGCGTGTCCGCTTCACGAAGTCCTCGATTTGGCCGACCTCGCCGCGGAGATGCCGAGCGTCTACCGCGACGGGAAGCGCCTCGCCGCCGACGATCTCGTCCACCCGGGCGACGCGCTCGATCTCGTCGTCGCGATCGCGGGCGGTTAGCCCTCGCCGAGGGCCAGGCGCACCGCGTCCTCCGGCGTGCGGGCGTGCGCGATCGAAGGGTCGACCGCCCACGAGCCGAGGCTGATCACCGGTTTCTTCCGTTTGCACGCGAACGCGATCTCCGACAGCGTGCCGTACGACCCGCCCACGGCGATGAAGGCCTCCGCCGTGTTCGCGAGGATCGCGTTGCGGGCGTCGCCCATGCCCGTGGCGATCGCGATCGCGACGTGTGCGTTGCGCTCCTCGGGCAGAGCGCCGGGCAGCACGCCGACGACGACTCCGCCCGCCTCGGCGGCGCCCTGGGACGCCGCTTCCATGACGCCGCCGAGTCCTCCGGTCACGACCACGCAGCCGCGCTTCGCGAGAAGCGCGCCGACCTCGCGCGCGACCTCGAAGGTCGCGGCGTCGCAGTCCCCTTGCCCGATGACGGCGATGATGCGCTGCGCCACGGAGGGGAGGATAGCGGGGGAGGGTGGTGAAGCGAGCGAGCGGCGCGTACGGTCTGCGCCGTGACGCGCGTTCTGATTCTCAAGACCGGCGCCCTGGGGGACGTCCTGCGCACGACGTCGATCCTGCCCGGTCTGGGCGAGCGCCACCCCGACCTCCGCGTGGCGTGGGTGACGGCGCCCGGCGCGGTCGACCTGGTCGCGCGGCATCCCCTGGTGGAGGACGTGCACGCGGTCGATCCGGCGGATGCGGAAGCCCTCGCGGCGAAGACCGGGGAGCTCGCCGCGACGGCCTGGGACCGCGTGCTCTCCTTCGACGACGAGGAGGAGCTCTGCCGGATGGCGACCGCCCTCGGCCGCCCGGAGGAAGAGGGTGTCCTGTGCGGCGCCTACCTCGACGCCGGCGGGACGCGTCGCTACACGGCGGACGCCGCTCCGTGGTTCGACATGGGCATGATCTCCGCCTACGGCAAGGCGGAGGCGGACCGCCGCAAGATCGCGAACACCGAGAGCCACCCGGCGATCTTCGCGCGCATGCTCGGCATTCGGATGGGGGAGACGGAGCTGCCGCTTCCGGACGAGGCCCTGGCCTTCGCGCGCGAGTTCGCCGCGCGGACGGCGCTGCGCGGAGCGGGCCCGGTGATCGGGCTCAACACCGGCGCCGGCGGGCGCTGGGACTCGAAGCGCCTGCCGGTCGACCGCACGGTGGGACTGGCGGCGGAGGTGCATCGCAAGCTGGAGGGCCGCGTCTCCTTCCTTCTCCTCGGCGGGCCGGACGAGGCGGAGCGCAACGCGGCGATCGCGGCCGGCGTCGGCGGGGAGATCCGGCTCGTCGACGGGGGCACGCGGAACGCGATCCCCGACTTCGCGGCGCTGATCGACCTGCTCGACCTCCTGGTCTCAAGCGACAGCCTGGCGATGCACGTGGCGATCGCGCGGCGCGTTCCGGTGGTCGCCTTCTTCGCGCCGACCTCGGCGGCGGAGATCGAGCTCTACGGGCGCGGGGAGAAGGTGGCGAGCACCGCCCCCGACGCCTGCTCGTACCGGCCCGACGCCGACAACTCGACCCTCACGGTCGACCGCCTGGCCGGCGCGGTCTTGCGACACTGCCCAAGTCCGTCCCCGGAGTAGGAACCCCATGCAGCGACCCTGGATCTGGACCCTGGCGAAGACCCTGGAGGGGGTCGGGTTGGTGCTCGTCCTCGTCGGGCTGGTGCTCTCGATGCGGTACGGGTTCCGCGACCAGGGGACCGAGTCGATGTGGTACGAGCTCTACGGGCTCCTGGGCGGGGGCGGCCTCTTCCTGCTCGGATGGCTCCTGGAGCGGTCGCAGGGGACGCGCTAGGGGGGTAGGTTTCGCGAGTCGGGGGAACCGCCGCCGGCCCCCCGCCGTCCAAATCGCCCGGGAGCCCGTGTTCGGAGAGTGTTCTGGCCGGTTCCCCCACTGGCACGCAGGGTCCCTACCGCTAAGCTATGGGGTCGTTCCGTCGGTCACCCCCCCTCTGGGGCCCGGCAGCCCGGCCACGCTCCATTCGGTCGGGTCTCTTCCCCAACACTTCAATCCCGATCCGGGGCGGCTCCACACCCCGGGCGGGACGGTTTCCCTCCCCTCCAGACATCCACTCAGGAGACACCATGGCTCATTGGAAATCCCTCGGGACTGCTTCCGCGGCCGTCGTGGGTCTCTTCGCGCTCTCGAGCAGCGCGTCGGCCCAGTACGTCGTGGACAACAGCAAGATCCCGAGCGGCCCCGGGATTAACTCGCGGTCCGAGAACATCGACTTCGGCGACATCGACCTCGACGGCGACTGGGACATGGCCGTCGCGGACGGCGGTGACCTGAACCAGGACCAGAACCGGTGCTGGGTCAACGACGGCGGTCTGCAGGGCGGCACGCTCGGCGTCTACAGCGACGAGACCGCGGCTCGCTTCCCCTCGTTCAACGACCAGAGCCGCGACATCGAGTTCGCCGACATCGAGAACGACGGCGACCTCGACATCTACTCGTCCAACACCGCGCAGATCATCATCCAGGGCAACCGCTGGTGGGTGAACGACGGCGGCGACCAGGGCGGCACGCTCGGCTTCTTCACCGACGACACCGCCAACCGCTGGGTCGGCCTGGGCGGCGCCGGTTCGTCGCTCCCCGCGAGCGAGGTCATCACGACCGGGATCCACGCCGGAACCTTCCGCGACTGGTCCTGCGACTGCGACTTCGGCGACCTCGACAACGACGGGGACCTCGACCTCTTCCACTCGAGCTACGGCGGCGCCTTCGGTGGCCAGGTCCCCTCGCGGATCTTCCTGAACGACGGCGACGGCAAGTTCTCCGAGTTCAACCCGCAGGGCGCCACGCTCTTCGGCAGCACGATCTCGAACGGGACGCCCGCGATCTGGTGCGACGGCAACCAGCAGTCGAACACCACGAACTCGACCGGCGCCTTCGCCGACATCGCGAGCTCCGCTCTCGACATCGACCTCGGCGACATCGACGGCGACTTCGACCTCGACGTCCTCCACGGCGCGCGCCAGGAGGCCCCGCGGATGTTCGCCAACCGGCTCCAGGGCAGCTCTCTCGCCCCGGCGGTCGGCGGCGGCGCCCTCGGTTTCCGGGACGTCACCGGCGCCGTGTTCCCGGCCAGCTACACCAGCGGCAGCGGGCACTACGAGCAGGAGATGGGCGACCTCGACTTCGACGGCGACCTCGACATCTACGGCCTGAACTGGAAGAGCCCGTTCCAGGATCTCACCTACGAGAACGACGGAACCGGCAACTTCCTGACGGGCGTGCAGCTCTTCCAGTCCAACGCCGACGACAACGAGGGTGACTTCGTCGACTACGACAACGACGGCGACCTCGACCTCTACGTCGCGAACTTCTCCGGCCAGGACAAGCTCTACCGGAACGACTACGCCGGCGCCGGCTACAGCTTCACCAAGGTGAGCGTGCCCGGTTTCTCCGCGACCTCGCTGGACGCCGATGCCGCCGACACCGACGGCGACGGCGACTACGACATCATCGTTGCCGAGGACAACAACCAGGCGAACACGTTCCTCCGCAACGTCACCGGGACGCCGGACACGACCGGTCCCTACATCCCGAACGTCGAGCAGCTCGAGCCGGCCGTCCAGACGGCCTCCGCGACCGGCGATCCGGTCCGGGCGCACGTCTACGACAACGCTCCGTACTACATCACGTGGTACAACCCGACGACGCTCGACGTCACGGTCGACGGCGTGAACCTCCCGGCCATCCCGGCGATGAGCTCCCAGGGCCAGATCTTCCGCGGCGTCCTGCCCGGCAACCTGGTCGGCTCCATCGACTACGGCTTCACCTCGTCCGACGAGTACGGCAACACCGGCTCGTCCGCGCCGAAGAGCTACACCGGCACCTACGGCCCGGCGTTCCAGGCCACCTACGGCTCGGGCACGACGGGTCTCGCCGGCGGCGAGCCGACGATCTCGGCCCTCAGCGTCCCGTTCTCGAACTCGACGCTCTACCTCGCGACGAGCAGCGGCGCCGGAGCCGGCACGCTGACCGTCCTCGGTATCGGCACCGCGTCGGCGCCGGGCGTCTCGATTCCGGGGCTCCTGACGCTCAACATCGGCGGCGTCGAGCTCTTCTCGGGCTCCTCGGCGCTTGACCCGAACGGCGACTGTGTCTTCGGTCTGCCGCTTCCGGTCGTGACTCCGGGCGTGCACGTGTACGCCCAGTTCTTCGTGCTGGACTTCACCGGCACCGAGCTGCTCGCCAGCTCCAAGGGTCTGGACGTCACCCTCCAGTAGACCCTTCCCAGGGAAACCGAAGCAGCGGCCCGGCCGGCGTTCCGCCGTCCGGGCCGCTTTTCGTTTGCGGTACGATGGCGGCGTGAGCGCCCTGCGCTACCTCCCGTTCCTGCGCCGCGGCCTGGCCCACGCCGGACCGCCGCTGCACCTGACGGTCTTCGTGACCGGCGCCTGCAACCTTCGCTGCCGCCATTGCTTCCACTGGAAGGAGGTGGCCGCGTCGGTGCCGGGCCCGCCGCTCGAGTCGATCGAGAAGCTCGCCGCGTCGGCTTCGCGCATGGGGCCCCTGCTCTGGGTGAGCTTCGGCGGCGGGGAGCCCTTCCTGCGCCACGACCTCGCCGACCTCGCGCGCGCCTTCGGGAGCCGCGGCCTGCGCCACCTGGCGATCCCGACGAACGGCCTGGTCGACCACCAGCACGCCGCGGTCGAGCGGATGCTCGACGAGAACCCCGACACCTTTCTCTCGGTCTCCGTCTCCTTCGACGGCCCGCCGGAGGTACACGACGCGATCCGCCAGGTCCCCGGCGGGCACGCTCGCTCGCTCGCGGCGGTCGCCGAGCTCCGGCGCCAGAAGCGCGGTCGCACGAACCTCGGCGTCGGGATCATGGTCACGGTCACGGCGGAGAACCAGACGAGCCTCGCCCAGCACCTGGAGGAGCTCGTGCGCGAGGCGCGGCCCGACAACGTCACGATCAACCTGGCCCGGGGCACCGCGATGGAGGAGGAGCTGCTCGAGGTCGATCCGGCGTGCTATCTCGAGGTCGTGGCGACCAAGGAGCGGCTGATGAAGGAGGGGTGGCTGCGCTACTTCGACTTCCCGCTCAAGCGCGTCGCCGTCGCGCGCGACCGCATGATGTACGCGCACGTGGCGCGGATCGCGCGGGGCGACCGCTCGAAGCACCTGCCTTGCACGGCGGGATCGCTATCCGCGGTGGTGTTCGAGAACGGCGAAGTGCACCCGTGCGAGATCCTCGGGCGTTCCATCGGCGACCTGAACGACGTCGACTGGGACTTGAAGCGGCTCTGGGAGGATCACCGCGCCGCCGAGCTTCGCCGCGAGATCAAGGCGACGCGCTGCACGTGCACGTGGGAGTGCGCGCAGGCCGACAACGTGCTCTTCAACCGGCGCGCGTGGCCGGAGCTCCTCGGCCGGGCCGTCCGGAGCGGGTAGTCCGGCCGTGCGCCTCGGCGTTCTGGTTCCGTGCCGCGACGAGAGCGCGGTGATCGCCCGCAAGCTGGCCAACCTGGCGCTGGCGGGCTGGCCGGCGGCGGCCGAGCCGCACGTCGTGGTCGTCATCGACGACGGCTCGAGCGACGGGACGGCGGACCGCGCGCGCGCGGCCGAGTGGGGCCGGACCGACGTCGAGCTGCGCGTGGTCGCGAACCGCCGCGCGGCGGGCAAGGCGGGCGCGATCGCTCAGGGACTCGAGGAGCTCGGCGACGGCGTGGAGCTCGTGGTGCTCACCGACGCGGACGTGATCGCGCGGCCGGACGCGCTGCTCGAGCTCGCCGGCGCCTTCGAGCGCGAGCCCGCGCTCGCCATGGCCTGCGGCGCCCAGGAGTTCGTGCGCGACCTGGCGGACGACGGTTCCTGCGCCGCCGCCGCGGGCGGGGAGCCGGTGCCGGCCGCGGGGCTCTACGACAGGCTGACGGCGCGCGTGCGGGCGCTCGAGTCGCGCAGCGGACGGCTCTTCAGCGTGCACGGACAGCTACTCGCCTGGCGGGCCTCGCTCGGCCTCGCGCCGCCGCCGGGGATCGCCGCCGACGACCTCGCGCTGATGCTCCAGGCGCGCGCGAAGGGACCGGTGCGGCTCGTTCCCGGGGCGCGCTTCCTCGAGCGCAAGACGCCGCCGGGCGCGGAGCGCGAGGCCCAGGCCCTGCGCCGCGCGCGCGCCTACTTCCAAGTCGTCTGGAACGAGCGCTTCCGCGGCGGCGGCGCCCTCGATCGGCTGCAGTGGCTCTTCTATCGCCGGATCCCCGGCCTCGCGCCGTGGCTCGGAGCCGCCGGGCTCGCGGCGCTCGTGTTTCTCGGATGGGCGGCGGGAGGCTGGCGTCTGGCGGTCGCGATCGGAATGCTCTCCGGCATGGCGTTCCTCACGCCGGTGGGCCGCCGCCTGATCCGTCTGCTCGAAGTGATCGCGCGGGCGCGGCGCGACGAGGGCCGCGAGCCGATGAACGACCGTTGGGAGATGAAGCGCACGTGACCGCGGACGGCGGGCCTCGCGGGCGCCTCGGATCGCTGACGCTCTTCCTCGTCGTCTTCGGCGCCCTCGTCCTGCGCATCGCCTTTGCGATCGACTACGCGCACTCGTCCCCGCTCGCCGACCGGCCGGTGATCGACGAGGCCGCGTACGAGCGCTGGGCGCTCGAGATCGCCGAGGGCGATTGGATCGGCGACGAGGTGTTCTTCCAGGAGCCGCTCTATCCGTACTGGCTCGGGTCGGTGTACGCGGTCTGGGGACTCACGGGCGACGACGACGAGACGATCGAGCGCCGCCGCCGCACGGCCGCCCGCCACATCCAGGCGTTCTTCGGCGCGTTCGCGGTGCTCCTGATCGTGCTGGTCGCGAACCGCCTCTTCGGCGGGGCGGCCGCGGTGGTGGCGGGGATCGGCGCAGCCTCGTGCCGGACGCTGGCCTACTTCCCGTCGCTCTTGCTGAAGCCCAACCTGTTCCTCCCGGCGCTGGCGCTCCTGGTCTGGATCCTCTTGCGCGCGCGCGTTGAGCGCGGGGAGCACCGCCCGCTGCGATGGCTCGTACCGTGGCTCGGCGCCGGGGTGGTCGCCGCGCTCGGCGCGTTGCTGCGTGGCAACCTGCTCTTGCTTCTTCCGGCGATTGCGGCGCTGCCGCTGATCCGCGCGTGGCGCGCGGGCCTCGGTCCGCGTTGCGGGCTCGCGCCCTGCGCCGCGCTCGTCATCGGGATGCTGCTCGTTCTCCTGCCGGTGGCGACGCGCAACCAGATCGTGGGCGGCGTCTTCGCCCTGACGACGAGCGGCGCCGGCACCAACTTCTACGGCGGCAACAACGCGCAGAACCCCTACGGGCGCGCGACGGAGTTCGACTGGGTGCGCGGCATTCCCGAGCACGAGGCCGACGACTGGAAGCACGAGGCGGAGCGCCGCACCGGCCGGATGCTCGACGCCGGCGAGGTCAGCTCGTTCTGGCTCGGCGAGGCGCTCGCTTCGATGCGGTCGGATCCCGGGCTGCACCTCTCGATTCTCTGGAACAAGCTGCGCCTCACGCTCGGCGCGTACGAGGTGCCGGACAACCACCACGTCGAGTGGGACGCGCGTCACGTCTCCGCGCTGAGGTTGCCGCTGCCGGGGTTCGGCCTGTGGGGGATGCTGGGCATCGCCGGCCTGATCGCGTTCGCCGCGCGACGCTGGGGCGGTCCGGAGGCGGAGGACGCGCGGGGCGGGTGGGAGCTCCTCACGCTCTTCGTGCTCTATCTCGGCACGATCGTTCTGACGGTGACGAGCATGCGCATCCGGCTCGCGCTGCTGCCGATGCTGCTGCCCTTCGCCGGGTATTGGGTGCACGCGGCGGTTCGCGCGCTGAGGGCGCCCGCAGGGTTGCCGGCGTGCGTGGTGTCGTTCTTCGCCGCGACGGCGATCGTTCACTTGCCGGTGCTGGATACCGAGGAGATCAGGGACGATCTGCTCAAGCGCGACTTCAACCTCGCGGTGTATCAGCTCGACGAGGGGGACCTGGACGCCGCGGAGGAGACGATCGGCGTGCTGAGAGAGGAGCACGCCGGGACCGTGTCCGTAATGCTGCTCGAGTCCCAGCTCGACTATCGGCGCGGCTTCCTTTTGAACACCGGGCCCGAGAGTTTGAAGGAGGTCGAGGTGTTCTACGACCGCGCGCTGAGCCGGCTGCGTTCGATCGTCGAGAGCGAGAAGGTCAACGCACGCGACCGGTTCCGGGCGCAGAAGCTCGCCGGCTACATCGTCTTCGACATCGAGAACTGGCCCGCGGCGGAGCGGCGGTTTCGGGAGGCGCTGGTCTTCGACCCGGACGATTGGGAGGTTCGGCTCCGGCTGGCGAACGTGTTGTTCATCCAGGCGGCGCGGTTGGAGGGCCAGGAGAAGCTGGCGGCACTGCACGAGGCCAAGGCGATTCTCGAGGGGATGTTGCGGGAGGAGGCGTCGGAGGAGTTGGAGCGGAGGTTGCGGGAGGTGGAGGCGGAGTTGCCTTGAGAGGTTTGCCGGGAGTTGAGAGCGCAAGGCGAGGTGTGAGGAAGAAGAAGAGGCTTTGACGACGCGGGTTGGCCGGGAGGGGACTGAGGAGGTCCCGGCCGCGTCGGGCGGTTTGCCTTTCTGAGGAGCAACGGCCGGGCTTTAAATCGTCTGCCGGACTCGAGGGCGCTTTCCCTGTACTGACTGAAGTAGGCCGCTTCGCTTCTGGAGTGCGAGCGTTGGGCACTTCCGAGCCCGCACCCCCCTGATTCTTGTGAGGTTTTCCTTGCGTAATTCAGTATTACTGCCCATAATCGCTTTATGAAGCGAGGGCGGCAACTCAACTTCTCCAGCCTCTGGCGCAAGAAGCCGAGCGAGAAGAGGCTTGGGCGACCGCCCAAGGAGGACTCCGGCGTTTCGCACAGGCGGCGGGAGGCGTTGGCGTCGAAGTATCCGGTACACGTCACGCTCAAGACGCGCAGTGATCTGCCCCGCCTGCGGGCGATCGATCCCTACAACGCGGTCTGCGAGGCTTTCGACAAGGGCAAGGAGCGCGCGGGAAGGCTCGCGAAGGGGCACTTCCGCCTTGTTCACTTCTCGGTCCAGAACGACCACCTCCACCTGATCGTCGAGGCGACGGATCGGCTGGCGCTGTCGCGCGGCATCCAGGGCCTCTCCATCCGCATCGCCCGGGGCTTGAACCGCCTCTGGGGCCGCAAGGGGAGCGTCTTCGCCGACCGCTACCACGACCGCATCCTCCGCTCGGCCCGCGAGGTGCGAAACGTCTTGAGCTACGTCCTGAACAACGGCCGCAAGCACAAGCG
>JANQEJ010000192.1 GCA_028278425.1 Planctomycetota bacterium | reverse complement strand
ACACTGTCTCTCCCGCAAGGACATCGATCCCGATGCGCTCCGCATCCTCTACCGCCTGACCAAGTCCGACTACCGCGCCTACCTCGTCGGCGGCAGCGTTCGTGACCTGCTCCTCGGCATCACGCCGAAGGACTTCGACATCGCCACCGACGCCCGGCCGAACCGACTGAAGAAGCTGTTTCGCAATTGCCGCATCATCGGCCGGCGCTTTCGGCTCGCCCACTTGCACTATCCTCCCGACAAGATCATCGAGGTGGCGACGTTTCGCAGCTCCGGCGAGTCCGATGCGATCGTCCGCGAAGGGGATCTCATCCGACGCGACAACGTCTACGGGACTCCCGGCGAAGATGCACGGCGTCGCGACATCACCATCAACGCGCTCTTCTACGATGTGCGCGACTTCTCGGTGATCGACTACGTCGGCGGCATCGACGATTTGCGGGACGGTCTCATCCGCACCATCGCCGACCCCGTGAAGTCGTTCCGCGAGGATCCGGTGCGACTACTGCGCGTCCTGCGCCACGGTAGCCGTCTCGGATTCCGCCTCGAGGAGGGGACCCGCGAAGCGCTCTGCGCCGAGCGCGAGGAGATCCTCAAGGCGAACCCGACGCGGCTCCTGGAAGAGCTCTACCGGGACCTCTGTCACGGCAAGGCGCGTCCGTTCTTCGAGGCGCTGCACGAGTTCGACCTCCTGCGCATCATGGTTCCCGACCTCGCTCCGCATCTCGACGGATCGGACTCCGACGACGAGGACGGAGACGGCGAGAGCTACTTCGAGCGGCTCGGCCGGCTCGACGATCTCGTGCGCGAGCGTGGCGTCGCATCGCACCCCGTCGCCCTCGCGGTCTTCCTGTCGCCGTTCATCCTGCCCGTGGCGCGCCGGCTCGCCGAGCGCAGCGCGCCGCACCCGCCGTGGGCGCCGTTCGAGGAAGTGCTGCAGCCGGTGTTGCGCAACCTGAAGATCTACCGGCGCGATGAGGATCGCCTCTGGCGCGCCCTCGGAGCGTGGACCCGGGTCGCGAAGGCGCACCGCCGAAGCGCCGTGCCGAAGGCGCTCGCGGCCCGTCACTACTTTCCGGAAGCCGCTGAGATCTACGGTCTCCTCGCTCCCCGGGACGAGACCCTGCCGCGCTTCCTCGAGGGGGTGCGCGAGCTGCCGCCGCCGGATCCGCCGCCGGCCCCGCAGCGTCGCCGCCGCCGGCGTCGCCGATCCGGGGCTCCTCATACCGGGGATCCTCGTACCGGGGATCGAGCGGAGCGCGGTCGGCGCGCGCCGCGGCGCGATGCCGGAGCGGGGGAGCGACGCGGCGGAG
>JANQEJ010000228.1 GCA_028278425.1 Planctomycetota bacterium | reverse complement strand
CTGCACCCTGCGCCGCGGCCCTTTCGGACCATCCGGTGTGATGACGAGATCGCCTTCTCCACCCTGTGCCATCTGCCGGAGCGCCGCGCTGCCGCCGCGGGTCGTCGAGCCGCGCACCGGGCGGTAGCCGAGGACCGAGAGGATGCGCGCGATGAGATCCCCGTCGGCGTGGCGACTCACCATGACCCGGGCCCCGCAACCCCGGTGCATCCAGGTGATGGCGGGAAAGTCCTCGTGCCAGAAGCAGAACGCGGCGCGACCGTGGCGCTCGCGGGCGGCGAGGTAATTCTCGGAGCCGCACCAGCGCGCGCGCATGGTGGACATCCACGTCATGAGGAACGGCAGCCCGATGTAGGGGAGGGTGGTGCGAAGGAGCCGGTTCATGGCGCGAGCCTAGCGGCGAGCCGGCTCCGGGGAAAGCACCGATGCAAAGAGCGGGAGGCGACTGCGGATTCGCCTCCCGCTCACGTTCTCGGACTCGTGGATGTCGGCTGCTCTAGACGTCCGCTTCCTGCGGCGGGCGACGACGCTTGCCCTTGCCCTTGCGGTCGCCTTGCTCGCCTCTCCGACGCCGATCCTGCACATCGATGACGCCGTCCTGGTTGCGATCGAGACGCTGGAAGAGCCGCTCGTTGCCCTTGAACTCATCGGCGGTGATGCGACCGTCGCCGTCGGCATCCATCTGCTTCAGACGGCGCGGGATCGCGCGCACGGCCCGCTTCTGCATCCGACGGCGCAGCTCGTCGGAGGTGATGAATCCATCGCCGTTCGCGTCGAGCTGACGGCGACCCTTGAAGAGACGCGGCGCCTCGTCGGCGGAGAGCTTGCCGTCACCGTTCTTGTCGAGCTTCTGCAGCTGACCGCGACGCGCCTGACGGCGATCGCCGCGGTTGCGGTCGCCCTTGCGACGCTCGCCCTCGCCACGGAGGCGGGCGCGTCGGTTCGGGAGCTCGTCCCGAGTGATCACACCGTCGCCGTTCTTGTCGAGGCGGTCGAAGAGGTCGCCCGAGCGCTTGCCGGCTCTCTCCTGGGCGTCGACGTCGAAGGAGAGGAAGAGGAGTGGGGCGACGAGGGCGAGGACGATGACTTGCTTCATGGAGTTTCCTTTCTGACCAGCGGGCTGATGGGAAAACACCGCGGGGTCGCCGAGGTTTCGCAACGCCCTCAAATCGCCGCGACGGCCAGCATTCCTCGCGCCGTCTCCGCCACCTCCCGCGGGTGGATCATCCGCATGCAGACCGCGTGGTCGCAGCGCCTGAGCACGCACGGCGAGCACGGCGCCGGGGACCGAATGAACCGATTCGTTCCGCCCCCGGGAGACCACGGCGCGTACAGCGCCGGGTCCTTCGGCCCGAAGAGCGACAGCACCGGCACCCCGGCCGCGGCGGCGAGATGCAGCGGACCGGTGTCGCCGCCGATGACGAGTCGCGCGCTCGCGAGGAGCGCGGCGAGCTCTCGTGGCGAGCGAGTCTCCGGAGCCGGGGTCGCGGCGCCGTCCGCCGCCGCGGCGATCTCTTCCGCGGCGTCGCGTTCCCCGGGCCCCCAGGAAATCAGCAACGTGCCGCATGCGGCGATCTCGCGGGCGAGCTCGGCGTAGTATTCCCGCGGCCACTCCTTGAAGCGGCCGAAAGGGCTCACCAGCGGGTGCAGGACGATGGGGGCTTCGCTCGTGAGGTCGGCGAGCTCCGCGGCGATGCGGGCGCGCTCCTCGGTGAAGTCCGGGAGCCGCGCCGGCGGGTCGCTGCCGTGCCAGCCGAGGGCGCGGACGAGATGCAGATTCTTCTGCACGCGATGCACACGTCCCGCGGGAGCCCGCGGCGCGGACGCGCGCATCAACCAGGCGTGCTCCTTCACCTCCGAAGGATGATGGGTGACGCGGCGCCGGTGTCGCACGCACTCCGCCACCACCGTCGAGCGGAGGTTCCCCTGAAAGTCGATGATGAGGTCGTAGCGGCGGCGGCGCAGCGCGCCGAAGAAGCGGGAGACGTCGCAGCGGAGGTCGTCCCAGCGGGAGGCGCGCCGCAGCTCCCGGCGCCACTCCTTGCGCGGCAGGCGGTGCACCCGGCGCAGGAGCGGGTGCCCGTCGATGATCGAGGCGCCGAGGCTCTCGGCGATCCAGTCGATCTCGGCGTCGGGCCACAGCTCGTGGAGCGCCTCGAGGGCGGGGAGGCAGTGCAGCACATCGCCGAGGGCGCTGAGGCGCAGAATCAAAATCGAGTGGGGCGGGGCCCACGGTTCGTTTCCGATGCTCTTCACGCTCGGTAGAATGCGCGGCATCGACCCCGGATGGAAGCTCTCGTCGTGGAAGCGTTCCGGTCGGGCAGGCAGAAATTCAATCCGAAGGAATCAGACATGTCTTTGAGAATGATCATGACGGTCCTGTTGGCGGCCGTGGCGACCGGAACCATGGTCGCCTGCCCCGGCGAGACCCCCGCTCCCGTCGCGAACCAGGATCCCCCGAAGGAGACGGAGAGCGGGGCCGGGGAGACCGCCGCCGATGACGGCGCGGCGAAGAAAGATCCGGCCGCGGAGGATACCCCGGAGGCCCGGGGCCGCGCGCTCCTCACCAAAGTCGTCGAGGCGTGCGGCGGCGAAACCCTCGAGGCGGTGACGGCGTTGAGCTGGAAGGCGGTGCAGTCGCAGGTCGTCGCTCAGACCGGCGGCAAGGTCGACTCCAACGTCCACGGCCGCGTCAGCTTTCCGAAGAGCATGCGCCAGGACGTTTCGAACCAGACCGGCAGCGCCAGTCATTGTCTCCACGGCGAAAAGGGCTGGAGCGAGTCCCGCGGTCAGGTCCAGGGCTGGGACGCGCAGCGCGTGGCGTCCTGGCGTCAGAGCCTCGGGTTGTCGACGTTGCCGCTCCTCATCGACCACAAGTCGCTCCAGGTCAAGGAAGTGGAAGGTCTCGAGCAGGCCGACGGCACCTACCGCGGGATCTCGGTGACGCGGCCGGGTATGGGAGAGGTGACGTTCTACATCAATCCGAAGACGTTTCGCGTGCACCGGCGCAAGAACAACATCGTCACCGGCGTCGGCACCATCGTGAGCCGCGAAGAGAAGCTCTGGGACTATCGCAAGGTCGATGGGGTCTGGCTGCCGTTCTCCCGCACCATCGAGCAGGACGGGCGCACCACCGCCATCATCTCCGTCAGCGAGTACAAGCTGAACGAGAAGTTCGTCGCCGACCTCTTCGACATGCCGAAGGCGAAGACTCCTTGAGCAGTGCCCTCCTCGGCCTCGAGCTCCGCGGCGAGCTCGCGGTCTTGACCATCGTCGAGCGTGACGGCTCCGTCGCCGCTGCCATCGACGAGCCCCTCGATGGGCCGGTGGAGCACTGGTGGAACACTCACCCCGCCGAGCGCTACCGCGCCGTCCTCGCATTGCTCGAGAGGGCGCTCCGCGAGGGTCTGCTCGCCGGCGGCAAGATCGCCGGTATCGGGCTCACGTGCTCCCACGGGCTGACGCTCCTCGACCCCGACTACGAGGTGCTCTCGGATGTGCCGTGGGGGAGCTTCCTCGATGGCACGGAGCGGACGCCCGGCTCCGCCCTCGGAGCTCTCGCCGAGCGCGAGCCGAAGTGGGCGCGCCGCGTCGGCGTCGTCATGAGCACCCTCGACTACGTGCGCTTTCGCCTCACCGGCGCCCTCGCCACGCACGCCGGGTTCGCCTATTCCCTGGGGCTGACTCGACCGGGAGCCATCGACGCCTGGGATCACGCCGGGATCGAAGGTCTCGGCCTGTCGCCGAGCATGTTCCCGCCGGTCTTTCGGGCGCCGGAGCGCGTCGGCG
>JANQEJ010000169.1 GCA_028278425.1 Planctomycetota bacterium | reverse complement strand
ACGGGTTGTCGCCGATCATCGCCTGGAACAGATAGAACCCGACGCCCTCCTGGGTGATGTAGTCGAGCACGTCCTCGTAGCGTTGCCCCCCGCCGCCGGGGAAGCCGAGCTCGGTCGCCAGGATCGGCTTGTTCCCGTGGTCCGCCGCGATGTCGCGCGCCTGCTGCGTCGGCACCGTGACGTTCGCCCGGAAGACGCCGTAGGGGTGATAGGAAAGGACGTCGACCAGATCCGCCGTGAGCGCGTTGGACTTCGCGAAGAAGTAGCCGACGGTGGTCGTGCTGGCCGGATCGATTTGCTTGACGAGGTTGAGGTAGTGCTGCGTCCAGGCCACCGGCTGGTTGTCGGCCTCGTTCATGATGTCCCACACGACGACCGCCTGGGTGGTCATGGCCGCCTGGACGACCGCGGTCACGTACGCGTCGCCCTGCGGAAGAAAGGCGGGATCGGCGACCTTGCTGCTCCCGGGCGTCGACGTCCACTTCTGCAGGTCGTCGTACGGCGTCGCCGACGGCTCCATCCCGACCGAGTCCCAGATGTTCAGGATCACCGAGATTCCGTGGTTCGCCGTGCGGGTGAGGAAATCGGTGAGGTTGTCGAGAAAGCCCTGCCCTTCCTCCTCCCAGACCGCGAAGTTGAGCGTGGTGCGGACGCTGTTGCAGCCAATCGAGGCTAGATACCCCAACTCCTTCTCCGCTTGCACGGCATCGTAGAAGCGCCACTGGCCGATCGAGTTGGCCGCCCAACTCGAGTAGTAGTTCAAACCGCGGATCTTCGAGAAGTCCGGTATGGGCATGGGCAAGGGCTCCCTCCTTTGGCCGCCGAAGAATACGGGCCCTGGGGAGTCTTCGCGCTCCACCCCCTGGTTTTTGGCCGGTGCTCCGGGAAGCCCATGGCGTCGCAACCCCGGCGCTCCGGCGGGGGGCTGGAGGCCTTCGGGTTCGCGGAAGCACGATCTCTTGGGGCCTCCCAGCGCCGGGCCCCCCAGATTTCGGGTCTGTCCGAAACCCTAACAAAACCCTACTATCGGGCCGTGCCGAACCCCTCCCAGAGCCTCCAGAGCCTTGCCGGGCGGATTCGAAGCGTGGAAACCCGCAAGTCGGCGGGCGCCGTCCCCAGCGGTTGGGGGCGCGACCTGGCCCGCGGGGCGCTCCACGAATGGTTCGCCGCCACGCCCCCCTTGTGCGTGCTGGCGCACCTCGCCTGGCAGGCGCTGGAGGAGCGGCAGGGCCGCGTGCTCTGGATCGGCCGGCGCGTGTGGCCGTACCCGCGCGCGCTCGTCCGCGACTTCGGCGTGCGAGCCGGGAATCAGGAGCTCGAGCTCGCGCGCCTCCCTCGCGCGGACCGCCCGGACGACGCGAACCTGCTTCTCCACCGCTCGCTCTTCGTCGACGCCCCGCGTCCGGCGAGCCGGTTGTGGGCGGTGGACGTCGCGCTCCGGTGTCCCGCGGTGACCGCGGTGGTCGCGGACGCGAGCGGGCTCGACATGGCGGCGACCCGCCGGCTTCAGCTCGCGGCGGAGGCGGGGAGGGGTTTCGGTCTTTTGGCGAGGCCGCCGCGGGAAGAGCGAGAGCTTTCCGCGGCGGCCACCCGCTGGCGCGTGAAACGCGCGCCGGCGGGAGCTGCCGGGAACCCGCGCTGGTCGCTCCGCTTGCTGCGGGCGAAGAGCGTGCTCGGCTACGGAGAAAAGGCGCTGGAGCCGTGCCTCGCGTCCTCGCGCTGAGCCTGCCGACCCTGTCGGTCGACCGGGTTGTCGTACGGTGCCGCAGCCATTCGTCTACGTTTCCGCCACCGAACCGTCGCGTTTTGCCGGAATCGAAGGGCGGAAACGTAGACG
>JANQEJ010000149.1 GCA_028278425.1 Planctomycetota bacterium | reverse complement strand
GCCTGGTCGATCTCCCATTCTCGGAACCGCTTTCCCATGGCAGCCTCCTTGCTCTCTACATCGGCAAGGATCGCCACTACTCGGACAGGCTCCTAGCGGAGGCTTGTGCGCTTGCGAGCTCCATCGAGCAGCTTGAACCCGTGCTGAACGCGCTCCTTTCCCGAGGTCTACCGCTTGACGGCGACGCTGGTGAGAATGTGTGGCGGCTCATGCGGAACCTCGGCATGCGCCGCGTACGCGTCGGGCCCGATTCAGAGAAAGAGGACACCGTTCAGGACGCGCTGCTCAAGGTCTGGAAAGGGCCTCAAGGACCTGGCCTGATACCCCGTTTCCTCAGAGCTCTCCGTACGATTCTGATCGACAAACTGCGGCGGTCACGCGGTCGTTCTACGGGGCTGCTGGAGGATGCACCTGATCGTCGCGAGGCCGGCCCCCTGGAAACGCTCGTCGACGACGAGGAGAGGGCTCTGCGCAGCGATGAGCTTAGAGAAGCCGTTGCCTCGCTGCCGGACAAGCAACGTCCTGTGGTCGAATTCTGTCTGGAGGACCCGAAGGCCATCCGGGGCGGCCGACTCGACGGAGAGAGGGCCGCCCGAGCTCTTGACGAGTCCAGCAGCAACGTCGTTCGTCAACGCTTCCTTCATGCCAAGCGGACCCTCCGAGCGAGCATGCCTCAGGCTCGCGTCGCAAACGGCGAAACTCGAGAGTAGGACGACAGGCCGTGTCGCCGCCCGCCGCTACTCGACCTTCGCGTACCGGCGGGCCGCGTCCACGTGCACGAGCCGGTCCTCTTCCGCGATCCACGCCGTGAGCTTGCCGCCCCACACGCAGCCCGTGTCGAGCCCGCGCAGGTGCGGCTCGTTCACGAGGCCGCGCATCGCCCAGTGGCCGAACACCACCGTCCGCCCGCCGTGCGCGGCCGCGTCGTAGTACTCGAACCACGGTCGGTAGGCCGCCGCCGCGCGGTCCTCGTCCGCGGGCTGGCCGCCCGCGGGGTCGCAGCGGCGCACCCGCGCGGCGAAGACGGCTTTCGCGCCCGGCTCGATGGGGTCCACGCCGTCGAGCTCCCGCGCGGGGTCGGACCATTCCGGGTGCAGGCCGGCGTGCACGAGGTAGAGGTCGTCCCAGACGCGCAGGAACGGCCGGCGCGCGAGCCACCCGGCGAGCTCGTCGCAGTCGTCGGCCGCGAGGAGCTCGTCCAACGTGTCCCGGCGGCGCTTGGAGCGCCGCCCCGCGTGTACCTGGAGAAAGTGCAGGTCGTGGTTGCCCAGCACGCCGCGCGCGGCGAGGTCCCGCAGGAGACGCAGCGCGCCGAGCGAATCGGGACCGCGGTTGACCAGATCTCCCACCGGGAGCAGCTCGTCCGCCTCAGGATCGAAGCGGACCTTTTGAAGCAGCCGCTCGAGCTCTTCGCGGCAGCCCTGGACGTCGCCGACGAAGATGCGCCGCGCCATGGTGGGGGCAGCATACAAACCGCGATAGACTGCGCGGATGGTCTCGCCGCGGCGAACTCCCGCTCACCGGCGCGCCGGCTACTGGCGCGTCAACGGCCTCCTCGCGATGTTCCTCATCGTCGGGATCGGCTTCGCCGCCGGCGCGGGGTACTACAGCTACAAGCAGCCGCGCGTCGAGGCCCAGATCCAGCGCGAGCTCGCCGCGGCGCCGAGCACGCCGGAGGGGCGGCTCGACCACTGGATCGAGTTCGGCACGGTGCAGGTGCACCACCGCCTGTCGACCGTCGCGCGGGTGTCCGCGGAGCAGCCCTGGCTGGTCACGCACGCCGTCCAGCCGCAGGCGGGGGAGGAGCTGCCGGCGATCTACGGGCTCGACGTGTCCGACCTCCCGCACGACCTCCTGCGCCGCGAGGGGATGACCGCCGTGCTCGAGCTGCCCGCACCCACGCTGGTCGGGCGCGCGACGCTCGAGGGCGACGCCGCCGCCTACGTGCCGTCGTACCGCCGGCCCGAGGACGTCCCCGCTCCGGGCGAGCGCCTGGCCTACCTGGTCGAGTTCTTCCTCGAGAAGTTGATCCAGGGCCTGGAGGAGGACCTTGAGGGAGCCCGTTTCGAGATCCGGATCGCCCGCGGATGACGGGGTTTGGGTCGCGGGCCGTTTCCGCCGATGATCGCGCCATGCGCCGCCCTCCCGTCGTCCCCTTCGTCCTGGGGGCCGTGGTCGTTCTCGCCGTCGCCTTCGGCGCGGTGGACAGCGTCCTCGCGCGCCGGGCGCTGCCGCACCGGCCGGTCGAGGCGCGGCTCTTCCTCGAGGCGGTCGCGTTGTGGCTCGCGTACGGCGTCGCGGCGCTCGTTCCCGCCTGGGTGACGCTGCGCGTCCTGGCGCGGCTCCGGAAGGAGAAGGAGAAGGGGGAGGCGGCGAGCCCGGGGAGGACCGTGGGCGCCGTCGTCTTCTGGACGGCGTTCCCGGTGGTCGGCCACACGGCGCTCGACCGCTTCACGGGGGAGGGGCAGAACGTGTCGGGCCTCTCGTCTCCGCTGCCCTGGTTGGTCCTGCTCCTGACGATCGCCGCGGTCGTGGCCGCGGCCTGGGGTGTCGCGTGGCTCCTGGGGCGCGTGCGCGCCCGGTTGGCCGGTGGCGTCGCGCTCCTCGTCGCGCTGCCGGTCGGGTTCTTGTTTCCGCTCAGCGTCGGTGCGAGCCCGGGTGCGCGGTCCGCGGCCGGCGACAAGCCGAACCTCCTCCTCATCGTCTGGGACACCTGCCGCGCCGATCACGTCGAGCCCTACGGCTACGAGCGCAACACGACGCCACGGCTCGCGGAGTTCGCCGCCGACGCGCTGGTCTACGAGGACGCCCGCTCCGCGTCGGTCTTCACCTTCACCTCGCACCTCTCGATGCTGACCGGCGTCATGCCGTCGACGCACGGCGCGCGACTCCTGCGGACGCAGTACGACCCGCGGCGCGCGCGAACGCTTCCCGAGGTCCTGCGCGAGGCCGGCTACCGCACCGGCGCCTTCGTCGGCACCGACGTCCTCGCCGGACGGACTGGCATCCGCCACGGCTTCGACGTCTACGACGACCGCGTCGACCCGCGCGTTTGCGACACGCACGCCTGGAAGCTCCTGCACGACGTGCAGGCGGTACTCGCGCTCGCGATCCCGGCGCTGCGGAACAACGGACGTCCGCACTGGATCCAGGACTTCCAGCGTCCGGCGGACGGCGTCCTGGCCAACGCGCTCGAGTGGATCCGCGAAGACGACGGGCGTCCGTGGTTCTGCATGGTGAACCTCTACGACGTGCACTGGCCCTATCTGCCGGGCGAGGAAGCGCGCGACGCCCTGGTGCGCGAGTACAACGGCGCGCTCAACGGGTTTCTGTTCCGGGCCGACGGGTACGACAAGAGCTACGAGCCGACGGCCGAGGACGCGCGGCACGTGGCGGACCTCTACGACGCGGAGATCTTCGAGCTCGACGGCGCGGTCGACGGTTTCCTCGACCAGCTCGACCTCGACGACACGGCCGTTCTGATCACGTCCGACCACGGCGAGGCCTTCGGGGAGGCCGGGCACTGGAAGCACGAGCACGTCTTCGAGCCGCAGCTCCGCATTCCGTTCCTGCTGCGCCTCCCCGGCGGCGAGCGCGCCGGACGCGTGCCCGGTCCCGTGTCGGGCATCGACGTCGCGCCCACGCTGCTCGGCCTCGCCGGCGTCGCCGCGCCCGAGGAGGTCGAGGGGCTCGATCTGCTCGCCACTCCGCCGGCGGCCGAGCGGCTCATCCAGGTCGAGGACCGCGATCATCTCGATCCGACGGACGTGCGGCTCGCGATCTACCGCGGACCGTGGAAGCTCGTGCGGCGCGGGCTCGGCGACGCGCGGAGCTACGTCCTGCACGACCTGCGGAACGACCCGGTGGGGGAGGTCGACGTCGCCGCGGCCCATCCGGAGGTCTTTGACGAGCTCGTCGGCATCCTGGAGGACCTGCGCCGGGAGCTCGACGAGATCGAGGCCCAGGAGGCGGGCGATCTCGGCGCCCAGGCGGACGCCCTGAGGGCGCTGGGGTACCTGGGGGACGATTGACGGCCCGCGAGGGTTGCTCCGCCGGCAAGGCGCGGGTACAACCTTCCGCTCGAAAAATGGCACACTCCAGAGTGAAAGCAGGCGGCCCGACGCGCGGACGGCGGCGCGTGAAGAAGATGGGCATGGGCTCGGGCAAGTCCCGGGGGAAGAAGAAGGCGGCCAGCAAGGGCAAGCGGGGCTGAGAGGTCCGGCGCTGTCCGGGCGCTTTCCCTGCGCGAAGAGCAACGGCCTTTCTTCGACACGCGAGTGGGCGTGGACGCGGGGCGTTGCGACCCTCGCCGCGTCGGGCGGTTCGGCAGCGCGTGGCGCAACGGCCGGGCTTTAAATCGTCTGCCGGACTCGTGGGCGCGTTCCCTGTACTGACTGAAGTGGGCCGCTTCGCTCGCGCCGTGAGAGCGTCAGGGACCTCCGGGCGTTTCGGCGAGGCGGAGCAGGCCCACTTCAGTCAGTACAGGGGACGCGCCCACGAGTCCGGCAGACGATTTAAAGCCCGGCCGTTGCG
>JANQEJ010000223.1 GCA_028278425.1 Planctomycetota bacterium | reverse complement strand
CGGCGTTATGCGACCACGGAGACAGCCGCCGTATCGGAACGCAGTTGCGTGGAACGGTCGGAGTCGTAGAACACGCGAAGACGTGCTCCGTTAATTCCGATCTCCGTGTCCTCCGATAACTCCGTTCATCTCCGTGTTAAACTCCGGGCTCCGTGATCTCCGTTCCCCTCCGAGGTCTCACCCCGCAGGAACGCGACGCCGGCCCAAACCTAACGCTTCTTATAGGTCTTCTTCACCCACCGCGCCCACGCCTTGTCGAGCTCTTCGGGCGTCATCCCGAAGCACTCCGCCAGCGCCTTCGTCTGGCGCTCGACCAGGGCGGCCTGCTGCGCCTCGGGCGTTCCCTCCGGCGCGACGTCGCACAGCGCGGTGAGGAATCCCCTGCGGTCGCCCTCCGCCTCGTTCAGGAGGTACTCGAGCCGCGACCAGGCCACGAGGTGATCGCGTGTGTTCATGTCCTCGTACTTGGCCCAGCCGAACATCTCCTCGGTCGAGGCGAAGAACTTGTTCTTCACGAGGCTCGCGACGCGGGGCTCCCACTTGTAGTCCTCCTCGCGGATGCTGCGGCCCTCCTCGTAGCCGACGGCGTTGACCCAACGCGGGTCGATGCGGCGGACGTAGACGTGCGGCAGCGCGTAGGCCAGCCACCGCGGCGAGCCGTAACGGTTCTGGCGGTAACCGTCGACGAAGTTCGTCACGAGGCCCGCGACCACCTTGCCGTGGAGGATCGCGTCGAAGGGCTTCCCGGCCGGGGAGTCCCAGCTCTCCTTCATCACCTCGACGTTGGCGCCGTAGAACATGCCGCCGTCGGCCCAGTCGTAGCGGTAGGCGTGGTTCGTGTCGACCTGGAGGTAGGTCCGCACGTGCCGGTTGAACTCGCTCTTGCGCTGGCAGAGGAGCAGGAGGAACTTGTCCGTCTTCCCCAGGTAGGGGCCCTTTTCGGCGTAGTCGGCGGGCGCGAGCCCGAAGTCCGCGTGGAAGGACGCGTAGAGCTCCTCCGCCCGCTGCGCCCAGAGGTGTAGCCGCAGCCACGGGTCGAGCTCCTTCTTCGGCGTCTTCAGCTTCCCGAGCTTCTTTCGCAGGCGGCCGATCTCCTCCTGGAGGCGCGCCTTCTCCTCCTTGTCGCCCGAGAGCTTGTAGGTGACGAGCGACGAGCCGATGCGGAAGTGCTCCGTCTCGACCCAGAGGATCGGCATGCCGCCCATGCTCTCCTGCACCGCGAGCGTGCTGTCGCCGTCGCGCCAGACGAACGGGCCGTAGGAGACGTAGCCGAGGCGCTTCATCCGCTCGGGCTCGCCGCGGGTGTAGGGGTCGACCTCCTCGAACTCCTCCATCCCGTCCTTGTCCTGGGCGGACGACGGGACGGCGAGCGGCCAGTAAGCGAGCAGGGCGGCGAGCACCGCCGTGCCCGCCGCCCTGGATTCGCTGCTGAAGAGGCCTCGTCCCGCGTTCAGCGTGCGGCCTCCGCCTCGCGCTCCTTGAGCTCGAGCTCGGAGGCTTTGACGACCTCGTGGCGGAGCTTGTCGCGCTCGGCCTTCACGTCTTCGAGCTCCGCGTAGATCTTCTTCAGCTTCTTCGACTTCGGCCCGTCCTTCTCCAGGATGTCGTCGCGACGTTCGCAGAGCTTGTTGAACTCCGCGTCGGCCGCATCCATCTTGTCGAGGAGCCGCGCGATCTTCTTCACGCAGGAGTCGGGCTTCTTCTTGTACTCCTTCGCGAGGAGCTTGCGCATCGAGTCCCAGAGCTCCGTGCGCGACGTCTGCGACTCGAGCGGATCGTGGTTCGACCCGTCGATCGAGCTGACGAACAGGTGCTCGGGCTGCTTCTGGGTGAACAGGCTGTGGAAGGGGTGGTCCTTCTCCAGCACGTCCGCGGGAAGCTTCACGCAGTGGTACCAGCTCGCGAGGAGGAACGTCTGCTCGTTCTCGATCCCGCCCTTGAGCAGGGCGTCGTCGGTCCCGTTGCAGACCTTGCACTCCCGCAGCACGAGCAGCGGCCGCGGGTCGTCGCCCGCGATGTACTTGAACGCGTCCTCGCGGCTCAGGGCCTGGCGGACCTTCTTGGCGGTCGACGCGTCGCCCTTCTTCTCCTCAGGCGGCGTGTAGACGACGTAGTCCCACTCGATCTTGAGCAGGCTCTTCGCCGACGGGCCGCGGTAGGTTACGGGGGGAGCGCCACCGCTGGCGCCACCGGCACCGGGGATGGGAGCCGCACCGGCTCCGCCGCCAGAGGGGCTTCATCACCCGGGGGCGGCGAACGCCGCCGGAGCTCCCAGCATCCCGATGAGCGCGAGGCTCAGTCCTGCCTTCCAAATTCGGGTCGTGATCACGGCGACTCCTTTCGAGGTCCGTTTTCCGGTCCGCGCGGCGCCGTGGGGCGAGTCCCACCGGCCGCGAGGCCCGATTAGGCGTCAAACGAGGCGAGAACGCAACCCGTAGGGCGGGGCCGCAGGGGGGTTACGCCCCGAGACCGAACGTGAACCGTACGCGCACGTTCCGGCCCCCGGGAAACCCCGCGCGGACGGCCCGGTCCGCCGACGTCGCCGCCCCCTGATGCCGGCGGCCGGCCTCGCGGCGGCGCGCCCGCTACACTGCTGCGCGATGTCCGCGCCCGACGAGCCGAGCCCGCAAGGGGACTGCGCGCCGACCCAGCCCTCCACGCGGGCGGACCCCGGCGACGGGCAACCCGAGCTCATGGACCCCGCCCCGCTCCGCGACGGGCGCTTCGTGGACGCCGGTCGCGTCGGCGAAGGCGGCATGGGCGTCGTCGACGCGGCCTACGACCGGTTGCTCGGCCGGACGGTGGCGCTCAAGGCCATCCGTCCGAGCCTGGTCGACAAGAAGGGCGTGCGGCCGGCCTTCCTGGCCGAGGCGCGCCTGATGGCCGAGCTCGAGCACCCGGCGATCGTTCCGGTCTACGACGTCGGGCTGCGGGAAGACGGCCCGCCGTGCTGCGCGATGAAGCTGATCCGCGGCCGGACGCTGGCCGACCGGATCGGGGAAGCTCACCGGGAACGGACCATCCCGCTGGAGACCTACGCGTCGCTCCTCGGCGCGATCCTCAAGGTCTGCGAGGCGCTGGCCTTCGCGCACAGCAAGGGCGTCTTCCACTGCGACGTCAAGCCGGCCAACGTCATCGTCGGCGAATACGGCGAGGTGTACCTGCTCGACTGGGGCGTCGCCCAGCGCGCGGGCGTTCCGCCGCGCAAGGGCGTGGGGACCTTCGCCTACATGTCGCCGGAGCAGGCGCTCGGCACCGGCGTGGACGCCCGCTCGGACGTGTTCGGCGTCGGCGCGACGATCTACGAGCTGCTCGCCGACCACGCGCCCTATCCGGCCCGGTCGTCGGAGGAGGCCATCGCGATGGCGGAGGAGTGCCGGATCACCCCGCCGGAATGCCCGGACGCCCCGCCCGGTCTCGCCGACCTCTGTCTCAAGGCGCTCGCCAAGGACCCCGGCGACCGCTACCAGTCGGCCGACGAGCTGCGGGCGGAGCTCGAGGCCTTCCTGCTCGGAACCCGTCACCACGAGGTCGCGCGCTTTCCGGCCGGCGGGCTGATCTGCCGCGAGGGCGAGTCTGCGGACTGCGCCTACGTCGTCGTGTCGGGGGAGTGCGAGGTCTATCGCGAGCGCGACGGCATCGAGCATCCGCTGCGGCGGATCGGACCCGGCGGCACCTTCGGCGAGATCGCGGTGTTCACGGGCTCCCCGCGCACCGCGTCGGTCCGCGCTTCCACCGAGGTCGTCGTGCAGGTCGTCAAGCGCAGCGCGTTCGACGCGAGCGCGGGACTGAACTCCTGGGTGTTCGACTTCGTGCGCACGCTCGCCGACCGCTTCGTGGCCCGCGACGACGAGGTGCTCACGCTCCGGTCCGAACAGGCCTCCGCCGAGATCGCCGTCCGCGCGCTGGCCGCGCTCGCGTCCCACGGAACCGCCGAGGGCACGCCGTACTCCGCGCTCTGCGCGTCGCTCGCCGCGGGGTCGCCCCGAAGCGCCGCGGACGTCGCCGCCGTCCTCGAGCGACGCGACGAGCTCGCCATCGACGCCGCCGCCGACCGGATCGCGGTGCGGCGAGAGCCCTGAGGCGCGCCGCCGTGCTGGACAAGCCCGATGGCGGGCCTACGATGTCCCGCTCGACCGGGACGGCCCCAAAGGAGACGACCATGGTGACGATGATCGCGTTGATCAAGGAAACCCAGCACGGGGAAGAGAACATCTACGACACGGTCGTGCGCGCCGCCCGGTTCCAGGAGCTCGCCTCGACCTTCGGCGCGAAGGTGAAGGGCCTCTACTGGACGATGGGCGCCTACGACGGCGTGCTCGTGCTCGACGTGCCCGACGCGAAGACGGGCGCGGCGCTCCTCTACCGCCTCACCTCGGGCGGCTCGGTGCGCACCGAGACGCTCACCGCCTTCGACGCCGAGGAGATGCGCGGGATCCTCGCGCAGTCGCAGCAGGCCAACGGCTAGTCCGCCGGCCCGCGCGCGCGCCCGCGCGCGCGAAGGTACTCCACCACCTCGGCCAGGCGGTCGTCCAGGCGCCCCTCCGGCGCGAAGCCGAGCGCCGCGCGCAGGCGTCCCACGTCGGCCACCGAGTGCACGAGCTCCGAGGGGTCGCGCTCGGCGTGCGTGAGCTCGCCCGCCCCCAGGAGCGTGCGGATCCGTTCCGCGAGCCGGTTCACGCTGGTGCCGGTGCCGGTGCCGACGTTCAGCACCTGGCCGACCGCCGCGTCGGCCTCGCCGGCGAGGACGCAGGCCCGCGCGACGTCCGCCACGTGTACGTAGTCGCGGCACTGCTCCCCGTCGCCGAAGATCACGCAGGGCTCGCCGCGCAGGATGCGGGTGACGAAGATGGTGACGACGCCCACGTACGGCGTGTAGCCCTGGCGGGTGCCGTAGGTGTTGAAGAAGCGGAGCACCACGGGCTCGACGCCCAGCGTCGGGGCGACGGTCAAGAGGCTCCGCTCGGCGGCGAGCTTGCTGATCCCGTAGGCGCTGATCGGCTCGGTCGGGTGGTCCTCGGCGACCGGCCGGCGGTCGGGCGAGTCGGCGTAGACCGCCATCGAGCTCGCGAACACGAGGCGCTTCACCCCCGCCTCCCCCGCCGCGGCGAGGAGCCGCAACGTGCCCATCAGGTTCACGTCGGCGTCGTCGCAGAAGGACTCCGCCGAGCCGCGGATCGTGACGCGACCCGCGAGGTGGAAGATCCGCTCGACGTCGCGGCAGGCCTCCGCGCAGACCGCGGGGTCGCGCAGGTCGCCCTCGAGGAGCTCGGCCCCCGCGGGGACGTTCTCGCGCAGGCCCGTGGAGAGGTCGTCGACGACGCGCACGCGCTCGCCTACGGCGAGCAATCGTTCGGCGAGGTGCGAGCCGATGAACCCGGCGCCCCCCGTGACGAGGCAGCGGCCGCTCACGGCTTCTTCAGCTCTCTCACGATGCCGGAGCGCTGAAGCGAGAGTTGTCTCTTCAGATACCAGAGGAAGCGGAGCATACGCCAGCCGGTCCGGACGACCTTGAGCTTCGTCTCGCCGGTCTCGCGGTCGCGGTGGCTGACCGGCCGCTCGCCGAGCTGGACGCCGCCCGCCTCGAGCTTCAGGCAGATCTCGGTCGGAAGCGAGAAGCCCGTCGACTCGAGCGTGAGCTGCTGCAGGTGATCGCGGCGGATCAGCTTGAGGGCGCAGTTCGTGTCGCGCAGCCCGGTTCCGAACAGCGTGCGCACGATCAGGTTGAGGCAGCGGTCGGCGACCACGCGCGCGAGGCGGTCGTTCTTCTGCGTCCGGTAGCCGGTGATGCCCGCCGGGTGGCCGTTCGCGATGCCCTCGCGGAACGCCGCGAGGTCGGCGAGATCGAACTGGCCGTCCGAGTCGATCGTGGCGATGTACTCGCCGCGGCACGCCTCGATGGCCGAGGCGGCGGCGTGCCCGTAGCCGCGGTTCCGACCGCCGCCCACCACGCGGAGGGCGGGGAATTCCCCCGCCAGGCGGCGCAGGATCTCCCCCGTGCCGTCCGTGCTGCCGTCGTCGTGAACCACGACTTCGGCGGAGAGCCCCAGCCGGTCGATGACGTCCATCCAACCGCGCACGACCGCCTCGATGCCTTCCGCCTCGTTGTAGGCGGGGGCGGCGACGGAGATCTCGGGGGGAGAATCGGAGTCCTGGGACACGGCGGAGAGCCTCGAACGGGCGGGGGCCGGCGAAGAATACCCCATCCCAAAGAAGCGCGTGAGGGCGGCGCCGGGGAGCGCCTCCGGGCGGGGGATCCGAACCCGGCGCGAGCGGCTACGGTCCACGCGCTCGCGCCGCCGGGGCGGAACGCTCCGCCCGTTTCCCGAATTCAGGAAGGCGTCTCGGGTGCTCGTTCCCGCGGAACCGTGTTAGCCTGGGTAGAGCTTGCTTGCCCGGTTCAACTCTTAGGACTCTCGCTTTTGGGATACGCAGAACATGTCGCCTTCTCCGAACGGAGGTGCACCGCGCTCCCGCGTAGCACCACTCTCGAAGTTGAGGCAAGCGGCGGAGGGCCGTTCGCTGTTTTCACCCGCGGAATGGCGCTCCGTCGGACAGGAGCTTCGCCTCTCCGATCGCGAGTTTCAGATCGTCCAGGCGATCTTCGACGATGAGAGCGAGTCGTCGATCGCGCGCAAGCTCGGGATCTCGGCGCACACCGTGCACACCTACCTCGAGCGGTTGTACCGCAAGTGCATGGTCAACAGCCGCGTCGGCCTCGTCGTCCGCGTCTTCGGCGAATACCTCTTCCTGAGGGATTCCGCATCGGGCGACGCGCCGAACGGGTCCGACCCGCGACCCGACGCCGGCTCCTAGCCCGCCATGGCACGGAGTCTCGGCTGCGGGCGGCTGGCGGTGCTGCTCCCGCTCCTCGCCGCGTGCGAGGACGAAGCCGGCGTCCGGCACGCGATGGAGCGCGAGCCGGGTCCGATTCCGGATCGGACGACCGTCGTCCTCATCACGCTCGACACGACGCGCGCGGACCATCTCTCCACCTACGGCTACGAGCGCGCGACCGACCCCTTCCTCGCCGCGCTCGCGGCCGAGAGCCGCGTGTTCACCCAGGCGGTCGCGAGCTCGACCTGGACGCTGCCCTCGCACGTCTCGCTCTTCAGCGGGCTCGATCCGGCCGAGCACGGCTGCTGGATGCACGCGGGCACCGGGCCGGACGAGACGATCTATCCCCGCGTGCCGGACTCGGTGCCGCTCTTCACGCGACAGCTCCGCGACGCCGGCTACTACCTCGTCGGGGCCGTCGGAGGCTTCCTGACGTCGCGCAAGTACGGCTTCGACCGCGACTTCGACCGCTACTTCGACCCCGGGCAGGCCGCGGAGCTGAGCGGCGTTCGGCTGAACGCGTTCGTGCAGGTCGCGCTCGACGACAAGCCCGAAGACCGGCCGCTCTTCCTCTTCGTCAACTACTTCGACGCCCACGCGCCCTACGGGCCGCCGGCCGATCGCGACTACCCCTTCGGCGAGGACGGTCTCCCCGAGATCTTCCCCCACGAGACGGAGCCCGGCCCCGACCGGATCCGGAACATCGTGGACCAATACGACCGCGAGCTCCTGATCCAGGACGAGGCGCTCGCCCAGCTCTGGCACGAGCTCGAGGGGCGGGGCCTCCTGCGCAACGCGATCGTCGTCATCACCTCCGACCACGGCGAGTTCCTCGGGGAGAACGGCTACTTCGAGCACACGACGCTCCCCTACCGCCCGCTGACGCACGTCCCGCTGCTCGTGCACGTCGCGCCCGGCGGTCCGCGCGATCGGATCGACCGGGTGGTCTCGATCGCGAGCATTCCGGAGACCCTCCTCGCGTTCCTCGAGCTCCCGCCGATGCCGGTGGCGAGCGCGGGCAGGCGCGTCAACCTGCTCGAGCTGCCGCCCGGCGTCGTTCCGGCCTACACCGAGTTCAAGAACCCCTGGGAGTGGGTGGGAGCGGTTCAGGACGACCGGCACAAGTACGCGCTGGGGCTGGGCGGCGGCACGCTCGCGCCGCTCGAGTTCTTCGAGGCGTCGGACTGGCAGCTCTCGCAGTGGGAGCGCGGCAGCGAGGCGCCGGTCCCGCCGGAGGTCGCCGAGCGCCTGAAGCCCGAGCTGATCTCGCTGATGAACCGCTGGCGGGCGGCGCCCGAGGACCTGACCTTTCCCGACCTCGCGGCCGAGGACCTGGAGCACCTGCGCGCGCTCGGCTACTGACCGGATCCGGCGGCCGTCGTGCCGGCGACCGTCTCGGCGCTCGTGACGACCGTCATCCGCCCCGCGCGCGCGCGGTCGTCCCGGAGACGGCGCTCGGCCTGGCGGACCTCGTTGTTGAACGGGTCCATGCTCAGCGCCGCCGCGAACGCCCGGTCGGCCTCCGCGCCCTCGCCCACACGACCGAGGACCCGCGCGAAGCGACCGAGGGCGGTGGCGGACCGCGGGTGCAGCGCCGCGAGCTCCTCGAACACCGCGCGGGCCTCGCCGTAGCGCTTCCGGTCCCAGAACCAGACGCCGAGCTCGTGCGCCTCGTGCTCCGACGCCGCGGCGATCCCGCGGACGGTCGCGCCGAAGCTCTCGCGCTCGAAGGCGTCCTCGCCCGCCGCCGTCAACCGCATCGCGTCGAAGTGCGCGTGCTCGATCCCGGCCTCTCCGGCGAAGGCGGCCAGGCGGCGCGTCGCCTCGCGGCGGTCGGCCGCGTGGAGCAGCCGGCTCACGTCGGCCAGCGCGTCGGCCAGCGGGCCGGAGACCGCCCCCGGGGAATCAGGAGACTCCCACCGCCGCCAGAGCTCTATCTGCCACGCCGGGTCGATGGCCGCCACGAGCGCGTCGGCGAGCTCGTCGAGGAGCAGGGGGGACTGGTAGAGGCGACGGGGCGCGTCGAACTCCAGGCGCATGTTGCTGTCGCGGTGGACGGTGTCGCCCCCGGCGCCGGCGACGAAGGCGTCCACCTGCGCATCCCCGAGAACGACGTGCTCGAGCAGGAGCCCCGCCACGTCGGAGGTGCCGAACCAGCGGTCCAGGTCCTCCGCGACCGCGGGAGTCGAGTCGACGAGGCGCTGGGCGACGGCGAGCTCCGCGCCGCCGCCCAGGATCGGTCGTTCGGACGCGAGCACGATGCTGTCGCCCTCGGAGATGCGCACCACGTTCGCGTAGGGGAAGACGCTCCGCAGGGTTCGTAGGAGCATCGCGTACTCCTCCGAGGAGAGCGAGTACGTCTGGATCCACTGGGCCAGGATCCCGCCCTCGGCCAGCCGGTCGCGCGCCGTCTCGTAGAACTCCTCGGTGAAGAGCGCCGAGATGCCCGCGATCCACGGGTTCGACGGCTCGGAGAGGATCAGGTCGTAGGTCCGCCGGTGCGCCTGGAGGAAGTGCCGGCCGTCGTCGTGAACGACGGTCAGGCCGGGCCGGTCGAGCGGGCGGTGGTTGACCTCGCGGAAGAACCGCGAGGCTTCCAGAACGGCCGGCTCGAGCTCGCAGCAGGTGACCCGCGTCCCCGGAAAGAGCAGGCTCGCGCCGGCGGTCACGCCGCTGCCGAAGCCGATCACGAGCACGTCGTCGGCCTCCGGACGCACGAAGCGCGGCAGGTAACCCAGGCCGAGCTGCATCGTCATGTCGCCCTCGCTCGACGCGTCGACCTTGCCGTTGACGCGCAGGGCGACGTTGTCCTGAACGCGGGTCACCAGCACGTTGCAGGTGCCGCCCTCCTCGAAGTAGAGGACCTTCCCGACGCGGTCGACCGGAATCGTCCCGTAAAGGTGGAAGCCCGAGTTCAGCGCGCGCGGATCGAGCTCCAGGCCGGCGACCGCGATGGCGGCGGCCGCCGCGCCGGCCGTGGCGAGCGAGCCGACCATGCCGGCCACGGTGGACGGACGAACGGTGACCAGGAAGGCGGCGCCCAGGAGCATCTGCGCCACCGCGACCGTCTTCGCGGTTCCGAGCGACGGGATCAGCACGACGGAGGTCATCCAGCAGCCGACGATCGTCGCGATCGTGTTGCTCGCGTAGATCGAGCCCAGGGCGGCGCCGGCGCGCTCGCGCCCACGCGAGCCCTGGTCGACCAGGAACGGGAAGAGGATGCCGAAGCCCAGCGCCGGCACGAGCTCGAGCAGCACGCTCGCGGAGACGCAGAGCGACGCGTTGAAGACCTGCGACGCGCGCAGGTCCCTCACCGAGCCGACGAGCTGCGCGAGGAACGGCAGGAGCTGCTGCCCGGCGAAGACCCCGAGCATCGTCGCGAGGATGAAGAACGCCATCGTCCCGGGCCGCCGCAGCCGCTCGGAGGGAACGCGGTCGTAGATCAGGCTGCCGAGGGCGATCCCGAGCAGGACGACGAAGAGCACCGCGCTGAAGGCGTAGGTCGTGCCTCCGAGAACCAGCGAGAGCTGCCGGGTCCACACCATCTGCAGGCTCAGGGCCGCGCAGCCGACGAGCGCCGTGGCCGCCAGCACGCGCGGGAAGGCGATCGTCTCCGCGGTCGCCGCGGCGCGCGCGAGCACCGGCGAGACGCGCCGTTCCCGGCGGAGCGCGGGCTCGGCCAAGCCGCCGAGCCGGAGCGCGACCGTTCCCAGCGCGAGGTTCAACGCGACCGCCGTCAGGTTCGTGGTGACCAACCCGAGCGCCGGCAGCACGTGGAACCCGGCGACGTAGCAACCCAGCGCCGCCCCGAAGGTGTTGATCGCGTAGAACCAGCCGACGAACGAGCCGGTCCGCCCGCTCCGCGTGAAGTGCCCCACCATCAGGGGCAGCGTGCCTCCCATCAGGAAGCACGCCGGACCGATGCAGAGGAACGTGAGCAGGCCGCGCACCAGCGCGCCGGCGGTGGAATCGACCTCCAGCCCGAAGGTGAGACCCGACACGTGCGTCCGGAGCAGCGCCGAGAGCGCGGGGACGACGAGGGCCCAGACGCCGATCGCGACCTCGAACGCTCCGTACCAGGAAAGCGGACGCCGGCACGAGTCCGAAAACGAGCCGAGCACCTTCGCGCCCAGCGCGAGCCCGAGCAGGAACGAGCTCGTGACCGCGGCCAGGGCGAGCACCGAGTTCCCCCAGAGCTGGGTGAAGCTCTTGAACCAGAGCACCTGATACGCGAGCCCGGTCGCTCCGGAGAGGAGGAAGAGCAGCGAGGCGAGCCCGAGCTCGCGGCTGCGCAACGCGGTGACGGGCTTCACCGGAGGGGCTCCTAGGGTTTGGGAACGACCAGGACGAGCTTCGAAGGGCTTCCGGCGCCGACCTCGACCTCGGTCGACACCTCCGGCTCGAACTCGGTGCCGACCCACACGCGGTAGGCGCCGGGCTGGATCCCGGGGAAGGAGAAGTTCCCCTCCGCGTCGGTCTCCTCGCGCAGCTTCGCGCGCGGGCCCTCGATCCACACCGCCTTCCCGGCCGCGACCTCGCGCGTTCCCTCGCGGACCACGCGCCCGGTGAGGTCGACCCCGGGCTGGAGCGGGAACGTCAACCAGGGCGCATCGTCGGGGCGGGTCTCGACGTCGATCCGGATCGCCGGCAGGTAGTTCTCCGCGGTCGCGCGCACGGCGTAGCGGCCGTCCGGCAGCTTGAGACGGAAGACCCCGTCCGCGTCGGTCCGCGTCTCCCGCGGCCCGAAGGACACGAGCGCGCGGTCCCCCGTCGGCGTCACCGCCATCCGCACGTAGGTCTCGCCCCCGGCGGCCGGCCCGGCGTCGCCCACCTCGACCGGATTCGCGAGCTCGACGACCCGGACGAGCGCGCCCGGTACGCCGTCGCGCGTCTCCTTGTCCACCACGGTGCCGGCGATCCAACCGACGCCCTGCACGATCACGAGGTGCTCGTGCTCGTCTTCGGTCAGCTCGACGCGGCGGCGGATCGGAGCCGCGAGCTCCGCGCCCTGGACCCGCACCTCGTACGCGCCCGGCGCGACCCGCCCGAAGTCGAACTCGCCCGAGCGCTTGGTCCGCGTGTGGGCGGTGGGCACGACGTCGCGCTCGCCGGCGAAGAGCGCCACCGCGAGCCCGCCGGCGGGCTCGCCGTGCAGCTCGCAGCGTCCGGTGAGCGTCGCGCCGAGCTGCGCGCGCAGGTCCTGCGCGACGGTCGCGCCCGCCTCGATCGTGATCGCCAGCGCGCGGGCCTCGCCGGCGTCGCCCGCGTCCCCGGCCAGCCGCGACGCGAGGACGGTGCGCAGGGTGTGGAAGATGCTGTAGTGACCCGGTCGCAGGTCGGCGAAGGCGTACTCGCCGCCCGGCCCGACGTCGGCGTAGCTCCGCGGCCCGGGGTCGAGGTCGGTCTTCGACGCGGGGCCGGTCAGGACGACCCGTCCGCCGGCGACCGGCTTCCCCGCGGCGTCCCGCACGGTGCCGGCGACGCCCGCGGAGCGCGGGAGCAGAACGCGCAGGGTTTCCTCCGGATCCGACGCCGTGAACGCGGTCACCGGCGAGTAGCCCGCCGCCTCCACGGCGACGCGGTGCTCCTCGGGATTCAGGCCGGCGAACCCGGCCGCGCCGTTCGCGTCGGTGGCGGCGGTCTTGGGCCATCCCAGGCTCTCCGCGCCGACGACCCGCACCGACCGGCCGGTCAGGTCGTCGACGAACGAGAACTCGTCGTGCACGCGCCGCGGCTCGACCTCGACCCACGCCTGCCGCACCGGCGCGCGCGTCGCGGCGTCCAGCACCGTGACGCGCAGCGACCGGCCGGGGCGCAGGGTGACCAGAACTCCGGTTTCGACGGTCCCGGGGGAGAGCTCGATCTCATCGGACAGGCTCTCGGCGAACCCGTCCGCGGTCACGCGGAGGCGATACGTGCCGCCGGGCAGGCCGGAGAGCCGGAAGGTCTCGTTGTCCGCGCCGTCCTCGTCCTCGTTGGCGGTCAGGCGTTCGAGCGCGGTGTTGAACGGGTCCGCGCCGGCCGCGCCGCTCGCGCGAACGGCCTTCACGCGGAAGTCGACGACGGGATCGCCGTTCTCCGTCGCGACGACGCCCTCGATCGCGCCTCCCCGCTCGAGGACGATCACGCGGTCGTCCCCGCCCGGGCGCACGCCGCTGAGCTGGAGCGCGAGGAAGTCCGGCGCGGCGACGCGCACGGTGTAGGTCGTGTCGCCCAACCCCGCGAGCCGGAACGCGCCGTCGGAGCCGGCGGTCGCGGTTCGGTGCGGCGCCCCGCGGCTGCCCACGATCCGCGCTTCCCCTCCGTCCGGGCCGGTCTCGAGCCAGGCCTCGATCGCCGCGTCCGCGACGGGCTGCGCCGCGGCGTCCACCACGCGCCCCGTCCACGCGAGCCCGGCGTCCATCCGCAAGCGCGCGCTGCCCGCCCGGGGGGGCTCCGGCACCGCCACCCCGTCGGCGACGGTGCGGTGGTACAGGGGGGACTCCGCGACGACCGCGACGCTGCCCGGCAGGAGCGGGAGGAGCTGGAACGTCCCCGACGCGTCGGTCTCGGCGCTCGCCAGGCGGTCCCCGAGCGGGCGTACCAGCGGGCCGTCGGGGGAGACGCCCGCGTAGGCGTGCACCTCGACGCCGGAGAGCGGCAGGTTGTCCGGCCCGACGACGGTTCCCGCGACCAGGCCGCGGGGCTGCATCACGAGCTCGCCCAGGTCGCACACGTCCTCCTCGACCGGCGGGCGGTCCACCCGGTGGTCGAGCCACAGCTCGGACGTGATCTCGACCCAGGGCAGCTCCCCGTCGGGCGCGGGGAGGTTCAGCGCGAAGGAACCGTCCTCCGCGGCGCGGAACTGGATCGGGGGAAAGTGGCCCTCGGGCGTGCGGACGCGCAAGAAGCGCACGGGACGCCCGAGCGGGTCGACGAGCCGCGCGCGCACGCTGACGACGCCGCTCGACGCGGCGACCCGGTTGCGCTCCGTCCCGCGGCCCCCCGCGCCCGCGTCGGCCACGGGACGCGCCGCCGCACCGTCCCCGGCCGGGCCGACCGGAGCGGCCGGCCCGGTGCCCCCGCGGGCGCCGGGACCGCCGCGCACGGCGTCCCCCTCCCGCGGCCCGGTGAAGAACAAGAGCCCGCACAGGGCGAGCACGGCCGCGACGACGACGAGGATCTGTCGCCGGTTCATCGCCACCCGTTCGCGCCGGACGCCCGGCGTCGGGGGTTCAGGGGGCCGATGGCCTCTGCTCCCACGCCCACTGAAGCTGGGCGTCCAGGTTCGAGATGAAGGGGTACTTCGCCAAGATCTCCTCCTTCGTTCCGATCATCTTCTCGAACCTGGACCGCTCCTCTCCGCGGAAGAGCTGGAGCTGGAGCTTGAACTTGCCGCCGGGTTCGTTGTCGATGCGGTAGACCACCTCCAGACCGTTGGGATCGAAGTGGTTGACGTAGGTCGGAGGAGGGACCTTGGGATCGAAGGGCTTCGACTCGAAGCGGATGTTGTTGAAGTACTCGTAGTGCTCGGTCCCCTCGATGCGGTCGGCGACGCGCGTCGCGATGGCCGCCACGGATTCCTTGTCGGCGCCGCCGGCGAACTCCCGGAGGATGCGCACGACCTCGGGCTTGTCGGTCGGGTTCATCCCCGACTGAATGAGGTCGAACTCCGCCTGGAGCCGTTCCTGGCGGCTGTGGGACTCGAGCCCTTTGACGACGAGGGCGAGCTCGCCCCAGTCCTCTTCGTCGGAGCTCTGGCATCCCGCCGCCAGTCCGGCCAGCGCCGCGAAGCAAAGGAGCCTTCGCATGGACACGTTCATGGGTATCTCCTTGGCGTTAGACCAGTGCGTCTTCCAGGACCTTGCCGTCCACTCCCTGGATCGGGAAGTCGAGGACGCGCGCGATCGTCGGGAGGATGTCGATCTGCTCGACCCTGCGGTCGACCTGGTGGCCGGCCTTGATCCCCGGGCCGTAGACGACCATGCCGTGGCGGTGGTTCGTCTCCTCCGTGTCGCCGGTGTGCTGCTGGTAGCTGACCGGCTGAGCGGGGTCGTCGCCTTGATCGCGGCCGATCTCGGGGGTGATCACGACCATGGTCTTGCCCTTGTAGAACGGCTCCGACTCCACGACGTCGAACACCTCGGCGATGGCGCGGTCGGCGGCGGCGATCCCGTCGCAGTACTCGTCGAAACCCGACTCGTGCGCGACGTCCATCGAGCAGAAGCCGAGGAAGACGACCCGCGGCTGGTAGCGCGTCAAGACCCGCCGGATCAGCAGGCGGTTCATGTCCTGCTCCCACAGGGTCGCGTCCTGCCCGAGGTCGAGGCCGGTGTCCTGGAACTCGGGGGTGTCGGAGATCAGGTCGTACAGGTCCTCGCGGATCTCCTCGTCCGCCGGCGCGTACGGGAAGACGCGCCGCGTGTAACCGACGAAGGGGATGTCGGGTTCCTCGACCTTCATCCCTTCCTTCTTCGCCTTCTTCCACCACTCCATCAGCGACCTGGGATGGGACATCAGCGCGCCGTAGTCCGGGCCGTAACCCGGCTGCAGGCTGAAGCCGAGGAAGTGGTTCCCGACGTCCGAGCCCCAGACGGCGCACCACGTCGAGCGCGCGTCGGCGCCGGTCGCCTTGCGGTAGTGCTCGAAGAGGCTCGCGCGGTAGGCCACGTCCGCCTGGGACTTGGACCACCGGCCCGACAGCAGGTTCTTGTTGCCGACCGAGTGGTCGAGCGCGCCCTTTCCCCAGATGTTGCTGAAGTAGGTGCCGCGCGGTCGGATCCGCCCCCACGTCTCGGGGATCAGGCGGTGCTTCGGGTCTCCGAAGGTCTCGGAGAACCGCACGCCGCCGCCCAGTCCGAGGATGATCACGTTCGAAGCCGATGGGCTGCGGCCGCCGCCGAGGGCGGACGCCGCGCTCGCGTGCAACCGGTTGCCGCCGAGCGTCGTGACGACCCCGCCGGCGAGCGCGGCTCGCAGCAGGGTGCGCCGTGAAGGCTGGAATGCGCGTCGGCCGTCGCCGCACTCCTTGTCGGGGAACTCTGAGTCCATTGCGTTCTTTCCTCCAGCAACCTCTTTCTGGGAAACGGAACCGAATCGTCCGCCGAGCGACGCGGGCGCTCGCACTCGATGGCGGTTAAGCGAAGCGGGCGGGGCCGTGCCCCGCCCGCCTCGACGTCGTTATTTCAGGGTGTGGAACAGGGTCACCTCGTGTGGGTCTTTGACGGTCTTGTGCGTTTTCTTGACCTCGTGGGTGAACCAACCGGAGATGTACTCGACCTTCTTCTGGTAGAAGGTTCCTTTTTTGGTCTTGTACTCCGTGGTCGCCACCCAGTCGCCACCGACAACGGGCGGGTCCTCCAAGTCGGAGGCATAGCTCACGTGGTTGTCGTAGAAGTCCTGTGCACTGGACTGCCCCGCCTGGGACGGCGCCGACAACGCGAACACGAGCGCCCCCGCGCAGAGAACCAACCCAAGAGACGATCCTGCGATGGTGTAACGCGAGTTCATTCGATCGAGTCCTTGTTAAGAGAGTTCCGTTGGCCAAACATCCTTGTCGGCGGAGACGATGTCTCCGCCGAGTGCGATTATCTCGGCGCGTAAGAGTCGCGAAAGCCGCCCGTTCGGGTGTCGCCTGATCCTCTGTCGCAGACGCGGTGTCAGCCGTTGCTTGTCCCCCGATCGGCCGATGCGCCGCCCTCGCGGCCCCGTGGTGCAATGGGACGCGCGCCGCCCGCGTCCGCGCACGCACGACGCATTTCGATGGGACTTCGCCTCACGACCCGGAGGGCGAAGAGGACTTTCTTCGTCCCCGCCGCACTGGCCGCCGCGCTGGCAACGGCCTGCGGCGAGGTCGGGGCCGGGCGGCCCTCCGCGCGGGCCGAGATGCTCGCGCTCCTGGAGTCGGCGGTGCAGCGCAGCGCCTCGCGCGACCCCTATCTCGGCGAGTCGGTGGTCGCGGAGCTGCGCGCGGAGCTCCGGGACGCGGAGCTCACGCCCCAAGCGCGATCGACCCTCCTGGGAGAGCTCGGTTTCCACGAGCTGCGCCTCGGCGAGAACGACGCCGCCGTCGCCCACTACGAGGACGCGGTCGAGACCCTGTCCGGCGAACCGCGCGAAGCCGACGCGGAAGCCCTGGCCGAGCTGCGCTTCGGGCTCGGCCTCGCCTACCTGCGCTGGGGAGAGACAAACAACTGCGTCGCCCGCCACACGAGCGAGTCCTGCCTCCTGCCGATCCGGGGCAGCGGGGTACACGTGGACCAACGCGGGTCGCGCCGGGCGCTCGACGTCTTCGCGGCGCTGCTCGAGGAGCGGCCCGACGACGTGGTGACCCGCTGGCTCCTCAACGTCGCGTACATGACGGTCGGCGGCTACCCCGACGCGGTTCCGCCGCGCTTTCTCGTGCCGCCCGAGTCCTTCGAGGCCCGCGAGCCCTTCCCGCGCTTCGTCGACGTCGCACCCGAGCGCGGACTGAACACGTTCGACATGGCGGGCGGCGCCGTCGTCGACGACTTCGACGGGGACGGCGACCTCGACCTCGTGACGTCCACGTGGCACCCCGCCGGGCGGCTGCACTACTTCGCCGGCGACGGGCGGGGTGGTTTCGAAGAGCGCTCGGAACGGAGCGGGCTGGCGGACGTCCACGGCGGCTTGAACCTCGCGCAGGGCGATTGCGACGGCGACGGGGCGCCGGACCTGCTCGTGCTGCGCGGCGCGTGGCTGGGAGCCGACGGCCGCGTTCCCAACGCGCTGCTCCGGAACTCCGGCGCGGGGAGCTTCCGCGACGTCACCGTCGAGGCCGGCATGGGCGCGGGGCACTATCCGACCCAGACCGCGGCCTGGGCGGACTGCGACAACGACGGGGACCTCGACGTGTACGTGGGGAACGAGTGCTCCCCCGCCCTGTACGCCCCCTCGCAGCTCTTCCGGAACCGCGGCGACGGCTCGTTCGACGAGACCGCCGCCCGCTCCGGCGTGCTGAACCGGTGTTTCGCGAAGGGCGTGGCGTGGGGCGACTACGACGGGGACGGGCTCCAGGACCTCTACGTCTCCAACCTGGGCGCGCCGAACCGGCTCTACCGGAACGCGGGTCCCGACGGCTTCGACGACGTGGCGGCGAAGGCGGGCGTGGTCAAGCCGATCGACGGCTTCGCCACCTGGTTCTGGGACTTCGACAACGACGGCGTGCTCGACCTCTTCGCCGCGAGCTATCAACCCTCGATGGCCAACGTCGCGTCGGAGTATCTGGGCCTGCCGAGCGCGGCGGAGACGGCGCGTCTCTACCGCGGCGACGGGCGCGGCGGCTTCGAGGACGCGACGGCCCGCGCCGGCCTGGATCGGGTCGCTTGTCCGATGGGCGCGAACTTCGGCGACCTGGACAACGACGGCTTCCTCGACTTCTACCTCGGCACCGGCTACCCGGGCTACGAGGGCTTGATGCCGAACCTGATGTTCCGCAATCGCGGCGGCGAGTCGTTCGTCGACGTCACGACCGCCGGCGGCTTCGGGCACCTGCAGAAGGGGCACGGCGTCGCCTTCGCGGACCTCGACCGCGACGGCGACCAGGACGTCTTCCTCCAGGTGGGCGGCGCCTATCCGGGCGACGCCTTCGGCAACGCGCTGTTCGAGAACCCCGGATCGGAGAACCACTGGATCGCGATCCAGGCGGTCGGCACCCGCTCCGTCCGCTCGGCGGTCGGCGCGCGCATTCGCTGCGACGTGCGCGAGGACGGCGTGGCGCGCTCGATCTTCCGGCACGTGGCGAGCGGCGGCAGCTTCGGCTGCAACCCCCTCCGCCAGCACGTCGGGCTGGGCCGCGCGAAACGGATCGACCGGTTGGAGGTCCACTGGCCGGCCACCGGCGTCACGCAGGTCTTCAGCGACGTCCCGGCCGACCGTCACCTCCGCGTCGTCGAGGGCGCGGACCGGTACGAGGAGCTCTGAGCCGGTGTCCCGCCGCCGGCGGCCGACCGCGACGCTCGCGCTGGCGCTCCCGTGCCTCGGTTGTTCCGGCGGCGAGGCGCCCCCGCGCTCCGCGGCCGGGCCGCCGGCCTGGTTCGAGGAGGTGGCGCGGGACCGCGGACTTCGCTTCGAGCACGAATCGGGCGCCGACGGACGCTACTTCATGCCGGAGATCATGGGCGGCGGCGCCGCGCTCTTCGACGCGGACGGCGACGGGGACCTCGACGCCTACCTCGTCCAGAGCGGAGCGCCTCTGGCCGCGCGCGGGGAGCAACCGGGCAACCGCCTGTTTCTGAACCTGGGCGGCGGCCGCTTCTCGGACGCGACCGAGGGAAGCGGTGCGGACGATCGCGGCTACGGGATGGGCGTCGCCTGCGGCGACGTGGAGGCGGACGGCGACGTCGACCTGTACGTCACGAACCGCGGCCCGAACGCGCTCCTCTGCAACGACGGCCGCGGGCGTTTCGCCGCGACGACCGCGGACGCGGGCGTCGGCCACGCGGGCTGGGGCACGAGCGCCGCCTTCGCCGACCTCGACCGCAACGGGTTCCTCGACCTCTACGTCTGCAACTACCTCGGCTGGTCGGCCGGCGCGGAGCGCGAGTGCGAGAACCGCATGGGAACGCGCGACTACTGCGAACCGAAGGCGTACGACTCGCCCTCGGCCGACACGCTCTATCGAAACCGCGGCGACGGGCGCTTCCTCGACGTGAGCGCGGCGTCCGGCGTGGCGAGCGAGCGCCGGATGGGGCTCGGCGTCGTGTGCGCCGACTTCGACCGCGACGGCTGGACCGACGTCTTCGTCGCCAACGACACGATGGCCGACCTCCTGTGGCGCAACCGCGGCGACGGGACCTTCGTCGACGACGCCATGCGCGCCGGGTGCGCCGTCGACGCGCACGGCTACGAGAAGGCGGGGATGGGCGTGGCGGCGGCGGACCTCGACGACGACGGGAGGCCCGACCTCCTGGTGGGCAACCTGACGCAGCAGACCGACTCCCTCTTCTTCGGGGGCGACCGGGGGTTCTCCGACCGCACCGAAGCCGCCGGGCTCGGGGTCGGTCAGGCCTTCACCCGTTTCGGGTTGGGCTTCGCCGACTTCGACAACGACGGCCGGCTCGACCTCTACGAGGCCAACGGCCGCATCGCGCGGCTCGTGCGGCGCTTCGGACCGGATCCCTACGCCGAGCCGAACCTGCTCTTCCGCGGGACGCCCGGTGCCCGCTTCGAGGAGGTCCTTCCGCGCGGCGGCACCGCGGAGCTCCTGGCGGCGACGAGCCGGTGCGCCGCCTTCGGCGACGTGGACGACGACGGGGGCGTCGACGTCCTGGTGGTCAATCGCGACGGTCCGGCGCACCTCCTGCGCAACCGCGTCCCCGGCCGGGGGAGCTGGATCGCGTTTCGCGTCGTCGATCGCGGCGGCGGCCCCGCGCTCCACGCCGAGGTGAGCGTCCGCGTCGGGAAACGGCTCGTCCGGCGCGAGGTGCGGGCCGCGTACGGCTACCTCGGCAGCAGCTCGCCGCGGGTTCACCTCGGGCTCGGCTCGCTCGACGCGGTCGACGAGGTGAAGGTGCGCTGGGCCGACGGTGCGGAGGACGCCTTCGGATCCTTTCCCGCCGGCGCGGTCGTGGACCTGATCCGGCCGCCTCCGCCCGCGGGCGGATGAGCGGCGCTATCATGCCGGGATGAGAGCCGAACACGTCGCCGCGCCGTCCCTCGCCCTCGTCCTCGCGAGCTCTGCCGTTTCCGCGCAGGGCGGCTACAGCTCGTACGCCGAGATGCGGGCCGACTTCTACGGCTACGCGGCGACCTACGCGCACGCCGAGGTCCACGTGTTCGGCTTCTCGGTGCAGGGCCGCGAGCTCTTCGGATTGAAGATCAGCGACAACGCCGCCGTGGAGGAGCCCGAGCCTCCCGTCGTGTTCTGGGGCGCCATCCACGGCGACGAGTCCGCCAGCGCGGAGGTGCCGTACCTGTACGCGCTCGAGCTCTGCGACACGTACGGCACCGACCCCAAGGTAACCGCGTACGTCGACGACCACGAGATCTGGTGCATCCCGCTCGTCAACCCGGACGGGTACGAGCTCGGCACGCGCAACAACGTGAACAACGTCGACCTGAACCGCGACCTCGGCTTCAACTGGGACGGCTGGGGCGGGAGCCCGGCGCCCTACTCGCAGCCCGAGACCCAGGCGGTGCGCGCCTTCCTCCTCGAGCACGGGGTCAAGCTCTCGGTCACGCACCATTGCTCCGGCAACATCTTCCTCCACCCCTGGGGCTACAGCGGCAACGCGCCGCACGACCTGGGCATCATCCTCGACGTCGGGGCGAGCTACGCGGCCGCGGCGTCGTACACCTTCCTCCAGTCCTGGGCCGACTACCAGACGCACGGCGAGCTGCTCGACTCCGTCTACGGGCTGCACGGCGGGCTCTGCTACACGTCGGAGATCTCGAACTCCCTCGCGGCGCTTCCGACGACCTACGCCCGCAACAAGGCGGGCATGGACGCCTTCCTCGACCGCGCCGGCAGCGGGTTGAGCGGCACCGTCACCGACGCCGTGACCGGCGCGCCCATCCACGCGGCGATGTGGGTCTCCGGCAGCGGCTTCCCCACCTACACCGACGCGACCCTCGGCGACGTGCACCGGCTCGTGGAGCCCGGCACGTACGACCTGACCTTCTGGGCGAACGGCTACGCGCCAACCACGCTCGAGAACGTCGTCGTCGGGCCGCTTTCCGTCCCCGCCGTGCCCTTCCAGGTGAGCCTGCAGCCGGGCGGCAACGAGCACGCCTTCCGCGTCACCTCGGTCAACCAGGACGATCCGAACAACACGTACAACAATCAGAGCCTTCCCGCCGACGCGCTCGGCGCGCCCGACGGGGTCGCCTGCTCCATCGGCTCGTCGGGATTCCTCGTCCTCGACGTGGGCGAGGGACACGCGATCACCGACGGACCCGGGGTCGACTTCACGGTGACGGAAGCGCTCGTCGCGGGCGACCCGCGGCCGGAGGCCTACGACGTGTACGCGGGCGGCGCGGTCGAGCAGTCCACGCTGATCGGCTCCGGCGTCGGCACGACGTCCTTCGATCTGGGCGCCGCGGGCGTGAGCTCGACGCGCTACCTGCGGATCGTGGACCGCTCCGGCTCCGACCCCGACCTCGCGCTCGCCGGCGTCGAGGTGGACGCGCTCACGGTGCTGAACGGCTCCGGCGGGCCGAGCCTCGCGGCGGACGTCGGCCAGATCTCGGTCGCCACCGGCGGCGCGCAGACCTTCACGCTCCAGGGGCCGACCGCGAACGCGCCCTACTGGATCCTCGGCACCACCGCGGGGACCTCGCCCGGCCAGACGCTGGTCCCGACGGCGAAGACGCTTCCGCTGAACTACAGCGCCTACTTCCTGTACTCGATCCTGCACCCGAACGTGGTCATCTCGAGCTCGTTCGACTTCCTCGACGCGAGCGGCGGGAAGACGGCGGTCCTCACCGTGCCCGCGGGACTCGACCCGTCGGCGGTCGGGCTCGCCTTCGACCACGCCTACTTCCTCGCGGATCCGGTGACCTTCGCGGCGACCTTCGTGAGCAACACGGTCCCGCTGACGCTCGTGCCCTGAGGGTTTCCCCGTCCCCTTCGGTCGGAACCACACTTCCCCGCGCCTTTCCCTATCCTCGTGGGTGTCGAGCCTCCCCGGCCGACCACCCCTACCCCTCTCTTGACCCGGAGCTCGTCATGAAGCCGATGCGTACCGCTGCGGTCTGGGCCAGCCTCGCCACCTTTTCCACGATCACCGCTCAGGGCGTCGTCCACGTCGTGGACGACGACGGCGGGCCGGGGGTCGACTTCAGCGACCTGCCGGCCGCGGTCGCGGGGGCCGGCGACGGAGACACGCTGCTCGTCCGCGACGGGAGTTACTCCGGATTCGCGCTGACGGCGAAGGGGCTCACCATCGTCGCCGACTCGGCCGCGCCGCCGGTGATCGACGGCGGCATCCTCGTCGAGCAGCTCGCCGCCGGGCAGACGGCGGTGCTGCGCGGGCTGGCCACGGGTTCGCCGCTCGAGCACGGCATCGCGATGAACACCAACCAGGGAACCGTGCGCGTCGAGGACTGCAACCTCGTCGGCCAGGACGGCTTCAACGTCTTCGGGACCTTCGGCGCCGGACACGCAAACGGTTACGACGGAGCGTTGGTCCAGATGAGCTCGAACGTCGTCTTCGCGTCGTGCACGCTCACGGCCGGCGAGGGCGCCGACCTCTACGACATCGACTACGACATCATGGGCTTCGGCGGCCGCGGCCTCACGGTCGACAGCTCCTCCATCGCGCTTTACGACTCCACCGTCACGGGCGGCGACGGCGGCAGCGACGGCAGCGGCCTCGCGCTCTCCGGCACCCGCGGCGGCGCGGGCGCGGTACACAACACCGGGCTCGTCGTCAGCTCGGGCACTTCGTTCACCGGCGGGCAGGGCGGCCACGGCGGAAGCGCGCTGTGGGGCGGCTGCGGCTTCGGCGGCGACGGAGGCGCGGGCTACGCCCAGAACGGCGGCCTGCTCGGGCACGTGGACACGACGTTCACCGGCGGACCCTTCGGCTACGGCGTGGCCTACTACGGCTGCGGAAACGGCGACGACGGTCCGGACTTCCTCCCCTCGGGAGGCACCGCCGTCGCGCTGCCCGGAAACGCGCGCGGGCTCTCGGTGCCGGCTCCGCTCCGCGCGGGCGTGTCGGCCGACCTGGTGCTCGCGGGCGACGCGGGCGATCTCGCCGTCGTCGCCTTCTCGACCGACGCCGACTTCCTCTACCTCCCCGGCCTGTCGGGGGCGATCCTGGTCGGCGGGAGCCCGTTCCTGATCACCGCCGGGGTCGTACCGGCCGGCGGGACGCTCCTGGTCCCGGTCCAGTTCACCGCGCTCGGCGGCGGGCTGGAGTCGCTGCTCCTGCACGGCCAGGCCGCCTTCGTGGAGACCGGCGGCGCCGTACGCCTGGGGCCGTACTCGGCGGCGATTCTCCTCGCGTCCGGGTTCTAGACGCCGCCTCCGGGCGGTTACGAAAGGCCGACCCGGGGCGACGCCTGAGTCCATCGGGCCGGCGAAGAGAGCGCCCGCGATTCCCCCGGAGGCGCGGACCGCCGGTTGCAAGTTCGGGCACCGCCGCTCCGGCGTCCGTATGATCCTCGCCCCGTGAATATGGCCAAAGCCCGCTTCCTCCCCCTCCTCTCGCTCGTCCTGCTTCCCGTCGCCTGCCTGCTCCACACGCCGCAACGCGCGGCGGCGGGCAACGACCCGTCCCCGCCGGCGCCCCCGCCCAAGCCCGCGGTCGCCCGGGCGCACGCGCTCCCGGAGCGGGACGTGACGCGCGACATCGACGTGATGGAGAGCGCCTTCTGCGCGAAGTGCCACCCCGCGATCTACGCCGAGCACGAGCAGTCCACGCACGGCCGCGCGTTCACCGACGCGGAGGTCCGCCTCGCGACGGCGCGCTTCGACCTCAAGGACTGCATCCGCTGCCACACGCCGCGCCCCATCTTCGAGACCGGCGTCGGGTTGAACCCGCTCCGGCGCCACTACGGGTTGGAGGAAGGCAACACGTGCATGACGTGCCACTGGACGCCCGACTACGACTACACGGGCTTCGCCGGCGGCGAGGAGTGCCGCGAGGCCTTCCACCCCGACGTCGGGACGGTGGAGGCCTGCGCCTCCTGCCACCGAAACCACGGGACCCCCTATCAATGGGAGAAGGCCCCGACCGGCAGGGCGACGGGCCGCGAGTGCCTCGACTGCCACATGGAGGAGATCGAGCGGCCCGTGGCGGTCGGCGGTCCCGTGCGCGAGGTACGCAGCCACGTCTTCCCGGGATCGCGGAGCGAGTCGCAGCTCCGGCGCGCCTACTCCTACCGCGTCCGCCTCGACGACGACGCCGCCGTCGTCACGATCCGAAACCGCGGCGCCGGTCACAACTTCCCCACCGAGCTGAAGCAGCGCTCGGTCGAGTCGCTCGTCGTCGTGCGCGACCTCACCGGAGAAGAGGTGGCCCGCTCGCGCATGGTCTTCCGCGACCCGTACAAGCGGCCTTACGGACTGGAGCTGCCCGTCAACACGCAGATCCCCGGCGGGGCGACGCGCGAGCACCGCGTCCCGCTCCCGGTCGAAGCCGGAACGGTCGAGACGACGCTCTTCTACAAGCGCTACTTCCCGATCGACGACTACCACCCCGACCTCTCCCGCGTGCTCGAGTCGCGCTCGATCCCCTTCGACGGCGTCGTCCCGTCGGACGAGCCCGTCGTGAGCGCGCCCGACGTCCAGGTCGTCACGCCCGAGGGCATCGCGGCCGAGGCGTCGAGCGTCGCCAACCTGGTCGACTACGCGCGCCCCCCGATCGGCACCGTCGAGGTCGAGATTCCCACCGGCGACTCGCCCGAAGACGTCGCCGCGCTGATCGAGCTCTTCCAGTTCCCGGTCCCCCAGGCCAACGGCGCCGCGCGCGAGCGCTTGGCGGAGATCGGGCTCCCGGCGGTCCCGGCGCTGATCGAGGCGCTCGGCTCGTGGGACAACAAGACCTTCAACCAGGCGATGGCGGTGCTCGAGAAGATCGGGAAGCCCGCGCGCCCGGCGATCGCGGCGGCGCTGGAGAGCGATCAGCTCTACATCCGCTTCCACGCGCGCAAGCTGGTGACGCGCCTCGCCTGGAGGGGAGCCGACGTCGAGGAGCCGCTCGCGCGCGCGCTCGCCGCGCCCGCCCCCCTGGACCGCTCGAGCGCGGCCGAGGCCGTGGGTCTGCTCCGCCTGAAGGCGCAGGCCGACGCGTTGCGGCCGCTCCTCGCCGACGCGGACCCCGACGTCGTGCGCGCGGCGGCCTTCGCCCTGGCCGAGCTCGAGGTCCGCGACGCGGTGCCGGAGATGGAGGCCGCCCTCGGCCGCGCCTACTACCCGGAGACGAAGCGCGACCTGTCGCTCGCCCTCGCCTGGCTCGGCTCGCCCGCGGGCGTGCTCACGCTGCTCGAGGGCCTGGACCACCGCGACGACCTGATCCGCGAGAGCTTCTTCGAGTCCTTCTTCGCCGCGACCGGCGTGCACGTCGGGTACGACCCGCTCGCGCCGCGGCCGGAGCGCCTCGCATCGATCGCGGCGCTTCAGGCCTGGTGGGCGGCCGAGGGCGGCGCCGACGCGCTCGTCCCCCTTGATCCCGAGCGCGACCCGGTGGCGGTCGCGCACGCCCGCAAGCTCGTCGGCCAGCTCGGCGGAAGCGACCTCGGCCCCACGGGCTCGGAACGCGACCAGGCGATCCAGGAAGAGCTCGCCGTGATGGGCAAGTACGCGGTGCCGGCGCTCATCCGCGGGCTCAAGTACCCGCCGGGCTTCGGCTCCAAGCGCGCGCAGATCTGCAACATCCTCGGCCGCATCGGCGATCGCCGGGCGGGTCCCGCCCTCGCGGCGACGCTGCGCGACCCGGTGGTCGCCGTCTCCGCCTGGGCGGCGTGGGCCCTCGAGCGCGTCGGCGACCCCGCCACGCTTCCGGCCCTCGCCCGCTACGAGCAACGCCTCCGCACGCTGATCGCCGAGAACCGCGTCCCGGTCGAGGCCGGCCCCGGCGACCGCCTGCTCGCCCAGGCGGCGAGCGCGCGCCTCACCCTCGGCGACGACGGTGCACGCCACACCTTGGCGACGCTTCTCCTGTCCGACGACCTCTATGCGCGTCAGCTCAGCTTCGACGCGCTCCAGCGGCGCTTCGGCGAAGACCGCGGCTACGACCCGGAGGCCGACGAAGCGGCGCGTCGCGAGGCGGCGGGGCGTTGGATGGAGTAGGGCCGGCCCGAACCGTCCACCCGAGCGACGAGCGAAGCGAGGCGTCATGGAGTCCGGAAGTGCCCGGAAGCTCCCGGCTTCACCGACGAGCGAAGCGAGGCGAAACTTGGCCTCTTGAGTCCTTTCCTTTCTTCGGGCGGAGGCTTCGGAGGTTCGTGGAGTGTTCGTGAGGGTGGGAGCGCGGGGGGGCTGTTTGGCGCCTTCGGCGGCCAAAGGCGTCAGGCGCCGAAGGGAACGAGCGGCGTTCCCTTCCTTCCTTTCGTTTTTCCACCGAGGACTCGCGTTCCGCTCGCTTCGCTCGCTGCACGCGAGGAGACCAAGGAAGGGCCGAGGACCGCGCCTTCGGCGCTGACGGACATGCTCGGCTCCGCCTCGCGTCCTGATATG
>JANQEJ010000222.1 GCA_028278425.1 Planctomycetota bacterium | reverse complement strand
ACGAGGCCGCGCGCGGACCGCCGGGTCACGGCGCCTCGAAGCTCGTCGCGCCGTCGCTGCCGAAGAGGCGCAGGCGCGGATCGCCGTCCGGCCTTTGCGTGAGCTCGAGCCGGCTGCGGCCGGTCGCGTCGTCGAGGCTCAGGAGCGGCTCGCCGGTGGATTGGAGGAGCATGCCGGCCCGTTTGGCGTTCCGCTCGTCGAACATCACGAGGCTCGGCAGGTCGTTCGCGGTCATCCCGAAGAACGAGCGTACCTTGCCCTGGTCGTCGCGTCCCGTGAGCGCCGACGTGCCGTCGGCGAGGTGCTCGATCGCGACGCGCTCGCGACCGGATTCGTTCAGGAGGTAGGCCCCCGACGACCCGTCGGGGTTGACCTTCAAGCGCACCCCGTCGCGAACCTTCTCGCTCCAGAGGCTCAAGCCGACTTCGCCGGCCGGGCCGATGCCGAGCCAGGCGCTCTTCTTGCCGTCCTCGCCCCGGATGGAAAGGCCTCCGCCCAGCGTCAGGATCGCGCTGGCCTTGTCGCGGCGCAGCAGGAGGTGCGGATTGCCCCGCGTGTCGAGGGCAAGCTGGCCGCGCTCGGTGCCCTCGGCGTCGGTGAGGACGAACTTCTCGGCGCGCAGTTCCTTGTCCCGGGGCGCGGCGAAGCCGGCGGCGAAGGTGCCGGCGAGTCCGAGCCCGAGAAGGGCGACGAGCCGCTGGAGGCGGCGGTTCTTGCGCTCGAGCGCGTCGAGGCGCGCGCTGACGCTCGGGTCGTTCTGCATCGGGATCTCCGTGAGGGCGTGGGGACGGGAACGCCGTCCGTACGGCAGCCTACCGAAAGCGTTGGGCGGGCCGTCAGGCGGAACCGAGGAGCTCGCGCGCGGCGCCGGCGAGCGCCTCGTCGACCTCGGCGTTGACCGCCGCGAGGCCCCGCTCGAAGCTCTCGGTCTGCTCCGGCGCGTACGCGTTGCGGTCGAAGCCGTGCTCGTGGCGGAAGTCGCGCAGGAAGTGGTTGCGCTTGCGGTCGAGGGCGTCCTGGCGCTGGATCCAGGCCTTCATGCGTTCGTGTACGCGCTGGAGATCGGCGGCTTCCAGGCCGTCGGGCCAGAGCTCGCCGTAGAGCTCGCGCCCGCGTTCGGAGAGGTCGAGCTCGACCGCCGCGCCCTCGCCGAGGCCGCAGCGTCCGACGACGAAGTCGTCGTCGGGCGAGGCGCCGAGAAGCCCGCCGCCCGCGGCCTGGCGGGCGCGCGAGCGGAATACGGCTTCCTGAAGGAACGCCTGTGCGAGCCCCAATCGATCGGTCATGTCGTTGCGGCGCGACGCGCCGCCGTGCTTAGCAAAACTCGTCGTAGGCGTCGGCCAGACTCTGGGCGATCACCGAGGGATCGCGCCCTTCGATGTCGTGGCGCTGCCACATCTTCACCAGCTCGCCGTCCTTCATCAGGGCGATCTGGGGAGAGCTCGGCTGGTAGGGCTGGAAGTGCTCGCGCGCCTTGGCGACCGCGTCGGTCTCCATCCCCGCGAACACCGTGACCAGGTTGGACGGCTTCTTACCGTGCATGAGCGAGAGCCGCAGGGCCGGACGGGCACCCGCGGCCGCGCAGCCGCAGACGGAATTAACGAACACCAGCGTGGTGCCGGGCTTCTGGATCTCCGAGGTGACTTCGTCGGGGGACTTGAGCTCCTTGACGCCGAGGCTCGTGACCTCGTCGCGCATGGGCTGGACCAGAACCGGATCGTACATGGTGAGGATTCTCGTAAGTTAGGGGGGCGAGTCGCCGCCGGGTCGCCGGGGCTTCCGGAGGCCTCCCAAGAGGGGAAACGACATTCTAATCGGTCGGCCGCAAGCTGTCCCGACATCTCCGCCCTGGTGGAAGCCCGCGCTCGATGGTGGGGGCGCCTCACCGACAGGCGGCCCTATCCGGATCCGGTCGGCTCGCTGGGGCCTCTTGAAGCAGATCCCCAGCTCGGCATCCGGCTCCGGCCGGCTGGCCTGCGCGGGGACCAGGAGCTTGGCCCCAGGCGGGGGGTGCTTCCATGCGCGGGTGAAGGAGGGGGGGGGCGGCCTGATCAACGCAGAGGAGCAGAGATTCCGCAGAGGAGCGCAGAGGCGGGGGCAAAGGGGCAGAGGGAGAGAAAGGCTCTGGCACTTGCCACGAGTGCCGGGATTGTCACGTCACCGCGCATCGCGGACGGAGCCTTGGAGCTGCGCACCCGGAAGGTGTCTCAAGACAGGCATTTCCGGTGGTGCCAGCGGTGGCTGGCGGTTGCGTAGAACGGTTCAAGAGCCTCGACGTCGCAAGTGCCCGGTGCCTTCTCCTCCTCAGGAGCTCTGCTCTTTTCTGCTCACTAAGATGCGGGGAGGCGAAGCCTCCACGCCTCTGCTCCTCAAAACGGACAGAGCGCCGAACGCCGGAGCCAGTCTTTCCCAAGTCGCGGGGGCGGCGAAGCCGCCCCCGCCTCTGCGCTCCTCTGCGAGACCTCTGCTCCTCTGCGTTGATCACGCCGTCGCCCCAGCCCGCTTCAACTCCCGCAGCTTCTTGTGATAAGCCGCCCCCAGATTGTTCCGAGAAAGCATCCCAAGCACCTTGCGCGGATTGTTCGCATCGACCACCGGCACCTGCGCGATCGCCCGCTCGTTGAGCCGCTGGAGCGCCGTGTTCAGATCGTCCTCCGGCGTCACCGTCACGACGTCCTCGACCATGAAGTCGCGCACGATGACGAGGTCCGCCACGGCCTGCTCGTGGAAGATGCGCCGGATGTCGGTGAGCCCGAAGATGCCGACCAGGCGCTCGTCCTTGTCGACGGCGGCGAAGTAGCTGCTGCGCGAGGTGGAGACGATCTCCAGCGCGCGCCGCAGCGTCGTGTTCTCCGACACAAGCGTGGGTTTGGCGAAGCCCTCGAACAGGTCGCCGACCTTCATCCGCTCGAGCACGTCGACGACGAAGTCGCCCGCGTGGGCGGGTGAATCGACCTGGCCCGAGACCTGCGTCTCGTAGAGCGACCACTGCGCCGCGAACATCAGGTGCAGCACCGACACGAGCATGAGCGGTGCCAAGAGCTCGTAGCTCCCGGTGATCTCGCAGACGATGATGATCGACGCGATCGGCGTCTTGGCGACGCCCGCGAAGAAGCCGCCCATGCCGACGAAGGCGAAGCACGCGGGCTCGAGGCCCAGGCCGGGGAAGAGTTGGGCGGCACCCTCGCCGACGAGCGCGCCGGTCAGGGCGCCGATCGCGAGCGACGGGGCGAACATCCCCCCGGAGCCCCCCGAACCGATCGTGAGCGACGTCCCGAGGATCTTCGCCGCGATCAGCACGATCAAGACGAGGACGCCGATGTCGCCGGCGATCGAGCCGCGCATCAGCGCGTAGCCGCCGAAGAAGATCCCGTGCTCGCCCGCGATGGGCGAGATCGCGAGCGCCAGCGCACCGAGCAGGAAGCCGCCGAGCGCTCCGCGCACGGGGCGGGGGATCCGGCTCAGCCGCTCGAAGACGCGGTGCACGCCCTTGAACGTCTTGACGTAGACGAAGCTCACGACGGTGACGAGCAGCGCCAGCGCGAGGTAGATCAGGAGCTCGCGCCAGTCGCGGAACGCGAGCGCTTCGCGCACCTCCGGCGAGATGGCCACGACGCGCGATTCGCCGGTCAGCGTCGTGCGCGTCGTGAACGCGATGATCGACGCGATGATGCAGGGGATGATCGCCTCGCCCTCGTACTCGGGCTTCTTGTAGAGCACCTCGGGCGCGAAGAGCGCTCCGCCGAGCGGCGCACAGAAGAGCGCGCCGATGCCCGCGCTCCCGCCCGCGAGCAGGAAGATCCGCCGGTCGCGCTCGGGCAGCTTGAAGCCGTCCGCGATCGCGCTGCCGACGCCGCCCCCGATCTGGCACACCGGACCCTCCTGGCCGCCGGAGCCGCCGCTCCCGATCGTGACGGCGCTCGCGAGCGCCTTCACCGCGACCGTCCGCTTGCGGACCTTGCCGTCCTTCTCGTGGAAGGTGCGAATGAACTGCTCGGTGCCGTGGCCTTCCGATTCGGGCGAGAACCGGACGGCCAGCCAGAGCGCCACGAAGCCCCCCGCCGCAGGAACCAGGAGGATGAGCGCCGTGCGCCAGCCCCAGGGGCCTTCGGAGCTCTCGCCTTCGATCCCCGCGGGTCCGACGAGCACGTTCTCCTGGACGAGCTGGATCAGGTGCTCGAAGGCGACGGCCGCGAGCCCTCCGGCGATGCCCACGAGCGAAGCGAGCAAGACCCACTTGCCCACGAAGCCGATGTCCTTGCCCCCGATCAGGGTGAGGAGTCGGCTCCACCGCTTCGGCGCCGGCGTAGCCATCCGCGGGAGAATAGGGCGATCTCATGCCCGAGGCGGAGCCAAATCCGAGGGGGCTCGAACGCGTTCCGGTCGGAGCCGGGGTTCTGGACCCCGTCCGCCCGCGCTACCGTGTCCCGATGCGTCGCAAGGTGCTCGTCGCCGTCGCTTTCCTCCCGGTTTGGGTGATTCTGGGGGAGCTCGTTCTTCGCGGCTACTACGCCGCGCGGGGCGAGGCGTACAGCGCGGCGGAAACGCGCGAAGTGCTCGAGCGGACCGTCAGCTCGATCCGCGATCCGATACCCGGTCTCGAGGAGCGGCCGCGCAGGGGCGACTTCGTGGAGAGGATCCACGGCATCCACCCATACTTCGGATGGGAGTCGCACACGAAGTCGAACCTGATCGAGAGCGGCGCGCGGAGCTACCGGGAAGGGCTGTACGACGATTCGTTCGAGATCCTGGTCGTCGGTGGCTCCGTATCCGGGCTGGTCGGCCGAAAGGGAGCGAACGCGATCCAGCGCGTGATCGGCGAGGACCCTCGCTTCAGGGGACGGAAGATCACGATCCTGAACCACGGCCGCGGGTCCTTCAAACAGCCGCAGCAGTTGATGCTCGTCGCGTACCTTCTCTCGCTGGGCTACGAACCCGACGCCGTGGTGAACATCGACGGCTTCAACGAAGTCGCGCTCGGCGTCGACAACGTGAGAATGGGTGCTCACCACGCTCATCCGCACTGGCCGCGCTGGGGCCACGTCGCTTCCGGGCGCGAGAGCGACGAGGCGCGGTTGGACCTCCTGACCGAGATCGTCGACCTCCAGGACGAGATCGAGGCGACCGCGGAGCGCGCGCTGTCGCGCGGATACTCCTACAGCGTGGTTCTGGGCCGACGCGCGATGGCGCGGGTGGCCGCTCTGCGGGTCCGATGGCGGGAGTTGCAGGGTGAGCTCGTCGCGAGCCTCTCGACGTCGAAGGACGACCCGGCGCGGGGGCCGGTGAAGGAGAAGCGTCCGAAGGGCGCGGTCGACGACATCGTGGACGTCTGGGTCTCCGCGTCGATCTCGTTGGACGCGATCTGCCGCGAGCGCGGCATCGTCTACCTACACGCGCTGCAACCGACGTTGCACGACGCCGGTTCGAAGCCGCTCACCCCCGAAGAGCAGAAGACGGGCGGCCTTCCCAAGGCGTGGCGGGCGGGCGTCCAGGCCGGCTATCCGAGGCTCCGCGCGGCCGGACCCCGACTGGTCGGCGCCGGCGTCGCGTTCCTCGATGGGACCGACACGTTCGCCGAGCTTGAAGCGCCGACGTACTACGACGGCTGCCACTTCCGCGGCGTCGGGATGGAGCTCTTCGCGCGAAGCATCGGGCAGGCGCTGCTGGACGCCATGCCGAACTGAGCTCAGCCTTGGGGCCAGAGCCGGTCCCGCTCGTGCTCCATCTCGCGGAGAACCGCCCGGAGCGTCGCGTGCCCGTTGTCGGCCATGAAGACCGCGTCCAGGTTGATCTGGCACACCGCGCAGACCGGCCGCGTGCCGCGGTAGCTCATGATGTCGGGCTTCTCGAGCACGACGTCCTCGAGCCCAAAGGCCTCGGCGTCGAGCGGCGTGCCGTCTTCGTGGAATCCAAAGAAGGTCTTCACCTCCGCCGGCGCGCGGCGGCAGAGGAAGCAGCGGTCCTCGTTGCCGGAGCGGTCGAGGGCGGCGAAGTATTCCTGAAAGCGCTTGTCGAGGGACATCAGAGCTCGTCCTCCTGAACGACGCGGACCTCGAGCGGGTGCTCGGGCCGATCGGTCCACGTGTAGACCAGCGTAACGACCGCGGGGAAGACCTTCCCCAACTCCTCCACTTCGCGCGCCAGCGCGGCCGGCAGCGCCCCCTTGCGGGGCTCGATCGCGGCCGCCACGCAGCGGCCCTCGACGGTCCGGCCGAGGGCCAGCACGGCGCGGCCGGCCCAGCGGCCGGTCTCGACGATCTCCTCGCCGACGAGCTCGGCGGCGCGGCGGTTCACGTGCTCGAGCACGAGCTCGGCGCGCGCTTCCGCGTACAGGCGGTCGAAGTCGGGCTGGATGAACTGCTCGTAGACGCGAGCGCCGCGGCCGGCCTCGATCAGGGAGAGGTGCGGCTGCAGGTGGCGGAAGTGGAAGGCGAGGAAGCGGTCGAGGATGCGATAGGTGCCGCGCCGCGAGCGCAGCGGGTCGGGGTCGGTCAGCGGAATCGCGCGCTCGACGAGCCGCAGCTCGCGCAGGACGTGCAGGTACTTGTTGGCGGTCGGCGAATCGATGCCGACGGCGAGCGCGATGTCGCCCACGCGCTCGGCGCCGCGCGCGACGGCGGCGAGGATGCTGTTGTAGGTCGCCGGGCTCGAGAGCTCCGTCCGCAGCAGGAACTGCACCTCGTCGAAGAGGTAGCCCTCCGGTCGCAGCACCTCGCGCGCGACGTTCTCGCCGAGCGAACGCGCGTCGTCGAAGCGGTTCAGATAAGCCGGCATGCCGCCGAGAATGCCGTAGGCGAGCACGCGGTCGCGCGTCGACCAGCGCGGGAAGAAGGAGAGGGTCTCGCTGGGCGGGAGCGGTTCGAGCCGGCGCTGGCCGGTGCGTCGACCGAAAAGCGGGGAGCGCTCGGCGAGCACTTCCTTCTCCATGAAGGAGGTCTGGCTGCCGCAGAGGATCAGCATCAGGGACGAGCGCTTGCCGCGTTGATCCCAGAAGCGCTGCAGGAGCGACGGGAGACCCTTGTTCGCCTCGCAGAGGTAGGGGAACTCGTCGAGGACGACGATCAGCCGCTCGTCGCCTGCGCGCTCCGCCGCGTAGCCGAGGGCGGCGGACCAGTCGGTGAACTCGACGTTCTCGACGAGCGGGTCGTTGAGGCCCTCCTGGAGCGCCGCGCGGAACGCGCGCAGGTTGTCGCGGTCGCGGACCTGCGCGGCGAGGAAGTAGACGGCGCGGCGGCTCTTGCAGAGCTGTTGGAGCAGCTCGGTCTTGCCGACGCGCCGGCGGCCGTAGAGGACGAAGAGCTCGGCCTTGCCCGAAGCGGCGAGCTCCTCGAGGACGGCGAGCTCGCCGGCGCGGCCCAGGAAGCGTTCCTCCATGGGCGGCGGACTATACCGGCCCGTATTATACGTTCAAGTATATCTCTTTTCGGCCTCCCCGGAGGCCCCGGACCCATCGAGCCCCCCGCCGGTGACGCTCCTAGTTGCAGATGTTCGGCGACCCCGGCGTGACCACCTTGTAGGCCCCGAAGTCGGCATCGTTGTCGTCGCTGTCGAAGCCGTCCGGGCACCGCGCGATCGACGCGTCGCCCGCCGTGGGGGGATCGATCTCGTTGCTCGACGTCTCGGTGACGCCTGCGACGAACCCGCCGTAGCCGACGCCGTCGATCGTCGCACCCGACCCGACGTCGACGATGCGGAGGCCGTCGGGGTCCCCGTTCTCGATGTTGTCGCCCGTCGACGCGAAGGAGAGCGTCTTGGCGCCGGGCGCGACGCTGACGCCCGCGTCCGCGATCACGAGGTACTCGCCGGGGAAGAGGATGCCGCTGGGCTCGGCGGACAGCGCGATCGAGTCGTAGATCGTTCCCGTCCCGCCGTCGACGAGCTCCAGGACGAGGTTGGTCAGCGGCACCGGGTTCAACGACACGTTCAGGATCTCGATGAACTCCTCGGCTTCGGTGCCGAACTCGGTGTAGTCCACCTCGTTGATGACGAGCGTGGGCGGCGGCGGGCCGGCGACGAGGAGGCAATCGGCGGCGTTGCTCGCGCCGATGATCGCGAAGGTGGCGGTGTCGAGCACGAGGTAGGCGTGGCTCACGGTCGTGCCGATGAAGCTCGGGTCGAAGCCGGCGCCGAGCGTGAACTCCGCAAGGGCGAAGCCCGAGCCGTCGAGCTGGCCGAAGGAGTTCGTCAGCGGCGGCGTATTCGGGTTGGCGACGGTGAAGTTGAAGTAGAAGTCCGGGTTGAGCGGGACGAGGAACCCGGCGAGCGGGAAGCCCGGAACCGTGCCCGACGTGGTGCCGGCGATGAAGAACGTCTGGTTCACGAACGACGGTCCGGCGGTGACGAAGAGCTTCTGCGTCCCGCCGATCGAGAGCGGGATCTCGGTGACGTCGCCGCTGAAGGTCTGTGCGGCGGAGGGGGCGGCGAGGAGGGCTAGGGCCAGCGGGACGAGCTTCATGGGTCTCCTTAGGGCACGGGTTTCGCGCCTGAAGATACCATGCACGTGCGATGTCGGACCGCCTGCAACCCCATCTCGCCGGCGCGAGCGAGGTCGTGTTCCTCTGCTCGGGGAACATGGTGCGCTCGGCCTTCGCGGATCTTTACGCGCGCTACCTGGGGATCCCCCGGGCCGTGCGGTCGCTCGCCACCACCTACCGCAACGGCGCGATCTTCCCCGTGACCGCGGCGGCGCTGCGCGAGAGGGGCGTGCCGGAGGACTGGATCCGCGCCTTCCGGCCGACACACCTCGACGACGTTTGGCCGGAGCTCGACGTCGAGCGCTCCGTTCTCTTCGGGATGCGCCATCACCACCTCGCGCGGCTTTCGGCCCGTCCCGGCGCCGCCGACCGCTCATTCCTCCTGATGGAGGTCCTGGGCCTCGACGAGGAGATCGCGGACCCGGTGGAGGAGGGCGCCGACTTCGAGCGAACCTTCGAGCTCGTGGAGCGCTGCGTCGAGGAACTCGTCGCGCGCCTGCGGACCGAGGGGTGAGGCTTGCTCCTCAAGGAATCATCGGGAAGAGCGCATTCGCCTCGGCGAGCTTGAAGGTCTCGCCGACGGCAGGCGGCGGGACCGCACGGAGAGCGCCGTCGCGCCAGGCCAGAAAGCGAAAGCGCGGGTTGTCGGCGTCGTCCGGAAGCTCCACGCGGATCGTCCGCAAACCGTCGTCGTCGACCTCGACGACTTCCACGTCGAAGAGCGCGGTGCGGAAGCGCTCGCCCGGCGAGAACGCGGGCGGAGCGGAAAGGAAGACCGCCTCGATCGGCCCGTTGCAGAACGGCTCGCCCTCGCTTCGGAGCTCGAACGCGTTCGGAGCGGTCCGCGTCCAGGTCACGGCGCGCCGCCCGAGCTGCAGGGCCCAGAAGCGCACGTCCTCGTCATCGCTGTGCGCCATCCAGACGGTGAGGGGCGACAGGGTCGCCATCTCGGACGGCGTGTTCAGCAGGATCGCGTCGCGGCGGCCGACCTCCGGCGGCCCGACCTCCGCGCTCAGGATCGCTTCGCGCATGCCGCGCGCCATCGGACCGAACGCCGCGCCGCGCACGAGGAGCGCGCCGCCGGAAAGGACGGTCAGCGAAAGGAGGAGCGCCCAGGCGAAGACGCGCACGCCGCGCGCTGGCGCGTCTTCCGTTCGCACTGCGTCGAGGAAGATCGCGAAAAGCCCCGCCGCGCCGACCATCGGGGCGAGAAGTAAGCGGTCCGAGATCGGCGCCCCCGACTGTGGCAGGAGCGTCAACGCGACCCAGCCGAGGAGAAACGCCGCCGCCGGGTGCGCGCGGACGCGCGGCCACGCGAGCGGGAGCGCCGCTGCGAGCAGGCCGAGGCAGAAGAGCGTCAGCGGCAGGGTGAGCTCCGGAAACACGAAGATCAGGTCGGGCGCGTACGGCGCGGCCAAGGCGACAAGGCCGTTGGGCACCAGCACGACCATGCGCTTCAGGTAGAGCCCGGTCTCGTCCCAGGGCTCGGGATAGAACCGACTGTTCGCGCCGTAGCCTTGCCACACGAGCCAACCGACAAAGGCGAGCGCCAGGCCGGCCGCGAGGCTGACGCCGAGGACCGGCCGCGCAGCGCCGCTCGATCTTCTCAGCAAGAGAAGCCCGACGAGAGCGAAGGCAACGACGCCCGACTCCTTGGAGAGCGCAGCGCCGAGCGCGAGCAGCAGCGCGAGAACCAGCGGCGCCTTCCGCGCGACGGCGAGTGCCGCCAGCGTGAGGAACAGGACCTCCATCACCGAGTTCCGGTTCGCCGGCCAGCCGACGGAGAACACCGCCCCGTCCTCGAGCCCGACGAAGAGCGTCGCCAGAAGCGCGGCGCGCGGCGACAACCCGAGCGCTCGATACAGCGCGTGCGCCGCGACGAGGATTGCGCCGAACCAAAGGAGTCCGCTCAGGTGATAGCCCGGCGCCCACGAGCCGTACAGCGCGTGGTCCAGCCACAGCGAGATCGACGCCACCGGCCGGAAGAAGCGCACCTTCCACTCCGCCGGCGTCCACCACGGCAGGCCGCCGACCTCGTAGGTGGGATCCCCCGGCCCCGGCGCCTCGCCGAAGTCGTAGAGATTCCACGGCCGCATCGACTCGTGGTCGATCGTCCCTGAGAGCACGAGCTGGTGCCCGCAGTCGTCGGCGAAGAAGCCCCAGCTCAGGCAGGGCGCGTGGGCGAGGAGCGAAACCAGGACGACCGCCACGAGGGGCCAGGCGGTGCGCTTGGGCGAGGGGGCCTCCACGCGGCCGACTCCGGGCCTTTTCGCAAGGAATGTCAAGCAGCGGCAACGCCCGGCCTGCACGCTGGTCCCCGTGAAGATGCTGACCAAGAAGGAGCACAACGAGCGCATCCTGCGCGCGCTTGTACACATCCAGGAGAACCTGGACGGCGAGCTCAGCCTCGAGGTCCTCGCCGGCGTGGCGGGCTACTCGCCCTACCACTTCCACCGCGTGTTCCGCGGCATGGTGGGGGAGTCGCTGAGCGAGCACGTGCGTCGCCTGCGCCTGGAGCGTGCCGCCCTGCGCCTGCGGCGCGGCGAGCAGCCGGTCACCGAGGTGGCGCTCGACGCCGGCTACGAGACGCACGAGTCCTTCACGCGCGCCTTCCGCGCGCGCTTCGGCCGCGCGCCGTCCGACTGGCGCAAGGAACGGCCCGAAGCGCCGCCGCCCGAGGCGCCGAGCGGCGTGCACTGGCGCGAGGACGGCGCGCCGTCGTCGCTCCAGGACCAGCCGCCGGCGGACCCGCCCGGCGCGGTGCGGATCGAAGCGCGCGATCCGATCCACGTCGCGTTCCTCCGTCACACCGGGCCGTACGACCAGGTCGGCCGGACGTGGAGTCGCCTCTTCCAGTGGGCGGCGATCAAGGGGCTCCTGATGAGGAAGACCGAGGTGATCGGCGTCGCGCACGACGACCCCGACGTGACGCCCCCGGACAAGGTCCGCTACGACGCGTGCCTGCGCGTCGGCCGGCCGCTCGAGCCCGAAGGCCACGTCGGCTTCCAGACCATCCCCGCCGCCGAGTACGCGATCCTCTCGCACCGCGGGCCCTACGACACGCTCGGCGAAGCCTACGTGTGGTTCTGCGGCCGCTGGATTCCCGAGAGCGGACGCGAGATGGCGGACCGCCCGTGCCTCGAGTTCTACCTCAACTCTCCGCTGGACACCGCGCCGGAGAGCCTTCGCACCGACATCTACCTGCCGCTCCGATGATGACCAAAGTCGACCTCTACAAGGAACACAAAGCCGAGTACGCCGCCAAGCAAACGCCGTCGTTCGTCGACGTCTCGAAGGCAAAGTACCTCACCGTCGAGGGCGAGGGCGACCCGAACGGCCCCGACTTCCAGGCGAAGATCGCCGCGCTCTACGGCATGGCCTACACGCTCAAGTTCACGAGCAAGGCGGCCGGCCGCGATTACGCCGTCTGCAAGCTCGAAGGCCTCTGGTGGGCCACCGACGGCGCGTTCGAGGTCACCCGCACCGACAACCTCGCCGGCAAGTTCATCATCCGCACGCCCGACTTCATCACCGCGAAGGACCTCGCCCCCGCCCGCGCGGCGCTCGAGCAGAAGGGCAAGGGCGAATGCGCCGGCGACGTGAAGCTGGAGACGCTCAAGGAAGGCCGCTGCGCCCAGATCCTCCACGTCGGCCCCTACGCCGCGGAGGGCCCGACGATCGAGCGCCTCCTCGCCTTCGTCGAGGACCAGGGCCTGCGACTCGACGGCCTCCACCACGAGATCTACCTCGGCGACCCGCGCCGCACGGCGCCGGAGAAATTGAAAACGATCCTTCGGTATCCAGTAAAGCGCGCGACCCAATAGACCTTCCGCCACCTCGGGACCCGAGGCGAACGACAGGATGGGGCGATCCCCGCCCTACCGGGCTACTCGCGGTTCATCGAAGACGCACGGTCGATCGTGAACCCTCCACATGCCATGAACGTCGCCACTCTCCGCGCGAACGGCTTTCCTCGGCCGCTTAGGATCGAGACGACCGAAGGGCGTGCCGGCGGTGCCCCGGGAGTCGTGTCGGAGATCCGCGGGAGCTCACGACTTTGGTCCCGTACCTCCGGATGCGACGAGGGTTGATCGGGGATCTTCGGTAGCCCGCGGTAGACGGCCTCGGCCAGGGTGCGCGCGTCTTCACCGGCGACGTGCTGGCAACTGCCCGAGAAGTAGTCGCACCGATCCCAGCTTCCGGGCGTTCGAACCCACGCGCGGGTCCTCGGCGCCTCCGTTCCCGCCGGCCTCCAACCATGGAGGCATGCCAACTCCAGAACGGCCTCCCAGATCCCCTCGCTCACACGAAGCTCTTCTCCGTCGTCCCGTGTGAGTCGGTACATCATGGGCGAAGAGGTCAGTCGCGGCGACGCCGGCGCCGAGATCGGCGACGGCCGCCCGGCCGGTTGGTCTCGACCGGGCCGGCGGGAGTAGATCGGAGGATGCTGGGTCTCTCTTTGGCGCCGCCCGCGCGATGCGGAGGCCGACGCCCGGGATCGGGACCCATACAACAGCAACGGGAACGATCAACGGTGGTTCGGCGCGGTCCCACCCGGGGACTCTGCTGTGCGCGCCGGGGGCCGCAAGGAGCGCGGCCGGCGCGGGGGAACGGCCCCCGCAAGTCTCGCCGAGGCTCCGGGTCCTGGACTCGGAGCTTGCCTCAGCCGAGGAGAGCATAGGGTCTATCGGTCGCCGATGGGAACTAACGGCCGAAGAGTTTGCACAAGCCCCTCCGGGCCGCGCTCACGGTGGGCCGGATGCCGGACTGGCAGGCGACTTGGGTGGACTAGTGGCTGTGCCCGCCGGGTCCGTGCACGTGGCCGTGTGCGAGCTCCTCTTCGGTCGCCGCGCGAACCTGGACGACCGTCACGTCGAAGTTGAGCGCGACGCCGGCGAGAGGGTGGTTCATGTCCAGCTTGATCGCGTCTCCGATGACGGAGACAACGGTGACGATCCGCGAGCCGCCTTCCGTCCTGGCATGGAACTGCATGCCCGCTTGGACGTCGGCGTCCGGCGGAAACTCCGAACGGTCGACGTCTTGGACCAGTTCCTCGTTCCGCAGCCCGTAGCCCTGCTCCGGGGGGATACGGACCTGGAGGGTGTCGCCGCCGGCTTTGCCCTCGAGCTCGCTCTCGAGGCCCGCGATGAGGTTCCCGCGTCCGTGCAGGTACGTAAGCGGATCGCTCCCCTTCGACGTATCGAGGACCTTGCCGTCGTCGTCCTTCAGCTCGTAGTCGAGAAAGGCGACGGTGTTGCTGGCGATCTGCATGTGGGCTCCTGGGACCGGGTGAGCAGGTTGGAGGTGTGACGCGACCCAAGTCTCTCAATCAGTCGTCGCTTCGCAACCGGCAAGGCCGAATCGGCGTAGGTCTCGGCCGAGTGCACGCGTCGCCGGGCCCGGATGATCCCGGACCCGGCTTCAGGCAGGGGGGCTACCAGCGACGGCCGCCGCCTCCCCGGTTTCCACCGCCGCCTCCGCGGTTCTGGCGCTCTTGCGCTTCGTTCACCCGGAGGGTGCGGCCGTCGAGGTCCGTGCCGTCGAGCGCTTGGATGGCGGCCGCAGCATCGCCCTCGTTCGCCATCTCGGCGAAGGCAAAGCCGCGCGGCCTGCCCGTTTCGCGGTCGGAGACGATGTGGATTTCCTTGACCCCGCGACCATCCCCCGTGAGGGCAGCGCGCAGGTTGTCTTCGGTCGTGTCGAAAGAGAGGTTTCCGATATAGAGTCGGTTACCCATGGGATCGAGTTCCTTTCAGGTGGTCAGCGCACGGTGGCCTGACCGTCGGAAAGGCTGGGATACGCGGATCATCGTTCTTTGAGGAAGGACATGTGTCGCGGCCTTCACAACGAGGGCCGCCTACTGCTCCGTCGCTCGGGTAGCTCCTTTGGGGAGGATCGTCGAGACGGTGCTCTCGGGGAAGCGCAGGGACCTTAGGACGCCGAGCGACCGACTGTGGTCTCATCCCGGCTGGGCGCGAGCGGATTCCGCGAGTGGCACGGTAGCGTCTTCGCCATCGAAACGGTCACGAGTTCCGGAAGAAGACTCGAGGCCATGGGATTCGGGCGAGATGGCCGGCTCGCGAGTCGTCACAGCCGACCCAGGCGGATTCCCTCACGAAGCGGAGTCAAATCCGCGGGCCGCGGGAAGGATAGGGGAGAACGATGTCCGGCTCCCGCTCCGATTCCCCCGAAGACCTCTTCGCCGACGCCGCCTGGGTACGGCGGCTCGCGGTGGGCCTCGCCGGGGACGCGCACCGCGCGGAGGATCTGGCGCAGGAGACCTGGGTCGCCGCGCTCGAGCACGGCGGGCTTGCGGGGCGGCCGGCGCGTTCTTGGCTCGCGGGGGTGATGCGCAACCTGTCGCGGCGCTCGAAGCGTACGGCGGCGCGCAGGGACACCCGCGAGCGCGATTCCGCGCGGAACGACAGGCAGCCGTCGGTTTCGGAGCTCGTCGAGCGCGTCGCGCTGCACCGCGACCTCGTGGACGCGGTCATGGCGCTCGACGAGCCGTTTCGGATGACCGTGCTGATGCGCTACCTGGAGGAGATGCCGCCGCGCGAGATCGCGGCGAGCCTCGACGTGCCGGTACGCACGGTGAACTCGCGGTTGCAGCGGGGGCTCGAGCGGTTGCGCGAAGGGCTGGACCGCCGGCAGGGTGGACGCGAGGGCTGGCTCGCGTGCTTCGGCCTCGCCGGGGAGAGCGCGGCGGCGGGAAGCGGGACTTTGGCAGGAGTGACGCTCATGGGTATGAAGGCGAAGGTCGCCGTCGCGGCGGGGGCGGTCGCGCTCGCGGCGGTTGGAGTGCACCAGGTGATCGACGAGGAAGAGCGACCGGCGCCGGCGGTCGCGGAGCGCGCGGACCCGTCCGCCTCGCGGTTCGAGGAACCGGCGAGCGAGCTTGCGGCGGCGCCGAGCGACGAAGCCGGATCGTCACCGCGCGTCGCGGTCGACGCGGAACCGGCCGCCGGGCCCACAGGCATCCGAATCTCCGGTCGGGTGATCAACGCGGGGTACGCGCCGCTCGGCCTGATCGAGGGACCCGCGAACGGCCTCGTCGTCCAGGCCGTCGTACGCAAGAGCCGGGTCGGGTTCGGGCTCGGACCGGGCGCGAGCGAGACGACGACGCGTGCGGATGGCTCCTTCGAGCTCCTCCTGGACGACCCGGGCTACCGGCCGGCGTACGCGGCGTTCGTCGTGCGGGAAGCGGGGGGATACCGCATGATCTCGACCGCGGAGGAGCTCGCGGAAGGCGTGACGGCGCTCGAGGACGTGCGGCTCGTCCGTGGCGCGCTCGGGTTGCTCGAGGGAACGACGGTGGACCACGACGGGGAGCCGCTCGAAGGCGTCCGCGTCACGGCGCGCGTTTCGGAGGGGACGCTCGAGACCTTCTCCGATGCGGATGGCCGCTTCGTGTTCGAGCGCCCGAGTCCGTCGCTGCGACTGAGCGCCGAGCTGCCGGGCTACGCGCTCTTCGAGGCCGACGCGGTCGTTCAGCTTGCCGAGGGCGGCTTCGACCCCGTCGAGCTCAGATTCGTCCCCGCGGAGCGCGTCGTCGTGCGCGTCATCGATCCCGACGAGCTCCCCGTCGAGGGCGCCAAGGTCTACGTCAAGCTCGACCCGTCGGAGCAGCGCGGTCCGTCGCTCTTCTCCGGCCCGCCGGCGCTGTCCGCGGAAACCGGCGCCGACGGAGTCGCCGTCTTCGACGACGTGTGGACGGAGCGCAAGCTCACCGTCCAAGTGTCGCGCGACGACCGGCACCCGAAGTTCGACAAGGTCCAGGGCGGCCGGCTGGTGCCGGCCAAGGCGAAGGGCGGCGAGCTTCTCATCCTCGCGCGCAACGCGTCGGCCGCGTGGACCGCGAGGCTCGGCCGCGAGATCGTCCTGCGCGGAGCGGTCGCGTTCCCCGACGGACATCCGGTGCCGAAGCCGTCGTACCAGGTCATGGACGGCGGACGCCCCGAGTGGGAGATGGAGCGCGTGCTCGCGTTCGGAACGGGCGAGCTGGACGGGACGTTCGAGGAGCGCCTCGCGATGGAGGGCGTCGTCGGGCCGATCGACGTGCTCGTCGGCGACGGAGAGGTCCGGCCGGTCTTCGCCGGCCGGCAGTCTCCGCTCGACCACGCGCGTCGGCTCTCCGTGGATCCCGCGACGGCGGTCGACGGCGTGCTCGCGGTGCAAGTCGTGCTCGAGCCCACCTACGCGATCGCGGGCGTGCTGCGCGACGAAGAGGGCGAGCCCTTCCCTTCCGAGGGCTTCGGCAACCGCGTCTACGCGGTGCCGGCCGGCGCCGGGTTTCCTTACGCGATGACGGACCTCGGTCGCCAGGCCTGGGCCTTCGCGGAGGAGGGCGCGTTCCGGATCACCGGGCTGAGCGCGGGCGTCTACGACGTTTACGCGTCGCGCGAGCTCGAGAGCTTCTACACGTTCAGCACGGCGCTTCACCGTTTCCCCGACGTGCCGGCGGGCTCCGAGAACGTCGAGCTGCGCGTTCCCGCGGCCGGCGAGGTGAGCGTGCGCTTCCGCGTGCGCGGCGGCGACGTGCCGGTCGAGGGGATGATCGTCCTCATCGGCACCTTCCATCCGCGCGACGGCCGCGAGCCGCCGGCGGACGGAGCGCCCGCGCGGCTCGAGGGCGGCGGCCTGACGTCCTGGCCCGAAGGCGCGTTGTGGCGCTTCACCGGCGCGGCCGGCGGCGACGACGCAACCGGGCGGAACGTGTTCAGCCTGTACTCGACCGACGACGCGACGTCCCACACGCTGCCCCCGCTCGGCGAGGGCTGGTACGTCTTCGGCGTTCAGGCGAGCGGGCTGTCGCACTTCCCGATCGCGACCGGGCTCGCGTACTTTCGCCAAGGCGAGTACGAGGTCGACTTTCGCCTGACGCCGGTGGCCTCGCTTCGCGGCAAGCTCGTGAGCGCGCAGCCCGTCGCGCACCTCGCCGTTGCGATCGTCGACGACGGCGAACCGCTGCTCACGTACAACAACACCAGCTTCTTCGGAAAGATGGACCGCACCACCGCGGTCAACGCCGCCGGCGAGTTCGAGCTATCGACCGTCCCCGTTGGGACGCGAACGCTGCGCGTGGGAACGCGCGCGCAGCTCGAAGCGGGCGAGTTCGCGCACGAGGTGAGCGTGAACGTCGGGCTGGAAGGCAACGAGCCGCTCGAGATCCGCTTCTAGCGACCGGACACGAGAGATCGGAGAGCTACTCGTCCCGAGGTTTCGCCACCTCGAAGTCGCGATCCCAACCTTTGTGCTCGAGCGTGATCGACTCGATCAGGGTTTCATCGGCGGAATCGCCATCCTCGCGGCGCGCAATGAGCTCCATGGTGCTGCGGAACGGGCCGGCCTTGCTCAAGCCGGCGACGTGGCTGCCTTCCGAACTTCAGGCGGAATTGGAAGTTCTTGTAGGGATCGGGGCGATCCGTATTGGCCACGTTGGTGTTTCCCCCGTCGGATCGGTGCCGGCAGTCGCTGAATCCGGAAAACGGTGAATTCCCCCGGCCTGCGGAATGCGAAGCCGCCGCGCCAGAAGGCAGCGTACTTCCTTCCGTCAAACGGCGCTCACAGATTGCTCCTCGACGACCGAAAAATCTCGCGTTCACGACGCTTGACCTCTCCTGGATCTTCGTGTCGAGTGCGAGATAGTTGATTACGTCCCAGCAAGACAGCACTCCGCCCTTTTTCTGTGCCCCGAACTCGGCGAGACTTTAATCTTGCCACCGGGATCGATTGAAACTTGGACGTTTCCACAGCAAGCTTGCTTCTTGAATAGCTTAGCTGCCGCGTCGGGTCCGAAGAGCGTCGCGCGCCGACGGACGCCTTCGGGCGGGTCGTCTGATGCAGCACAACGGCTTAGACCTGTGCAGTGAATGGCAAACCCCGCCTTATCGGCGAGTTCCAGTGTCGTCTTATGCGGGTGGCCGTAGGCGTTGCCAGCCCCACACGACGCAATCGCTGTCCTTCCTTCATGGGCGCGGGAAGACCCCATCAGCGCCCAAGCTCGACTGTCGGGAGCGGTGTCATCGCCACGTCCCAGACGACCCCCGTGGTGCCAGCAGCAAAGGACATCCACATCGAGTTCGCCGGAGTCCACTAGCCTCCGTGCGATGTCATCGAAGTTCCGAGCTGTTGCATCACCACAGATGAGCACTCGGCGACCCGCGTAGCTGATAAGCACCACGCCACTTGTTCCATTGACATCGGCTCTCAGTTTGAGTGAGCGCTTGAGAAGATTGGCAGCGATCTCGCCAGGATCACCGGACAGCTGGGAAAGCCTGTCTAGATCCTCCCCGCTGGGAGCGTAGAGCGACACGTTGATGTCGTCATTGACCAGGCAGGGTGGAGTTAGATCAACCGGATAGTCCTTGGTGTGATCCGTCGGGACAAAGAAACAACACTCCGCTTCGCTAGACACTTTGCGTGCGAACTTGGCGGCTATAGCGACCGCGTTGGCATATCGGAAAGCGACAGACTTGGTGCTCATCATTCCCTTGGCCCATGCCGGAGCCTCGCCCAACCCCTTGGCCAGTAGCTGCTGCAACGCGTTGTTGCAGTAGAACGCCTCGATCTTATCGTGGAGCGCGTCACTCCACGCGTATAGTCGTTCTAAGCCGCCAATATGATCCCAGTGCATGTGACTCAGCATCACAAAGAGGATTCGGGCCGAAGGACGGCTGGCTAGGCTCTCGAGTTGGGTCAAAGCTGGATGATCACCATTCAGATCATCGTTGCCACAGTCGATGAGCGCATAGCGATCTAGACCGAAGTCGAGCAAGACGCTCAAGGCCTGACCGACGTCAAAGACGGTAATCCGGATCATTCTGCTGAGCCCAGGTCTCTAACTAGTTGACGGAGTTCGGCGTCGCTCAACGGTCCATCATCGCTTGGTGGTAAGAGCCTAATCTGGATGCCCGCTTGACCTCGCTTCATCTCCAGTTCTGCTAACACCTGCACGTCAGAGCCCTCGATGCGCATCGTTGCCGGCAGCATCTCAGCGGCGTAGCTACGCGATAGGTACCATTCGTCACCGAGACCGATCTGAAGCTCGCAACTCTTCTTGATCTCGTCAATCAGTACTACGCGAGCGGGCAGATTCTCCAGTACCCGCTTCTTCTTGCCTAGCAGAAACCCGATCGTCTCATGAAGCTCGGGAGTGCCGCCGGTCTTGCTAAGCACCTTGTAAGCCGCTGCGCGATCACTGGTGCTTAATCTGTTCTCCGCTACATTGGTGTACACAACGATCTGAGGAACATAGCCCCATCTAGTTCCGCAACCCTCCAATTGTCTCGTCCAGTCTCTTAGGAGACGCAGACCTTGCTGAACGTCATCACTGTTGTGGCCAAGCATGAGATCCAAGACGATCACGAGTACCCCCGAATGCTCTCTTGTCCTGCTTAGAAGGTGTTCGAGTGCACGTTCGGCCTCGTAGGTATTCCCGACGGACCAGGTGGCGCAGGCGTAATCGTCTTCGATCCCCTCGACGATGCTCTGATAGGACGCATCCTGATAGTCGTCATCGACAAGGAGTACGACGTCCTTTCCAAGCAACCTTGTGTCCGATAGTTGATTAGGCATAGCTCTCCCTAGCGATCGAGAAGCGGATTACGCTGGTAGTTTCACGGTGAGTGTCGTTGTGAATCCCTCGTACTCCCGGATTCGACCGGGATCTGAGAGGAAGGGTCTGCTCTCCGCCTTTACGGTTCCTCCGTGAGCTTCGACGACTTGCTTCACGGCGTTTAGCCCTAGCCCCGTACCCATGATATATCGCCTCGTGTCCCGAGCTTCGCTTCGAAATGATCGGTTGAAGATCGAATCGAAGGCGTGCTCAGGTATTCCAAGTCCTTGATCGGTGAAAGAAATTGAGACGAACCTGCCTTCCAGAGCTCCGGACACAACAACATCTTCATTCTCCCATGAGTACTTGATGGCGTTCTCGACGAGGTTCTCGATAGCGATCTCCAACTTCTCCCTGTCCGCCTGGATCACCGGCAGGTTATCAATTGTGGGACGAACCACAAGGCGAACATTGCGCTTGTGAGCTTCTTTGTGGTACGCGCTACAGATGTCCTTAATTAACAAACTGAGCTTTGTGGGTTCCTTCGACAGCTCAGCGCTCTCGAGGGCTCCAGGGTGGCCGAGGAGCATGCCAGTCGTCCTCCTGCGCCCGCGCTCGATCTCAGCATGCATAAGGTTGGCGTAGCGTTCCACCTCGCCCATGTCGTTGATCACGTCTGCGGTCGTGAAGTCGTTCTTCTCAGCTCGCCATTTGAGCCGCGCAGACTTCCTAAGAATGGCCAAACGGAAGGCGTCTATTCCCCCAAAGGGTCGTCGCAGGTTGTGGCATATCGAGCCAAGCTCGTCACGAAGCCCATCGATGCGGAGTGTCTGTTCCGAGAGCTCGTGAATAGAGGTGTAGACACCGCCTAGGTATCGCAGGTGCTCTATCTGCGTCCGCTCGAACGAGCGTTTCCGCGTCGAGAAGACCGAAACTATTCCGCGAATGCTCCCGGTCTCAACGGGAACGATGACTCCCGAAATCATTTGCTCTTGGCGTGCCACATCCAAGTTTGCGGCCCCTTCATGGGCAAGGACATCGGGCAGCACCTTGGCCTTTTTGCTCTCGAAGACACGGCCCGTGATCGTGCTTGCGATCGGAAGCCGGCTCACCCGCCGTTCCGCGGCCCGTGAGAAGCCTGACTGTGCTACTAGATTCAGGTGCGATGGATCGTCCTCGCGCGCGAGATAGACGGCACAACGCATGCAGTTAGTGACTTCGCGACCCTCTGCTGTCAACTGAGCGGCAATGACCGTCGGTTCCTCGTCGTTCCGCCGCAAGATCTCTGCTGCCCATTGCGACACCCGGATGGTTCCCGTTCTGGCCCACGCAATCTGCGTGCGACGTCTGATTACATCGACAAGCTTCTCGAGGACTCGCTGATCTGTTTTGGTGAATCCCGTCTCCGGCCTCTCAGAGGTGTGTTGGGCCGGCAGGAGTCGGTTCATGATCCTCACAACCCCCGCGCAGCCGTTGTTGTCGTGAAAGGGTATGTAGATCGCGGATCTGATTCCTCCGCTTGGGATCATCTCGTTCCATGTGGATCGACGTTCGGAATCTATGCGTGGATCATTCGGAACGTCGTTAATGAGAATCGTCTCTTGAGTGTCAAGGGCTTCGCCAACCACATACTCCCCGAGTCTAAAAGTCTCCGTGAAGCCTTCCGGAACACAAGGAGGGTACTCCGCGATCAATGAAAGACGTTGTTCGATGTCCGAATACCATAGGACGGAGGCGTGCTCGATGTAGCAACGCTCAACCAGAGTCCGAAGCACGAGCCCCAAGAAGGCCGAGATGTTCTGATGAACGGCAGGTTCCGTCTCATCGATCTCCAAGAGATCTGCAAGCAATTGTCCAGGAGGGCCGAGTGCCAGCGTGCTCCCGGCCTTACCCTTGGAGCCCTGGCGGAAGATCTTCGAGCTAGGCACGATCCAACCGAAGGTGCGGTTGTACTCTCTCTCCTACTCCATTGGAATTCCGAAATCTGTAGATGTTGAGGACACCGGGCCGCACAAGTCAGTCATCCGCTACAGCTTCTCCTCGACCACCGCAAGGATCTCGCGCTCACGCCGCTTCGCCTCCTCCTGGATCTTCGCGCCGCGCGCGAGGTAGTCGGCCACCGCCTCCTTGTCGGCGAGGTCCGAGGAGTTGATCTTCACGTTGAGGTAGGCGCCCATCACGGCGGAGCGCGCGCAAAGAGCGCCGACGCCCGCATCGGAGACCGAGTTCGGGTTGCCGCTCTCCGCCATCGCGGCGATGACGTCGAGCGATTGCAGCGCCACTTCCATGACGCGCAGCGGCACGTCGATCGCACCGCGCGTCGCGGCCTGGATCGCTTCGTCGCGCGCGGCCTTCTCTTCATCCGTGCCCTGCGGCAGGCCGAACGCGGCCATGATCGCATTGAAGGCGTCCGTGTCCTTGTCGATCAGGGCGAGGAGCTCCTCGTGGCACGCCTTTCCCTTCTCGGCCCAGTCGGAGAACTCCTCCCAGCGGTCGTCCCAACCGCGCTTGTGCGCCGAGAGATTGGCGACCATCGTGCCGAGCGCGGCGCCGAGCGCGCCGAGGGTGGCGGCGACCGAACCGCCGCCGGGGGCGGCGGACTCCGACGCCGTTTCCTCGACGAAGCCGGTCACCGTGCGGTCGACCAGGAGGTTCCGATCCTTGTCGGCGAGGATGTACTCGATGATCTTCTCCTCCGGCTTGAACGGCGCGAGGTCGTCCAGGCCGAGGGACTTCACGGCGATCTTGATGATCTCGCTCTCCGCGATGCCGGTGGAGCGCTTCTGCTTGCGCAGGAAATAGCGACCGGCGTCGAGCATCGCCTGAAGCGGCACCAGCCCGACGATCTCCGAGCCGGTGACGCGAATGCCGCGCGCCTCCGCGCGCCGGCTGGCCTCGTCGAAGCACTCGTGGATCGAAGTGACGTTGATGTTGGTCAGGTTGATCGAGATCTGGGCGATTCCGTATTCGTCGATGAACCAGCCGATCGCCTTGCAGCACTTGAGCGAGCCCGGGATCCAGACGGTGTTGCCGTCCTCGTCCTTCACGATCGGCCCGGTCAGCGGGTTGCCCTCGCGCTTGATGCGGCCCTTCTCGCGGATGTCGAAGGCGATCGCGTTGGCGCGCCGCGTCGACGTCGTGTTCAGGTTGACGTTGTAGGCGACGAGGAAGTCGCGCGCGCTCACCGCGGTCGCGCCGGAGCGCGCGTTGAACTCCGCGGGACCGAAGTCGGGCTTCCAGTTGGGGTCGGCGAGCTTGTCCTTGAGACCCTCGTACTCGCCCGCGCGCACGGTGGCGAGGTTGCGCCGCTCCTCGGAGAGGGCGGCGTTCTCGTAGCAGTAGACGGTGATACCGACCTCTTCGCCGAGCCGCCGCGCGAGCTCGCGCGCGTACTCGACCGTCTCCTCCATCGTCACGCCGGCCACGGGCACGAGCGGGCACACGTCGGTCGCGCCGAAGCGCGGGTGCTCGCCGGTGTGCTTCTTCATGTCGATGAGCTCCGCCGCCTTGCGCACCGCGGCGACGGCCGCGTCGAGCACGGCCTCGGGCTCGCCGACGAACGTGACCACCGTGCGGTTCGTCGCCTTGCCGGGGTCGACGTCGAGCAGCCGCGCTCCGTCGACGGCCTCGATCTCGTCGGTGATGCGGCGGATGACGGCCAGGTCGCTCCCCTCGCTGAAGTTGGGAACGCACTCGATCAAGCGGGGCATGAGGGGCTCGCTTCCTGAAGACGCCGGCTCAGAACTCTTCGTCGCCGCGCTTCCGGAACTCGTCGGGGAAGTCGCGGTAGAGCGCGGCGGTGAAGTTGACGACCTTCTGGTTGACCGCGGCGTGGAATCCCTCCGCGGGACTCGTGCGCGCGGCGACGCGCCGGAAGGCCTGCTCGAGCTGCGCCATGTCCTCGGTCTCGATCATGAGGTGGAAGTCGCCGAGTCCGGGCGGGCCGAAGCCGAGCTTGCGCCGCGTGATGCGAAAGCCGGCGATCTCGCCCTCGTCGCGGAGGTGACCGAAGTAGGCCGCCGCTGCGTCGCAGAACTCGAGGTCCTTCACTCCCGGCTTGAGGTCGACCCAAACGTGATAGATGTCCATTCGTGTTACCGTTCGGAGGCCGCGGGGATCAGGTCGGGGTACTCGGCGCTCAGGAACGCGAGCACGTCGCGGAGCGAGATCACGCCCACGAGCAACCCGTCGCGCGTGATCGGCAGGTGGCGGAAGTCGCCGACCTCCATCTTGTTCAGGGCGAAGGCGATCGGGGCGTCGAGCTCGAGCGTCTCCGGGTTGGCCGTCATGAACTCGGTGATCGGGCTCGACTTGACCTCCTGGTAGCGGTCGGCGATGCGCAGGAGCACGTCGCGCTCGCTGAAGATGCCGACGATCTCGTCGCTCGTTCCGATCAGGACCGCGCCGATCCGGCGGTCGCGCATGACGGTCAGCGCGTCCGACACGGTGGCTCTCGCCGGCACGAGGACCGGCGTCTTGGGCGACAGCTTCTCCACCGAGATCTCGGTGAGGCTCGCCTCGAGCTCCGTGCGGGATCCCGGCGTGTCGAGCGCCGTCAGGTCCTGCCCGCAGTTCTCGCACGCGTCGGCGCCGGGAATGTTGTCGTGCTTGCAGTCGGGGCAGATCATCCTCAGCCCCCTTCCGGCCGGTCGGGAAACTGCCCGGGCTCCGGCGCCACGTTGTAGACGACGTCGCGCATGTGGCGGCCCATGAAGCGCACGGCCCGCTTCACCGACGTGGTTCCGATCGCCCGCCCGTTCGCGTCGACGACCGGGATGTGGCGAAAGCCTCCCTGGTGAAGCTTCGTGAGGACGACGTGGAGCGCGTCGTCGACGCCGCACGTCACCGGGTTGGGCGTCATGCAGTCGGCGACGGGCGCGTCGAGCGAAAGGCCCGCTCCGAACACGCGCGCGACCAGGTTGCGTTCCGTGAAGATGCCGCGGAGCTCCTCGCCGTCGATGACGCAGCAGGCGCCGACCTTTTCGGCCTGCATGGCCCGGACCGCGTCGCCGACGGTGGCGTCGCCCGGAACCGAAACGACGTTGCGGTAGCCGACCTCGGCCAGCGTCTCCTCTTCAAGCGGTTTACGAAGCTCCATTGTCCTCCTTCTTTGAAGCGAGGAACCAGGATAACAGATGCCCGGGGCCGCTCCCAGGGCCGGCGCGATGCGCGTCTTTCGATGCGCTATCTTGGCGGTATGGCCAAGAAGAAGGCTCGCAAGAAGAAGGCGGAGGTCGCCTCCCGCGGCTTGACGCCGGAGGAGATTCAGGGCGCGGCCGAGCCGGCCGAGATGGACGAGCTCACCGGAGCGATCGAGAACGACGGCGGGCGCGTGCTCGGCGTGTACCGCGATCCGCTCGGCGGCGCGTGGCAGTGCCTCGCAGCGCTTCCGATCGGGACGGTCGAGCCGACGCCGTTCCAGCGCGACCTCTCGAAAGCGCACGCCGACCGCCTGACCGCGCGGATCGACGAGCTCAACCGCTTCCTCGATCCGGTGATCTGCGTGCGCGGCGAAAAGGGCAAGTACTGGACGCCGAACGGGCACCACCGACTGGCGGCGATGCGCAACCTCGGGGCCAAGGCGATCGTCGCGCTGGTGGTTCCGGAGGCCGAGCTCGCCTACCGCATCCTCTCGCTGAACACGGAGAAGGCGCACAACCTGAAGGAGAAGTCGCTCGAGGTCATCCGCATGGCGCGCGAGCTTGCCGAGCTCGACGACTCGCCGGAGAAGGACTTCGCCGTGCTCTTCGAGGAGCCGTCGTTCCTGACCCTCGGTCTCTGCTACGAGGAGCGCGGTCGCTTCTCGGGCAGCACGTACCACTCGGTCCTGAAGCGCGTGGAGGAGTTCGACGAGGACGTGCTCTCCGACGCCCTTGCCATGCGTGAGGAGCGCGCGAAGAAGCTGCTCGAGCTCGACGACGCGGTGGCGAAAGCGGTCAGCGCTCTGAAGGAGAAGGGCTTCGACAGCCCGTACCTCAAGGCCTTCGTCGTCGCGCGCGTGAACCCGCTGCGCTTCCGGCGCGGCGGCAGCGCGGACTTCGACGAGACCATCGACACGATGATCGAGGCCGCCGCGGACTTCGACGCCGCCAAGGTCAAGCCGGACCAGGTGGCGCGCTCCGGAGGGCCGTCCGACGAGTAGTCTCCGCGCCCGCGGCGGCGTGCTCGTCTTCTTCCTCGTCGTCGCGGGGCTGGAGGTCGGGTTGCGCGCGGCCGGCTTCGGCGGCGAAGGGGGAATGATCTCCGATCAGGACGGGCGCCTCGGCCTGCGCATCCTCCCGAACCAGGAGATCGACCGGCACGAGGGGATCCGGATCAACGCCTTCGGGTACCGCGGTCCCGACTGGCTCACGCCGGAGGAGGATTCGGAGCGCTTCCGGGTGGCGGTGATCGGGAACTCGGTCCTCTTCGGCAGCCGCACGGCTTACGGGGACACGATCACCGGCATGCTCGAGCGCGAGGTCCGCAGCGACTTCGCGGCACGCGGGATCGAGCGCGAAGCCGAGGTGATGTGCTTCGCCGTTCCGAGCTACGCCTTCGAGCAATTGGTGCGCACCTACGAGGAGGACGCGCGCCGGTTCGAGCCGGACGTCGTCGTCTTCTCGTTTCAGCCCTTCGACGTTCGCCCCATGGTGGAGGGGCGGGAGCCGAGCCCGAACCCGCTGCGCCCGTTCGTGCTGCGGAGCGCGATCTACAACTTCCTGCGGACGCGCGTGAACGCGACCGGCTTCGTGCTCGAGCCGACGACGCGCGAGGTCGTGATCCGCGCGGTGGGGGATCCGTTCGGGCCCGACGCAGTGCCGCTCTGGGAGCGCGTCGAGGAGCGGCTGAACGAGGCGCTCGCCGCGGTCGAGGCGGAGGGCGGGCGGCTGGCGCTGCTCTTCAACCCGTACCTGCAGGCGTCGGTCAGCGGGACGCACCATCGCTTCACCGACAAGCTTGCGCGCTGGCTCGCGGACCACCCGAGCGCGATCGCGATCGACGCCAACGATGAAGTGCAGGCGGCGATGGCGCCGCTCATGGAGGAGCTCGAGCACAAGGGCATCGCGCCGTCCGTCTTCATGGACCCGGCGGAGTGGAACGCGCTCGACCTGGAACACGGGGAAGAGTCGGTCTTCTACCCGGCCGACAACTTCCACCTGACGCGCCGCGGGCACGGCATCGTGGGGCGCAAGGCGTTCGCCGTCCTGAAGGCCGAGGGGCTGTTCTAGGGACGCATGTCCTTCGCCACGCACGAGTACGTCGCGTTCCTGATCCTCATCGTCGGGTTGTTCCAGTTCGTTCCGCGGCCGTTGCGGCGCGTCTGGCTGCTCGCCGCGAGCTACGCCTTCTACCTCGCGTGGAGCCCGATCCACTCACTCGCGTTGATCGGGTCGACGTTCCTCGATTACGGCCTCGCGATCGGGATCCACAAGAGTGCGAACGAGCGCGTGCGGCGCCTGCTGCTCCTCGTGAGCATCCTCGGCAACCTGGGGCTCCTCGCGTGGTTCAAGTACTCCGCCTTCGCGATCGGGACGTTCAACGACCTCGCCGGGCTTTTCGGCGCGGGCGGGATCCCCTGGACGGAGCTGATCCTTCCGCTCGGGATCTCCTTCTACACGTTCCAGACGATGAGCTACTCGATCGACGTGTACCGCCGGCAAATCGCGCCGTGCCGGAACGTGGTCGACTACGCGCTGTACGTGTCGTTCTTCCCGCAGCTCGTCGCCGGGCCGATCGAGCGCGGCGGGCACTTGATCCCGCAGCTCAAGGAGACGGAGCTCCTGAGCGGCGAAAACCTGTCCACCGGCTGGCGCTTGATCCTGTGGGGGCTCGCGAAGAAGACCGTCGTCTCCGACCGCCTCGCGCCGCTCTGTTTCCCGTACTTGGCGGATCCGACGGGAACCGACCCGTCGCACCTCGCGCTCGCGTCGACGCAGATGATGGTCGTGCTCTACACCGACTTCAGCGCCTACACGGACATCGCGCGCGGCAGCGCGCGGCTCTTCGGCGTCAGGCTCGTCAAGAACTTCGACCGGCCGTTCCTCTGCACGTCGGTCGTCGACTACTGGAGCCGGTGGCACATGTCGCTCGGCACGTGGATCGCCGACTACGTCTACTCGCCGCTCTCGCGGGCGAAGCTGAGCCACCTGACCGTCTGGCGCAACTCGCTGCTCGCGATGACCCTCTTCGGCCTGTGGCACGGAGCGGCGTGGAAGTTCGTCTTCTGGGGCTTCATGAACGGCGTCTTGATCTGCGCGCAGCACTCGCTGCGCCTCCGGCGCGCGCGATTGATCCGCGAGGGCAAGGCGGAGCCGCGCGAGCCTTCCCTCGCGCTCCGGCTCGGCGGCTGGACCTTCTGCGTCGTGATGGCGGTGTTCCCGATCGTCTTTTTCTTCGCGCCCAGCTTCGGCGCGGCGGTGGCGTTCCTTAGCGAATTGGTTCCGCGGTCGCTGCCGAGCGCCTCCTGGTTCGACCGCGACGTCCTGATCGGCTGGGCCGTCTTGCTCGCGCTCTTCGCCGTCCACGCTTCCGGCGCCTTCATCGACCTGCCGCGACTTTGGTCGCGGATCACGTGGATCGGCCGAGTGCTCTTCTTTGCGGTGCTCGGATTCGTCATCCTGCGCTACCAGGTCGGCGTGGCGTCGCCGTTCGTGTACTTCCAGTTCTAGTCACCTGTGCGACTCCTGCTCCCCGCGCTGCTCCTCACCCTCGCCGGCTGCGACATGCCGGAGGAGCCGACGAACGTGCTCTTCATCGTCGTCGACTCGCTGCGCGCCGATCACACGTCCCTGCACGGCTACGAGCGGCGCACGACGCCCGCGATCGACGAGTGGGCCGAGGACGGCGTCGTCTTCGAGCGCGTCTGGTCGCCGTCTTCCGAGCTCCATACGGCGATGTCGATGCTGATGACCGGGCGTCCGGACGGGCGTCTGACGCTGGCCGAGGTCTTCGCGGGCAACGGCTACGCGACGTGGGCGGCCGTCGCGCACCCGGATCTCGCTCCCGCGGCCGAGTTCGAGCGGTACGGCGCGCATCCGGAGCTTCTGGCCGAAGCGCTGGTCGACGTCGCGCGCGCGCGGCTCGACGCGCGCGACGGCCGCCCGTTCTTCGGCTACCTGCACTTCTTCGACCCGCACCGTCCCTACCGGCCCGAGGACGGGTTGGCGTTCGAGCCGTTCGAAGACCGAGGACGGCAGCGGCGCTTTCGCGCGGCCTTGCCGGAGAAGGAGCAGTATCGGCTGGACGACGAGACCTACGCCGAGATCGAGACGCGCATCGCGCTCTACGACTCCGAGATCCGACAGGTCGACGACGCGCTGGGTGAGCTCTTTCGCTACCTCGAGGACTCCGGGCTGGCCGACACGACGCTCGTCGTCCTGACCTCGGCCCACGGCGAGGGGCTCTGGCAGCGCGCGCCGCGCCCCGGCGTGCCGCTCGAGCTCAACGGCTTCTTCCCGCACCTCGTGCAGGAAGCCGGGGACACGCTCTACAGCGAGGAACTGCACGTCCCGCTCGTCTTCCGCGGCCCCGGCATCCCGCCCGGCGTGCGCAACACGGAAGACCGGACGCTGCTCGACGTCATGCCGACGATCGCCGCGCGGTTGGGGTTGCCGCCGCTCGAGGGTTTGGTGGGGGGCGACCTGATGCAGCTCGCCGGCACCGGGCCGTGGCCGCAGATTCACGCGACGTGCGCGCGGGAGAGGTCGGTGACGGTGGACGGGCGCTGGCGGCTGCACGTGCCGGTGGAGGGCGATCCGGAGCTCTACGACCTGCGCGAGGATCCGCTCGAGCTCATGCCGATTCCGGATGAGGAGCGCATCGAGAGCCTGCGAGCGCTGGCGCGTTAGTCGTACGGTGCCGCAGCAATTCGTCTACGTTCCGTTTGCGGTTCCGGCAAACGCTATGGTCCCCGGGCGGAAACGTAGACGAATTGTTGCGGCACCGTACGACTAACGCCGAAACGCGCGTCCCTCGAGGCTCTGGTAGCCCGAGATCGTGACCTCCCAGCCGTCGTCGCCCCTCTCGAGCTCTCCTTCGAAGGTCACCACCCACACCGGCTGGAACTCCCCCTGCTTGAGCTCGTCGAAGTACCCGACGCAGCGGAACGTAGCCGTGTCCCCGTCGACGGTGACCGTGATCGTGTCGTCCGGCACCTCGACCCGGTAGCGATACCGCTTCGTCTTCTCCTCGCGGTCGTGGAAGTACGAGTACTGGAGGAACTGGATCAGCGTGTCCTTGTGGATCGCCGTCGTCCGGTCGTGCCAGTCGTCGGCCAGGCAGCCGATGGTGTCGCGGACGTGCGAGTCGTTGAACCCCTCCGCGGCGTCCTCGATCAGCCAGCGGATCTTGGTCTCGTCGGAGGCGAGGGCGTAGCGGATACGACAACCTGCGTAGGCGAGGACGACGAGGGCGACCGCGGCGAGGAGGAACTTGCGCACGCCGGACAACCTAATCCTTATCATGCCGCCGATGAAGATCGCTTGCATCGGCGCCGGGCCCGGGGGGCTCTACTTCTCGATCCTGATGAAGAAGGCCTTTCCCGAGACCGACATCACGGTCTACGAGCGCAACAAGCCGGACGACACGTTCGGGTGGGGGGTGGTTTTCTCCGACGAGACGCTCGGCGGGTTCGAGGACGAGGACGCCGAGAGTTACCACGCGATGACCGAGGCGTTCGCCTACTGGACGGACATCGAGACGTACTACGCCGACACGTGCGTGCGGTCGACGGGGCACGGGTTCTGCGGGATGTCCCGGAAGAAGCTGCTCCAGATCTTCCACGAGCGCTGCCGCGCCGTCGGGGTGAAGCTCGAGTTCGAGCGCGAGGTGTCCGACGACGCCGAGTTTGCCGACGCGGACTTCATCCTGGCTTGCGACGGGATCAACAGCATCGTCCGCGAGAAGTACGCCGAGCACTTCAAGCCCTCGTTCGACTGGCGCAAGTGCAAGTTCGCGTGGCTCGGGACGACGAAGCCGCTCGAGGCGTTCACGTTCCTGTTCCGCGAGAACGAGCACGGGCTGTTCCAGGTGCACGCCTACCCGTTCGAGGTGGGCGACGAGCCGCTCAGCACCTTCATCGTCGAGTGCCGCGAGGAGGTCTGGAAGCGCGCCGGGCTCGACGAGGCCAGCGAGGAGGAGACGGTGGCGTACGTCGAGCGGCTCTTCGCCGATCACCTCGACGGGCACCCGCTGCTGACGAACCGCTCGCTGTGGCGGACGTTCCCCACGATCAAGAACGAGCGCTGGTTCCACGGCAAGGTCTGCCTGATCGGCGACGCGGCGCACACGGCGCACTTCTCGATCGGTTCGGGGACGAAGCTCGCGATGGAGGACTCGATCGCGCTGGTCGAGGCCTTCCGCGAGCACGGCACGGACGATGTGCCCGCGGCGCTCCAGGCGTACGAGGACGCGCGGTACGTCGAGGTCCTGAAGCTCCAGAAGGCGGCGCAGACGAGCCTGGAGTGGTTCGAGAACTCCGCGCGCTACATGCACCAGGATCCGCTGCAGTTCACGTTCAACCTGATGTCGCGCTCGAAGCGCATCACCTACGACAACCTGAAGCTGCGCGATCCCGAGCTCGTCGGGCGCGTCACCGAGTGGTACGCCCGCGACGTCGGCATGCCGCCGGCCTCCGACGGGTCGGTTCCGCCGCCGATGTTCGCGCCGATGACGCTGCGCGGGATGAAGCTCGCGAACCGCGTCGTCGTCTCGCCGATGTGCCAGTACTCGGCGCGCAAGGGCACCGTGGGGGACTGGCATCTCGTACACCTCGGCAGCCGCGCGATCGGCGGGGCGGGGCTCGTCATGACGGAGATGACCGACGTATCGCCGGAGGGGCGCATCACCCTCGGCTGCGCCGGCATGTACTCCGGCGATCACGTGCGCGCCTGGAAGAAGGTCGTCGAGTTCGTGCACGCCAACTCCGGCGCGAAGATCGGGATGCAGCTCGCGCACGCGGGGCGCAAGGGCTCGTGTCATCTGCCGTGGGAGGGCGACGATCCGCTGACCGACAACAGCGCATGGCAGACGATCGCGCCGTCGGCGCAGCCGTTCGCGCCGGGCTGGCACGTGCCGAAGGAGATGGACCGCGACGACATGGACCGCGTGCGGGACGACTTCGCCGGCGCGGCGATCCGCGCGGACCAGGCGGGCTTCGACATGATCGAGCTGCACATGGCGCACGGGTACCTGCTCTCGTCGTTCCTGTCGCCGAAGGCGAACCTCCGCGACGACGAGTACGGCGGCAGCCTCGAGAACCGCATGCGCTTCCCGTTGGAGGTGTTCGACGCGGTGCGCGCGGCCTGGCCGGACGAGAAGCCGATCTCGGTGCGCACCTCGGCGACCGACTGGCTCGACGACGCGGGCGGACAGACCGCCGACGACTCCGTGGCGATCGCGGCCGCGCTCGCGGAGCGCGGCTGCGACGCGATCGACGTCTCGTCGGCGGGCAACACGCCGGAGTCGGAGCCGATCTACGGCCGCATGTACCAGGTGCCGTTCGCGGAGCAGATTCGCCACGAGGTCGGCATTCCCGTGATGGCGGTCGGCGCGATCCTCGGGCCCGACCACTGCAACACGATCCTCGCCGCGGGGCGGGCGGACCTCTGCGTGATGGCGCGGCCGCACCTCGTGAACCCCTACATCACGCTCGGAGCGTCGGTCGACTACGAGTACTTCGACCAGCGCTGGCCCAAGCAGTACCTGCCGGCGGCGCCGAAGCCGCGGGAAGAGGGCCAGCGGCGCTAGCCCCAGCCTTCCCCCGGATTTCGCCGGCGGATCTAGGATGGGTGTATGAAGCTTGCCAGCCTCCTCGTACCCATCGCGCTCGCGGGAGCCGCCCACGCGCAGCTCTCGCTCTCCTGGTCCGACGGCGTGCTCGGGAGCGGCGTCGACTACTCGCTCTCCGGCGGCGCGTCCGGCGCGGGCTATTTCCTGCTGCCATCGCTCAACGAAGGCCCGACCCCGCTCGCGCTGCTCGATCCCTTCGATCCGCGCTTGCTCGACGTGGGGCTCGACCTTCTGAGCTTTGCCGACGTCGGGTTCCTGTCCGCGGGAGGGAGCGCGACCGTGAGCTACCCGTTCCCCGCGAACCCGGCGCTCTCCGGGTTTCCGCTCTATGCGCAGGCGTTGACGTTCCCGGGCGCTGCGACGCTGGCGGACGAGCTCTCCAATCAGGTCAAGTTCGTCCTCAGCCTGCCGGGGGAAGCGCATCTCGCGCTCAACGACGACGGCGACGCGCGGCGGTGGCCGTCCGCGACGACCCTCGACGACGGCACGGTCCTCGTCGCCGGCGGCCAGTCGCCCGACGTGCCGCCGGTCTTCCACGATTCCATCTCGCTCTTCGACCCTCAGACGCAGAGCTTCGTGCCGTCGCCCGCTGCGCTGCCCGAGGCGCGCAGCCATCACCGCGCGACGCTGCTCGACGACGGGCGTGTGCTGCTGAGCGGTGGCATCGACGGCGCCGGCGCGCTCGCAAGCTGCGCGATCTATAACCCGTCGACGGGGAGCGCAACCGCGACGGGCTCGATGTCGTCGCCGCGCGTGATGCACACGGCGACCAAGCTGGGCGACGGCCGCGTTTTCGTCGCCGGCGGCAGCACCGGCTTCGACGCCGCGCACCCGATCGGCTGGCCGGCGAGCATGTTCACCGCGCTCGCCACGACGGAGATCTACAATCCCGCGACGGGCGTGTGGTCCGCGGGACCGGCGCTGCCGGCGCCGCTTACGACGGCCGAGGCCGCGCTGCTCGGCAGTGGCAAGGTCCTCATCGCCGGCGGCGTCGAATCGCCCGCCGGCCTCGGACCGTCGACGACCGACGCGTGCCTGCTCTACGACCCGGCCGGCGGCGGGGGAGTGGGGCTGACCGATCCGCTGCCCGACCGGCGCATGCACCTCGGCATCGCGCCGGCGTTTACGGGGGACGTCATCGCCGTCGGCGGCGCGGACGTGGACTTCGCGACGCTCTCGACGAGCGTGCACGACGACACGTACGTCTTCGATCATGGAACGGAGACCTGGTCGTCGAAGACACCCGTGCCGCAGTCGATCCGCTGTGGGCAGCTCATCTGCATCCCGCGCGGCGGCAAGGTAGTCTACGGCTTCGGCGCCGGGCTGAACGGCCTCGACCTCGCGACGGGGACGTTCAACTTCAACCGCAACGTCTGGGTGATGGACGACACCTATTCCGTCTGGGTGCGCGGCGGCGTGCTGCACGAGGATCGGCTCGGCGGGCGGTTCGCCCTGCTGGAGGGGCTGCGCATCCTCGTCATCGGCAGCGGCGGCGGCGCCGGGGCCGCGGCGGACAAGAGCGGGGACGTCGTGACCGGGATCGAGCCTGGCTGTTGAGTCCGAAAACCCATCCCTAACCCCCACCCACCCAAGGGGATCGATTCCGCGGCGCCCGCCTCGGGGACCGGGCGGGCGGAGCCGCGGTAACACCTGGAGACGTCGAACTTACGAGCCGATCGCGAGCTCGATCGCCTCGGTCAGGCCGAAGATCGCGCCCGAGCCACCGCCCGCGGTCGGGTCGATGATCACCCCCTGCACGTAGGCCGTCGCGCCGGCCAGAGTGAGGAGGAAGGGTATCGGCATCGGCACGGTCGCAGGCGAGCCTTGCCACGCCGGTCCCGAAGTCGTTCCAAGCGGGACGCCCGGCGTGAGGTCGAGCAGGAACTCTCCACCCGCGAGCGGACCTCCCATCCCGTAGCCGGGGACCACCGTTCCGCACGGGAACGCCGGATCCGGCGCGGCTCCCACGCCGAGCAGCGTCAACGCGCCCGGCGACTGCGTGCCGAGCGGGTTGTGCAGCGCGAAGTCGACCGAGCCGCCCGGATACGCGTCGACGTTGGACGCGGTCAGACTGCCGCCCGGGTTCACGTCGCAGCCGTAGACCTGTACGGCGTCCGGATCGTTGTAGCGGATCTGGTAGATCCGGCCGGCGTTCACTCGCACGTAGTAGAGATCGCCCGTGACCGGATGCCGCTCGACCGCGACGATCTGTCCCAGGTTCGCGGCGAAGGGACGGATCGCGACCAGGTCGTAGTTCCCGTCGACCTCGATCGTCTTGATGAAGCCCGGCCCGTAGTCGCCGAAGAAGATACGCCCGTCGTAGAGGTCGGGGTACGTCCCGCCGGTGTACACGGTTCCGCCGATCGCGGCCGCGCCGATGAAGCCCGGAAGCGGGCTGCCGTCCTCGGCGACGTACGTGCCCGGCGGCTTGTAGTTCCCCGGGAGGAAGTGGTGCCAGGCGGCGATCGGGTCGGTCCGTGTCCCGGACATCGCGGTGTTGCAGTTGGGAAACTGCGGCGAGCCGGGGTTGAAGCTCTGGTACGCAAAGAGAGAGTTGAAACCTTCGAAGCAAGGCCAGCCGAGGTTCTCGCCGCCGGTGCAGATGCTGAGCTCCTCCCACGTGTTGTAGCCGACGTCGCCGATGGCGATCACGTTCGGCTGGCCGAGCGCGGGGTCGCTCGCGCCCGTCCCGGGGAAGACCAGCGTGCGGAACGGGTTGCGCAGTCCGAGGACCCAGACCCGCGACGCGTTCGAGGTCACGTCGCCGTCGTAGAAGGGGTTCGAGGGGTAGCCGTTTCCCGTGGCCGGGTCGATCCGCAGCACCTTGCCCGCGAGCGAGCGAAGGTCCTGCGCGCGGAACGCGCCGGAGTCCTGGTCGGCGGGCGTCGGACCTCGAAGACCCGTCACCGGGTGCACCCAATCGTCGAACCCCTCGTCATCCGCGCCGCCCGTGTCGGTGAAGTCGTAGTGCGCGCCGTCGCCCGTGGCGACGAGCAGCGAACCGTCGTCGGCGAAGTGCAGCGAGCCGTTGCTGTGGCTGTTGTGGAGGCTCGCGATGCAGTCGGGCACCGACCCGTCGGGGAGCTGATTCCCGAGCAGAATCTGCCGCGACGACGTGTCGGCGAGGACGAACGGGCCCGAGGTGATCGCGCGGTAACGCGTGAGACGCGAGAACGAGTACTGGTCGTTCTCGTCGTAGTCCATGTCCTGCCCAAAGACCGGCGACACCGTGTACAGGAAGTAGACCCACGACGTCGGTCCGCCGTCCGGCTGGAAACCCGGGTGTAGCGCAACGCCCAAGAGGCCGCGGTCGTGATCGTGGTTGACCTCGTCGCTCAGGTCGAGGAACGACGGCGCCTGGCGCGACTGGCCGTCATGGATGCGCACCCTCCCGCTCTGCTCGATGACGAAGAACAGACCGTCGTCCGAAATGACCAGGCCATTGGGTCGGCTGAACGAACCGCTGAGCGGAACGGACTCGAAATCGGGGGGAAGGGATTGAGCCGAGGACGAAGCAACGAGGGCGAGGACGAAGGCGAAGGGCAGGGGGCAAGCTCTCCAGCTCATGCTTCCGCTTCTAACCGAAGGCGCGCGGTTTGCCCAGCCGGGAGCTCATTCGTCGATCCGGCGTGCCGGTCGGAGCCCCGTCACGGCCGCCCGGAAGTCCGGACCGTCGCGCAGGCGCAGCGACGGCCCGACGACGTCGACGAGGACGTTGTACGTCCCGCCGCGGTACACGCGGAACGTTGGTTCGGCGACGACGCGCTCGCCGGTGCCCGGCTCGACGGGCAGCGAGTAAGCACCCCAGCCGTCGCGGCACCACTCGAACACGTTGCCGAGCATGTCGTGGAGGCCGAAGGGGTTCGCCTCGAAGCTGCCGACCGGCAGCGCGCCGGTTGGGCCGAGGTTCTCCCGGTCGAGACGCTCGTCCGTCCACTTCTCTCCAGCGAGCGCCGCGTACTCCCATTGCGCCTCCGTAGGAAGCTCGAGGTCATAACGCCGCATCATCTCGGTCGCGGCGTTCCACGTCACCCCGCCCACGGGATGCGTCGGTCCAAGGTCGCGGATGCTCGGATTCGAGCCGGCGATGCGCTCCCACTGCGCCTGCGTCATCTCGTACTTGGAGAGGAAGAAGGGATCGAGCGTGACCTCGTGCGGCTCGCCCTCGGCCAGCCCCTTGCTCGCTCCCATCTGGAAAGTGCCGCCGGGGATCAGCACCAGAACGATGCCGGTCTCCTCCTTCATGGCAAGGCGACCGTCGGGGCCGAGCCGCGCGGGCTTGCCGCTCGCGAGGTGCGCGAACTCGTAGAGCTCCGAGCGCGGGTTGACCCCGAGCGGGACCAGGCCCACCTGCGGCGTGAGCTCGATGCCGTGGACCCTGCGGATCGACTCGATCATGCCGTCCCACTTCTCGCGGTAGTCGTCGACGGTGCGCCGCTCGACCTGGCGCGCGTACTCCCTGCGGTCGCGGATGCTCTCCAGCGGACCGTCCGCAGCTCCGAGCCGCGCGTAGGCGTCGACGACTTCGCGGAGCGCGTCTTGGCGGTTCTCGGCGGCACGGTTGAGCCGTTCCTCATGCTGCCGTCGGCGTGCGCGAAGCTCCTCAAAGCGCTCCAGCCAGTCGTCGTAGCGCGCGATCATCCGTTCCCGCGCCGGCCAGAGCTCGTCCGCCTCCTCCTCGAGACGCCGCAACCGGTACGCGTCGGTCTCGAGCACGGCCTCGAGCGCGCGAGCACGCTCCTGCCGCGCGACGGCCACGAGCCCGATCACCGTGACGACGACGACCGCCGCGATCGCCGCGGCGAGCCCGCGGTTGCGCTGGATCCACTTGCGGAGCTCCGCCCAGCCGCCGCTCTCGTACGCGCTGACGACGCGGCCTTCGAGATACGCGCGTAGGTCGCCGGCGAGCTCTTCCATGCTCGCGTAGCGCCGCGCGCCGTCGCGCGCCATCGCCCGCTCGCAGATCGCCACGAGCTCCGCGGGCGCGTCGCGAAGCGGAGGCGGCGGCCCCGCGATCACGGCGTCGAGCACCTCGCGCGGCGTCGACGTGGGATCGGCGCCGAAGGGTCGCTTCAGCGACAGAAGGTGATAGAGCGTCGCGCCGATCCCGTAGACGTCGGACTGCGGCCCGACCTCTTCGACCCGCCCCGCCGCCTGCTCGGGCGGCATGTACGCCGGCGTCCCCACGACGTCGCCGTCCATCGTTACCAGCGGCGCGCCGGTCTCCTCGTCGTCGGCGTACGGCCTCAGGCGGATGTCCTTGGGATCGGCCTCACCGACGACGCGGGCGAGCCCCCAGTCCATCACGTACGTCTCGCCGAACCGCCCGACCATGACGTTCGACGGCTTCAGGTCGCGGTGGATCACGCCTTGCGCGTGCGCGTAGGCCATCGCCTCGCACACGCGCAGCAACACGCCGAGGGCGCGCGTTCGCGTCCAGCCTTCTTCGCCGCGCTCGACGAAGGCGAAGACCTCCTCGAGCGTGTGCCCCTCGACGAGCGGCATCGTGTACGCGGCGTTGCCGTCCCGGTCCGCGTGGAGCTCGTGGATCGGCACGATGCCGGGGTGTACGAGGTTGCCGGTGATGCGCGCTTCCTCCAGGAAACGGTCACGCCGTCCGCCGGGCCGGATCACCTTCATCGCGAGCCGGCGCTTCAGCGCGCCGTCGAACACGCGGAACACGACACCCATCCCGCCGCGGCCGAGCTCGTCCTCGATCGCGTAGCGCTCCTCGGGCGGAGCTTCGTCGTCGAGGTCCGGCAGCGTGACGTCCATCAGCGGTTCGATCCGGCTCCAGAGCGCGTACATCTCGCGCAGCTCGTCCGCGATACCGGGATGCTCCGCGCAGAGCTCTTCGAGCGAAACCTCCTCGCCCTCCTCGCGGCGAGCGAGGAACGCGGCGAAGGCCTCCTCCGCTGCCTCAGACGGAGCCGTCGCCCGTCCCCTTCGCCACGGCGTTCATCAGCGCGACCTTGGCGCGCGAGTGGAGCATGCGCGCGGCGCCTTCGCTGGGAAGGTCCATCGCCTTCGCGACCTCGCCCCAGGTGAGCCCCTCGCCGCGCCGCTCGATCACCTCGCGGTGCTTCGGCTCGAGCGCCTTCACGGCAACGCGCAATCGCTCCGCCATCTCGCGGTCCGACGCCTTCTCGAGCGGCGTCTGCGTCGACCGCGCCGGATCGATCGCGTTCGTCGTGTCCCCCGGCGCCTTCGGCACGAGCGGGATCACGCGCCCCGCGTCGCGCTTCGCGCGCCCGTGGTACTTCGCCATGTCGCGCAGCCGGTTCTCGACGAGCCCCGCGATCCACTTGATGAGCGCGTCGTCGTCGCGCATCTCGAAGTCGCCGAGCCCGCGCACGACCTCTCCCATCGCCTCCTGCACGACGTCGCCGGATTCGGCCACTTGGCGCAGCCCCGGCCCGATGCGCGCGCGCACGATCTGGCGCACCTTCGGATAGGCCCGCCGAACGACGTCCTCGAAGGCGTCGTCGTCCCCCGCCTGCGCGCGCCGCACCAGATCGACGGTCTCGCGCTCGGGCTCGTGGTCGGACATCGCTCTAGCTCGTCTCGGCCGCCTCTTCCTCGCTCTCCTCGGGAATCTCGTGGCGGCTGATCATCGGTACGAGGCAGAGGAAGAAGGCGATCGATAGTACCGGCAGGGCGATCGTCTTGAACTTGACCCAGAAGTCGGTGGAGAAGTTGCGCCAGATCAGCTCGTTCAGCGCCGCGACGCCCGCGAAGTAGCCGATCCAGCACCAGGTGAGCTTGCTCCACCCGTCGTCGGTGAGCCGGATCGCTGCGCCCATGACCATCTTGATGAACGGCCGGCGGAACGCCATGCCCGCCAGCAGCGTCGCGCCGAAGAGCGCGTTGACGATCGTGACCTTGACCTTGATGAACGTGTCGTTCTGGAGCCAGATCGTCAACCCGCCGAGGATCAGGACGAGCACCGTCGAGACGAGCAGCATCTTCGGCCACTTGCGCTCGCGAACGTACGTGACCGTGAGCGAGGTCACGCTCGTCACCATGAACACCGCCGTCGCCACGTAGATGTCCCACTTCGTGTAAACGACGAGGAACAGGAGCAGCGGCCCCATCTCGAGCGCGATCTTGACCCACGGGTTGGGCGGCGGCTTCTCCGGTTCGGTCATGGCGGGGGAGTGTACACTGCCGCCTCGCGGCCGGGTGCGGCGGCTTACACCGTGAGGACGACCTTGCCTCTCGCGTTCCCCTCGCCGAAGTACCGGAACGCGGCTACCGCCTCGTCCAGCGGATAGGTCCGGTCGACGACCGGCTTCAGCTTGCCGTCCTCGACGAGCCCGCGCAGGAAGTCCAGGTCCGCGTGGTTCGGTTTCGAGACGAACGAGATCGCGTTCTTCCCGCCGGCCAGCCCGACCCACAGCGAGCGCATCGGCGACCCCGAGACCGCGACGTAGATCCCGCCGCGCGCCAGCGCGCCCTTGCAATCCGCCAGCGGGCGGTCGCCGACGTTGTCGAGCAGGAGGTCGTAGCGCTCGTCGCGCTCGAGGAAGTCCTGCCCGCGGTAGTCGACGACGTGATCCGCGCCCACGGACCGCACCAAATCCAGCTTGGGCGCGCTGCAGACGCCCGTCACCTCGGCTCCGAACGACTTGGCGATCTGCACCGCGAAGAGTCCCACGCCCCCGGACGCGCCGTTGATGAGCACACTCTGCCCGGCACGGATCTTCCCGTGGTCGCGCAGTCCTTGCAGCGCGGTCAGCGCCCCGGTTGGGATGGCCGCCGCCTCCTCGTACCTAAGGCCGGCGGGCTTCCGCGCGACGCCCGTCTCCGGCAGGCGCGCGTACTCGGCGAAGCACCCCATGTGATCGGTCGAGCCGAAGACCTCGTCCCCCGGCTCGAAGCGGGCAGCCTTCGCGCCGACGGCCTCGATCGTTCCCGCCACGTCGAACCCGAGGACCTTGCGCTTGGGCTTGAACATCCCCTGGAAGAGCCGCACGGCGAACCAGGTGCACGTCAGCATGTGCCAGTCGCCCTTCGTCAACGCGACCGCGCGCACGCGCACCAGCACGTCCTCGTCCTCGATCGCCGGCCGGTCGAGCTCCCTCAGCTCGAGCACCTCGGGAGGTCCGTAGCGTTCGTAGACGATCGCCTTCATCGGCCGCCGCGCCCGCCCCGTTGGCCGCGGCGGGGGGAGTGTACACTGCCCCGCCTATGATGAACGCCTTCGCGATCGTCATCCTCGTCGCGCTGGTCGGCGAGTACGTCCTCAACCTCGTCGCGGACCGCCTCAACCTGAGCGCCCTGAGGCCCGAGGTCCCCGAGGAGTTCCGCGACGTCTACGACGCGGAGACGTACGCTCGCTCTCAGGAATACACGCGCGTCCGCACGCGCTTCGGGTGGATCCCGACGACGTTCGACCTGGTGCTCGTGCTCGCGTTTTGGTTCGCGGGCGGATTCAACTGGCTGGACGGTCTGTCGCGTGGTTTCGGGTTCGGGCCGGTGCTGACCGGGTTGCTCTACATCGGCGCGCTGGTGCTGGCGAAGTCGATCCTGTCGCTGCCGTTCCGCTACTACTCGACCTTCGTGATCGAGGAGCGCTTCGGCTTCAACAAGTCGACGAAGGCGACGTTCTGGGCGGACTACGCGAAGGGCGCGATCCTCATGGTGGTGCTGGGCGCACCGCTCCTGGCGCTGATCCTGTGGTTCTTTACCAAGGCGGAGAACACGGCGTGGCTCTGGTGCTGGGGCGTGACGACGGCTTTCCTGCTCGCGATCCAGTTCGTCGCGCCGACGTGGATCATGCCGCTCTTCAACAAGTTCACGCCGCTCGAAGAGGGCGAGCTGCGCGACAAGATCATGGCCTACGCGCAGAAGGTGTCGTTCCCGCTGGCGGGCCTCTTCGTGATCGACGGCTCACGCCGGTCGACGAAGGCGAACGCGTTCTTCACGGGGTTCGGTCGAAACAAGCGGGTGGCGCTCTTCGACACGCTGATCGAGAAGCACGAGAGCGACGAGCTGCTCGCCGTCGTCGCGCACGAGATCGGGCACTACAAGAAGAAGCACATCCTTCAGAGCCTGGTGATCGGGATCGTGCACATGGGGGTGATCTTCGGCCTGCTGGCGTTCTTCCTGCGGCAGGGAGGGCTCTACATGGCCTTCGGGATGGAGTACAGCTCGATTCACGCGGGGCTCGTGTTCTTCGGTCTGTTGTACACGCCGGTCGAGCTCGTGCTTCAGTTCTTCCTCCAGGCGTTCTCGCGCAAGAACGAGTACGAGGCGGATCGGTATGCGGCCGAGACGACGGGGTTGTGGGAGGAGCTCGGCGTTGGGCTCAAGAAGCTCTCCGCGGACAACTTGTCGAATCTCACGCCGCATCCGTTCTATGTGGTGTTGCACTACTCGCATCCGACGGTGCTGCAGCGGATTGACACGCTGCGGCGCGAGTGGGCCAAGTGATCGGGCGGGCGTCGCGGTGGGCTCAGCTTCCCGTTCGCCGAGCGTCCGAGCTTTCGACGGAGGCCAAAGCCTCCATCACCTCGAGCAACTGGGCCGCCGTCGACACCGCAATCGCCCGCGGGTCCTTCGACGTTTCCGCCAACCCGATCGGGCACGTCACGCGTCCGATGGCCACATCGTCGAAGCCTTTGCTTTCCAGCCGTTTCCGAAAGCGCTCCCACTTGCGCTCGGAACCGATGAGCCCGATGTAGGGGAAGCATCCCCGCCGGATCGCCCGCTCGACGATCTCCAGATCGAGCGCGTGGCTGTGCGTCATGATCAGAACGAGCGAATCGTCCGGTATCGTATCGATCTCGGCCTCGGGCGCATCGATGCAGAGGAGCTCGTAGGGTCGCTCCCTCGGAACACGCGGCCGGATCTCGTCCTCGTCGCGCGAGTCGATCAGCGTGACGTCCGCCTGAAGGTACGCCGCCAGCCCCCCGATCGCCTGCCCGACGTGCCCCGCCCCGAACACGACCACCCGCCGCCGCGTCCACCGGAACGTCTCGAAGAAGAGCGTCACCTTTCCCCCGCAACACTGCCCGACCTTCTCCGACAGCGGGTACTCCACGCTCTCCGACTTCGCGCTACCCTCCGCCAAGAGCCGCGTTGCGTGCTCGATCGCCTGCTTCTCCAGGTTGCCGCCGCCGATCGTGCCCCAGGCGAGCTCGCCGTCGCACACGATCATCCGCGCGCCGGCCTCGCGCGGCACGCTGCCCGCCACCTCGGTGACGACGACGAGCACGCACGCGCGCCCGTCGGCGCGGAGCTCGGTCAGCTTTTCGATCCAGGCTTGGCTGGGGTCCATGGGAGGCTCCAGCTTAGGCGGGGGGTGGGGTCTTGCAGAAGTAGAAGCTCTGTAGAGACCCGCGTCGCGGCCAGAAGCTAGTCGAGGGCTGTCTTTGTTGGAGTCGGCATGGACCGTCTATGGCGTGAGCCGCTCGGGCGACCGTTAGCCCGTAGCCACGTGAACCGAGCTGGCTATCTGGTTCCAGCGCGCGTTAGGGAACGTCCTCGTCGAGGAGCCACTCCGGCAACTCAACGTCGGGACGAGCGGCCTGCCAGCCCTCTCCGAAGACCGCTTCGAACTCGCCCTCATCCTCCCACATGTTGTCGATGAGTTCGATGATCTCGGTCGTGGTAAGTGCTGCCAGAACGCGGTCAGAGCCCAGATATGCGATCGCGTTCTCCTCGAATCTCCACTCCTTAGCCCATTCTTCGGCGTGCTCGACGATCCATGTTGCTTCACCGGGTAGAAGGATCACACTGGGGATGTCGACGTTGAGTCGGTCGATCCAGGGCATTCCCTCCTCGGTGTATTCATCACTTGCGACGAAGCGTGCCAGCATGGAGTCTTCGCCGAGCTGACAGCGGAGCAGGTCTCGCTTGTTCTCATGCGCATCCTGTTCGGCGCGATGCAGTCGATATCGCAGCTCGGCAATCTCCTCCACTAACTCTGGAGAAAGTTGATCTTTGGGCGGCTCGGACTGAGCGGGTGCCCGCTCACTCGTTGCACCTGCGCTCGGTGGTGCAATGAGTTGCTTAGGCTCAGATCGGACTTGTGGAGGAGCATGGGGCGCGGCACCGACGGAACCAGCATCGCGATTATCCGCGATCACGCTGACAATCACGACCGCAACCGCAAGCAACGAGAGAAGTATGAGAGTCTTCATCTTGGGAAAGAGATGAGTGTGGGAATAAGACCCCACACTCACCATCCTATTCTAGTCAGGGAACAGTGACAGTAACCTCACCGCCAGGGGGAACCTTCGTGGTCGTGGCGCCATCCGTGACGGTCAGGGTCTCCGTGTTCGGCGCTGGGTTGTTGGAGATGTTGAGGACGGAGCCCTTGGCCTTGCCAGGCTTGATGGTCACCTTACCTCCGTTGCCGGAGATGTTCGCGTGCGTATCCTTCTGGTCGACGATGACTTCGTCAGCGATGCCACTGCCGTTCACGTTCAGCCCCGAGACATCACCCGCGAATCCAGCGTCGTCGAACTCGACACTGCTCTTCTTGTCCTGGCTCGTGGCCGACTTCGGCGAGATCAACGCGTTCGCGGAGGACATCTTCACGTCGGGTGGGTCCCCTGGGATGGTGAACGTCCCGTTCTTGACCTTGACGTCCCCGTTGCCCTTGTCCTCGCCGGGTTTGACCTTGAGGACGCGCCCGCTTACTCCGCCGGTGTCTGCGGATTGCGCCGCTACCGTGGTGGGAGTCGAGAGGAACGAGATTGCCAGCACCCCGAGGAGGGTGAGGACCACGTAGCTGAGTGATTTCATGGAACTCAATGTGTAAGGGACATGCGGCGTCCAGATTCCCGTGGGGGGGTGGCTAGAGCCGCGGTTCAAGTGATGAGCATCTCGCGCGAACGCGACGAGAATGGGCGGCCAGAATGCCCCGGGCTTGTCGAGACGCGTTGGCACGAGCGCACCGGCATCTACACCAAAGGACACCCGTCGAAACGCCATTTCTCGCGTCGACGAGGCCAGGCAGCCCTAACATTCCCCGCTTTCTAGACTTAGACAGTATCTGTCTAGCGCTTCCCAGGAGCCAAGCTACCGGCCCACCGGTTCAGCATGGGCTCTCAGGAAGCACTTCACGACAGACGGTACCGTCCGTTCATCAAGCGACTCCGCAAGGCTCGCGAGGACGCTGGCTTGTCCCAGGAGGAAGTCGCGCAGGCGATAGGTCGCAGTCAGCGGTTCGTTTCGCGCTGCGAGACGGGCGAACGACGCGTGGACGTCGTCGAGTTCCGAGATTTCTGCCGAGCGTACAAGCTGCCTCCGAGTCACTTCCTATCAGGCTTTCCCAAAGAGCGGTGAGCTCAGCGTCGGTCAAGTTGCAGGAGGGATTCTAGGCGCGATGGCTCTCGGCAAACTTCCGCGTGCTCGAGGCCGTGCGGTGCGCTAGCGGAAAGCCTCGATGCCGCAAGGGGTTAGACGGTTTCGGTCTAACAAAGGAGTGCGTATCGCTTCATGCATCGAGACACCAGTTTCCCCAGTTCCGACACCGGAGGTTCCTGTGCAAAGCCACCTTGACGCCGAAGTGAGGCTCGAAGAGAATCGCTTTCTACCGAGGCACTCGCTGCAGAGCCAACACCCGCCTTGGTATTGGAGATCTACTTTGACCAAGGTTCCTTGCACGCCTCCCTTCTCCGACACACCTTCGGAAGATCCTCGACGCGACGTCCTTCGCGGCAAGTCTCCGAGCGAGGTACTCCGGAAGCTCCACGAAGACGAGACGATCGGTCTCGGCAAGCTCTGTCGCGACCGTCTGTTGGAGCGCTCGATCCTCATGGACACGACTCGCCTTCACCTTCGCGCGATGGCGCGGGTTGCTCTATGGGCGATGTTCTACCACGACGAACCACCTCTGGATGAGTGGTTCCAACAGTGCATCGATCGCTCGATCACGGATCTGCTCTACGAGGACTACGACAACGAGAAACGGGAAACGCCGCTGCATCCGGAGTTCGGCAAGTACTACGAGTATGTTGCTGGGGCGGCGGGAGCGGACAAGTCGTTGGGGCGATCGATGTGTGTCGCCTTCAACACGCTGCCCGATCCAGTGCGTGAAGCGTTCTACCGGACGGTCGTCCAGAACAAGGGGGCGTTTCAGTACGTCGAGGAGTGTGGGCGAGATCAGAACGACGTAGCTCTCGACGTGGCGCGAGCATTGCGGGCCATGCTGACGTTGGAGGACTACCCTGTGTTCAATCCGTGGGCCGAAGCCGTGCACGGAGAGCAACTGTGAGAGCTCCCGTCCTGCAGGCGAAGGCGTGCTTGGAGGACGCTCTTCACGAATTTGCCAGTGCACCGGTAGAGGGACGATTTCAATCGCTGGCCGGCGTCACTCTGCACAACCTGATCGATCAGAACCTCATTCACAGTCCAGTGCCTGTCAGTTGCAGCGCGGCGGAAGAAGAGCTCCTTCCCGTGTACCGCTGCGAGCTTGCCTACTTGCTCCGTGTGGTCTTCCTGCGCGTGTACGCGCAGCAGCGCGTGCGTCACATGGGGCCCATTCCGGCCGTGCTCAGCCCCGACGAGCTCAGGTTGCGCGCCCGAATTCTGGCTGAGTCGATTCCGAACGAGCCGGATCTCCATGCAGCCTCGTCGCTGCTCTCTCACTCTCTGCGAGTGGATCCCACGCCTTCCTCTGTTGACACACGCGCCATCCTGTTGGCAGCGCTGCGACTGGCAGATGCTCCCAATACACGTCTCTACCTGGTGCACGACTTTCTCTCGGCGGGGGACTTGCGCGGTGCCTTCGCCGAAGCTCATCGCCTGGCGGAGTGGCCGCTTGACTCCCATGGTCGTATTTGTGTCCAAGAACTCCTGGCTGTTCTGAGCCTGGAAGTGGGTGACTTGGGAACGGCGTCTGCGCAGTACGCAGAGGCCCACAAGATGGCCCGCCGCGACGGTCACGATGGCGCGACGTCGTTGCTGAACCTGTTCGCCTGCGCGTTAGACCGAGGCGACGCGGAGGATGCGCGACGGTCCGCCGAGGAGATCGAGCGGAGCTGCACACCCTATGACGAAGTCGTGACGCACTTCGCGAACTTCACGCGGCACTCCAACGGCATACTCTCCGCCACCGGATGGGGCACGCTGCTTCAGATACGCGAAGACTTGGGCCCGGTCGGGCAGCGCCTGTACCAGATCATCCATCGGAGACGTATACGGCCGGGAAGTCCTGTGCCGCACCATTCGGGGACTACGCGGCCGAGTTGAACGCTCGTCCAGTGCTGGCCTCCACGGGTCCCTCCAGCTTAGGCTGACGCCGTGGTCTCTCAGAAACGCGTCCTCGAGGACCCGGTGCGGAAGAGCGACCGGCTCGTCGCGCTGAAGCGGATGATGAAGGCGCTCGATTCGTGATCGACGAGCTTTGCGATCGGATCGATGAGCTCGATCACGAGATCCAGGCCTTCCTTCCCGAGCCAGACCGGCGCGAACGGCTTGAGGCCGCCGGCACCGAACGACCGTCCTTCCTCGTCGCCGTGAAGGACATCTTTCGCGTCGACGGCTTCGAGACGCGCGCCGGTTCCGTGCTTCCGCCCGAGGAGCTCGCGGGTGAACAGGCCGCCTGCGTCACCCGCCTGCTCGAAGCCGGCGCCCTCGTCCTCGGCAAGACGAACACGACCGAGTTCGCGATGATGGACCCCGGGCCCACGCGCAACCCGCGCAACCCCGCGCACACGCCCGGCGGGTCGAGCAGCGGGTCCGCCGCCGCCGTCGCGGCGGGGATGGCGCCGCTCGCGATCGGGTCGCAAACCACGGGGTCGGTCATCCGGCCGGCGGCGTACTGCGGCGTCGTCGGGTTCAAGCCGAGCTTCGACCGCATCCCGACGGCGGGGATGCTCTACTGCGCGCGGAGCGTCGACACGGTCGGGCTCTTCACCGCGGACGTCGCGGCGATGGCGAGCGCGGCAACCGTCTTGCTCGACGACTGGCGCGAGGTGGAGTTACCGGGAAGACCGAAGCTCGCCGTGCCCGACGGCCCCTACCTCGATCGCCTCGCCCCGGACGACCGGCGCGACTTCGAGGAGCTCGGCGAGATCCTCGGCGCGCGGCGCGTGCCGGCCTTGGAGGACTTCGAAGCGCTCGCCGAACGGCACTCGCGGCTCGTCGCTTATGAGTTCGCGCGCGAGCACGCCGACCTCTTCGAGCGGTACGGCGAGCTCTACCGGCCCTGCGCCCGCGGTCTGGTCGAGAGCGGGCGCGACGTCAGCGACGACGAGGCGGAGGAGCTTCGCCCGAGCCGCTTCGAGCTACGCGCGCGCCTCGAGGCGGCCATGGACGAGCACGGGTTCGACCTCTGGGTCAGCCCGCCCGCCCCCGGTCCGGCGCCGGCGGGCCTCGACTCGACCGGCGATCCGTCGATGAACCTGCCGTGGACGCACGCGGGCCTGCCGACGCTGGCGCTGCCGGCCGGCGTCGCGGCGAACGGCTTGCCGCTCGGCTTGCAGCTCAGCGCGCGCTTCGGCTGCGACGAGGAACTTCTCGCCTGGAGCCGCGCGCTCGAGGGCACGTTTGCGATGAAATAGCCGCGGCCGGGCGCGCGTATGCGGCGTTTCGTTCCGGCCTCGCCCCCCCTTCCCCAGGAAGACCATGCGCTTCACGCCCCCCGGCCTCGCCGTCACGAGCCTCGCGTTCGCCGCCTGCACCGCCAATCCCTCGGTCGACCAATACTCCGCGGCCGTGGAAGATCCCGTGCTGGCGGCGAGACTCCACGTCCTGGCCGACGAGCTCGAGGAGAAGCGCCAGGAGCTCCACATCCCCGGCATGGCCGTCGCCGTCGTCAAGGACGACGCGATCGTCTTCGCGCGCGGCTTCGGGATGGCCGACGTCGAGAACGAAGAGCCGGTCACGCCCGAGACGATCTTCGCCATCGGCTCGTCGACGAAGGCCTTCACCGCGACGGTCATCGGCATGCTCGCCGACGAGGGCAAGATCGACTGGGACGATCCGGTCTCGCGGCACCTGCCCTACCTCACGCTCGACATCGACACCGACGACGAGGACGCGCAGGTCGTCATCCGCGATCTGCTCGCGCACCGCACCGGGTTCACGCGCATGGGCGTGCTCTGGGCCGGCGGGCAGACGACGCGCGAGGAGGTCCTGCGCACCGCGGCGGGTGCCGAGCCGTGGGCCGGCTTCCGCGAGGGCTTCCACTACAACAACGTGATGTACCTCGCCGCCGGTCAGGCGGCGGGCGTGGCGGCCGAATCCGACTGGGACAGCCTGATCGACGAGCGCATCTTCGAGCCGCTCGGCATGGACGACTCGACGACGTCGGTCCTCGACGCGCTGAAGGACGAGCGGCTCGCGCTCGGCTACCGCTGGAACGAGGAATCCGAGGAGTTCGAGCACCTCCCGATGCGCAACCTCGACAACTGCGCTCCGGCGGGGTCGATCAACTCGAACGTGCTCGACATGGCGGAGTGGATCCGCTTCCAGCTCGGCGAGGGCGTCTACGGGGGCGAGCGCCTGATCAGCCTGGAGAAGCTTGACGACACCCGGGAGCGGCAGATCGAGATGGGGCCCGACTTCGCGTACGGGCTCGGCTGGATGCTCAACAAGTGGGAGGGACGCGACGTCGTCGAGCACGGCGGCAACATCGACGGCTTCGCGGCGCAGGTGGGGCTCCTGCCGGAGGAGGAGCTCGGCTACGTGCTCCTGGCGAACGTCACGGCGACGCCCCTGCAGCGGGGCTCGCTCGCGCTCGTTTTCGAAACGCTGCTTCGCGAGGAAGACCCTCCGGCGCCGGTGGAGGCCGCGGCCCCGAAGCCGGCGGGCTTCGACGGGCTGGTCGGCGACTACGTCGCCAACTTCGCGCACTTCAAGGAGGCGACGTTCAAGGTCTCGGTCACCGAGGGCAAGCTCGCCGTCGACGTGCCCGGGCAGATGAACTTCACGCTGAAGGAGCCCGACGAGGAGGGGAAGCGCTACTTCGAGCTCACGAACGAGATCGCCGTGTCCTTCCTGGTGGGCGACGACGGGCTGGCGGACGTCCTCGTCATGCACCAGCACGGGTACGACTTCGAGTGTCCGCGCGAGGGCTACGAGTACCCGATCGAGGTTCCGCTCGAGGAGCTCGAGAAGTACCTCGGCAAGTACCGCGACGACACGCTCGGCGAGGACGTCGAGATCCTGATCCAGAACAACCACCTGGCGGTCGACATCCCGAGCCAGATGGTCGTCGAGCTGCGCCCGCCGGACGAGGAGGGCTTCTGGGCCGCGCGGATGTCGGGCGACAAGGGGCTCGTCTTCAAGGAAGAGGACGGCCGCGTCGTCGCCGTCACCGCCGTCGACGGCGAGGTGCGGTACGACTGCCCGCGGCTCGATCCCGAGGACGTGGTCGTGCTCCCGACGATCGAGGAGATCCACGCGCTGCGCAAGTCGGACGAGCGGCGCAAGGCCCTCGCCGCGCTCGGCACGTTCCGCATGAGCGGACCGATCCGCTTCGCGCAGTCCGGAGTCGAGGGGACCGGCGTCGCGACGGTGGCGGCGAACGACCGCTTCGACCTGCGGATCGACGTCGGCAAGTTCGGGCAGTCGCGCACCTCGCACTGCAACGGCCGCTGCTGGGCGCAGTCCGCCTTCGAGCCGTTCGACGAGCTGACCGGCGACCGGTTGGTCCAGGCGCGTCTGGGACACCCGATGGCGCTGATCGCCGACTGGCGGGAGTTCTTCGAGGAGGAGAAGGTGCTGCGCGCCGACACGCTCGACGAGCGCTCCGTCTACCTGGTCGAGCTGAAGACCGGCGACGTCCCGCCGACGACGGCCTACGTCGACGCCGAGACCGGGGACGTCGTGCGCGCCGATTCGACGTTGCTCCTGCCCGACGGCATGGGGCGGCTCCCGATGAAGACGACGAGCTCCGGTTTTCGCGAGGTCCACGGTCTGCGCATGCCGGCGGAGTCGATCGTGTCCAACCCGTCGTTCGGACGGCTCATCGCGGCGTACGACACGCTCGAGACCGGAGTGGAGCTGCCCGCGGACTACTTCGTGATGGTCCCGCCGGAGTGAGTACGGTGCCACGGCACCGTACTCACTCCGGCGGGACCATCCGCAGCACCGTGATCTGACCCTTGAACGCGGCGACCGTTGGGCTTTGGACGGTCGGGTCCAAGACCTTCCAGTCCGCCCAGATCACGTCGAGGCTCTCCGGCGCCGTTTCGCGGAACACGTCGAGCGCGCCGTTCGCATCGGTTTTGCCGGCCACGTCGCCGTCGAGCAGGACCTGCGCGCCCTCGAGCGGTCGCATCGTCGGGTTGCGGCCGAGGACGACGAAGCGGCGTCCCCAGCCCGGCTCGAGCTTCACCTCGGCCACCCAGCGGCCGTCCTCCTCCTCGAGGAAATCGCGCTCGTCGCCTGACGCCGGCGCGTAGCCGTCGGCCCACAGGCGCCACCGAATCCGCGCATCGAGTGGAAAGTCGTCCAGCTTGACCGGCCCCGCGTGAAACAGGACGCCGTTCTCCTCGGTGACCTCGGTCTTGACCGAGTACGCCGTGTAGTCCTCGATCGGCTCGCCCGTCTGCGCGTCGGTGACGCGGAACGCGAGCGTGATCGTGTCGCGCTCGTCGTAGAGCCAGATCTCGAGGTCGTCCGCCGGCGGCGTGACCGTGATCTTCTTCGGAGACCAGCGGTGGTGGTCGGTCGAGCTCAGCGTGAGCTCGTACGTGCCCGGGGCGACGTCGTGGAACAGGAACTCGATCACCTCCTCGCCCGACGGCTCGGTCTTGCTCGCGAGGTTCGCGCGGTAGTTCAGCCGCCGCTCGTCGAGCGAGACCATGTCGATGTGGACGTGGCCCGCCATGAAGCGCTGGACGTCCTTCCAGATGCCCGATTGGGAGCGGAGCTTGCCGCGCACGTCCGCGTCCTCTGGCATGCGGTCGAGGAGGCGGCGGGCTTCCTCGAGGATGCGGGCGATCTCCTCGCGCCGGACCGAGGGGTCGAGGGCGGGCGGCGCTTCGGGTTCGGGCGCTTCTTCGACGGGGACCGCGTCGCGCTCCGGCTCGGGCTCGACCTCGCCCGGATCGAGCAAGTCCGCCGGCGCGGCTTCGTCGCCGACCTCGGGTCCCGCCATCGGCCGCGCCGCCTCGTCCTCACCGGCTCGCGCGGAGCCACCGCTCGCGGCGAGGAACCAGAGGCCGATGAGCGCTGCCATCAGGACGAGCAGCACGGCTGCCAGGCGTGCGGGCGTCACGGTAGCGCTACCTTACCCGCACGCGCTCGTAACGGGCCGGCTCAGCGAACGTAGTCGTCGCCGTTGCGGCTGCGTTTGACGCTGTCACGCCACGCCGCCCACGCGGCGGTCAGGCGCTCCAGGTCCTCGGATCGGTCCGCTCCGAGCGGGCTCGCCTCGCTTGCGTCGGCGGCGAGATCGAAGAGCGAGAAGCGCTTCGCGCCCTTCGGCCTCAAGAGCTTCAGGTCGCCGTCGATCAGCGCGTGGGCCGAGCGGTTCGAGAAGGCGATGGGGAGCGCGCGCTCCATGTCCTCGCCGTCGAGGAGCGGCAGAAGGCTCACGCCGTCCAGCGGAGTTACCATCCCCTCGACCTCGATCCCGAGCGCCGCGACGATCGTCGGCAGGAAGTCCGACGTGCAGGCCGGCACTCCGGTCGCGCTTCCCGCCGCGACGCGGGCGGGCCACTCGACGAGTCCCGGGACGCGCACGCCGCCCTCCCAGAGCGTGTCCTTCGCCCCCCGGTGCGGACCGGCGGAACCGGCGTCGGCGTTCGCGTTGCCCGTGATCGAGGGGCCGTTGTCGCTGCAGAACCAGACGAGCGTGTTCTCCGCCACGCCGAGCTCGCGCAGGGTGCTCCGCAGGCGGCCGATCTGCTCGTCCATCGCGGTGATGCAGCCGTAGTAGCGCTGAGCGTGATCCGGTTCGTCCGCGTAGAGCTTCCGGTACTCCTCGCCGGCGACCCACGGCCGGTGCGGCGCGTGGAACCAGACCGTGGCGAAGAAGGGCTTCTCCCGCTCGACCGCCGCCTGCACGAACGGAACCACGCGGTCGACCATCACGCGCGAGTCGTCGCCTTTCAGGTTCTCCGTGACGATCTCGCCCCTCTCGTTCCAGTAGCGCGTTCCCCAGGGCTCGTCCTTGCCAGGGTGCTTCATCGGATCCCAGGTGGGCACGGAGCTCTCGGTCGAGAAGCAGACGTCGTAGCCGTGCTCCCACGGCGGCGAAAAGTGCTCGTCCCGCACCGGCCTCCCGCCGCGGTGGCCGTCCTTGACGTCGCGCGTGAGCGTCCCGAGGTGCCATTTGCCGAAGTGTCCGGTGGCGTATCCCTGCGCCCGCAGGATCTCCGCGAGCGTGAGCTCCTCGTCCGGAAGATGTCCCTCGTTCGCCCACCCGATCCCCATGCGGTGCCCGTTCCGCCCGGTGAGACAACTCGCCCGCGTCGGCGAGCAGACCGGCGCCGCGGCGTAGAAACGGTCGAAGCGCAACCCCGCCTCCGCCATCGCGTCGAGGTGGGGGGTGAGAAGCTTCGGATGCCCGTTGTAGCCGACGTCCCCCCAGCCGAGATCGTCGGCCATGATCAGGAGGACGTTGGGGCGGCTCTTTCCGCTCGGAGCCTCGGAGCCGGACGGCAGCGCAGCGGCCAACGCCAGTAGGGCGGCGACGTGAACGACCCGCATGCTTCGATTCTAAGTGGTCCAGGTGGTTACAATCCGCCTGTGAACGAGGGTTCGAGCGAAGTCGCCGCACGACTCCGACGGGCGCTGGACCTTTTCGAGGCAGGCGTCGCCATGATGCGCCAGAACCTCCGCCGCGAGTTTCCCGACGCGAGCGAAGAGGAGATCGAGGCGAAGCTGACCGAGTGGCTGCACACCCGTCCCGGCGCGGAGAACGGCGACTGTCCGGGCAAGCCAAGAACCCTCTCGGACCCCGCCGCTTGAGCAAGCTGGAGGAGACGCTCCGGGCCGCCGTTACCGACTTGGATGCCCTTGGCGCTCGCTACGCGCTCGTCGGAGGGCTTGCCGTATCGGCTCGCACCGAGCCTCGATTTATGCGGGACATCGACCTAGCGATCGCCCTGGAGTCAGACCGCGAGGCCGAAACCCTTGTGCGGGCGCTCATGGCCCGCGGCTATCGGGTCCTGGCACAGGTCGAACAGGAGTCGTTGCCACGCGACTTCCGAGGAGCTCTTTGAGAACCACCCGAGGAGACCGCTCGGACGCGCGAGCTCCTCGAGAGGATTCACGAGCTGGGCTTTGGACGAGGGAAGAACCTCGTCGACGAGCTCGAGGTCTTCCTGGCCGACGCGGCCGATTGACTTCGCCTACCGCTGCCGCGAGTAGACGTAGCTCATCATCTTGTTCTCGGTCCCGTCCGGCATCGTGATGAACATCTCGAACTTGCGCGTGTCGGGATCGACCTGCTCCTCGGTGGTGCGGAAGTCCGTGAGGTCGGGGGAGCCGCTGCCGGGGAAGGGACCCTTGCCGGTCATGGTCAGGACCTTGCCCTCGGCGTCGTAGCCGCCGTCGAACTTGAAGAGGAAGGTCGACATCGAATCGATCCAGGAGGAGATCCACTTGCCGCTCGCGGGGTCGTAGCCCAGGGTCGCGCGGCCCTCGAAGGGCATGCCCATGAAGTCGCAGGTGAAGCGGCTGACGGTCCAGAAGTCGCCCACCATCTCGACCACCTCGGTGGCCGTGTTCTGCATCGGCTCGCCGGAGGGGTCCATGAAGAAGGTGCAGTCCACGCTCCAGGTCCCGGCGGACTCCTTCAGGCGGGCGTGCTCGGCGGTCGGCTGGGGGGCCATGCAATCGGCTTGCTCGGTCATCTCGAATCTCCTTGTCTCGGCGTCCGGAAGGGCAGGGGGGCGCAGAACATAGGGGACTCCGAGAAGTCCGGCAAACGGTGAGTCCGATCCTCGCGCGGCGTCACTGCCGGTTCAAAGCCGCTAGGCTGACCCACCGCCGCGAAACGAACGGAGACCGCCATGATCGCCCGAACCGCCCTTGCCCTCGCCCCGCTCCTGGCTCTCGCGAGCCCGCTCCAGGACGGCACCTTCCGGGTCGAGCCCGACCAGCAGAACGTGGTCGCGAGCCGCCTCGAGGGTGCGTGGGTCCCCGACGCCGTGGTGGGGGAGCGGCTCGGCACCGAGGCGCACTTCGCTCGGATCGAGTTCGAGAGCGATCCGTCGATCGTCGCTCGCATCCCGGAGAAGTACTCCGAGTTCCTGGCGGAGAAGCAGCTCTTCCAGGCCGGGATGATGACGATGCGCCGCCGGGACAAGCTCCAGAAGCACGCCTTCCTCCTGATCGTCCACAGCGGCAACCCGCACGTCGTCTTCTTCCGCGAGCGCGACGGCGATCCGTTCGGGGACGGGGAGTCGTTCAACGTGGCGCTCACGCCCGGGAAGGAGAAGAAGAACGACCTCCTGTTCGTCGGCGGCGACCACAACAACCAGCCCTTCGACGCCTACCGCCGCGCGGAGGGCTAGACGAGTGACGGCTCGCGAGCACGCCGTCCGGCCCGAGGAGCTGCTCGCGCACGCGGACTGGGTGCGCGCGCTCGCCCGCAGGCTGGTCTTCGACCCCGAGCGCGTCGACGACGTCGTTCAGGAGGCCTGGGTGGAGGCGCTCGAGCGTCCGCCGCGGCACGCGCGCAACCTGCGCTCCTGGCTCGGCGACGTCGTGCGCAACGCGGCGCGCGGGGGCGGACGCAGGGACGCGCGGCTCGCCCGGCGCGAGCGCGAGGCGGCGCGCGGCGACGAGCTTCCCGCCGCCGCTGCGGTCGTCGAGGAGGCGTCGCTCCAGCGCGATCTCGTCGGCCGCGTGCTCGAGCTGGAGGAGCCCTACCGCTCGGTCCTTCTCCTGCGCTTTTTCCGCGACCTGCCGCCGCGCTCGATCGCGGCGGAGCTCGACGTTCCGGTCGCGACGGTGAAGACGCAGCTCCAGCGCGGGCTCGCCGGGCTGCGCAAGGACCTGGACGAAGAGTACGGCGAGCGCGAGCGCTGGTGCCGCGCGTTCCTTCCGCTCGCGGGGACCGCCGCCGGCGCCGGCGGATCGGCGGCGAAGGCTGGCGCGGTGGCCGTGCTTTGGAAGCTCGGACTGGCTGCCGCGATCGTCGCGGCGATCGCATGGCCCTTCCTCCCGGAGCGCCGGCAGGAGGAAGCCGCGAAGCGGCCGGTGTCGCCCTCGGCGGAAGCCCCGCTCATCGCCGCCGACGTTGCGCCGGGCCGGGTATCCGAGCAGGGCAACGCGTCCGGCGGGCGAGTGGCGCTCGCGACGCGGGACGAAACGCCGGAACAAGTCGAAGGGGCATCCTCCGCGCTCCGCATCGAGGGCCGCCTGCTCGGCGTCGACGGTCAACCGCTCGCCGGCTTCGAGCTCGTCGGCCGCGATCCGCAACGGCTGCGCTGGGCCGACGCCGAGCAGACCGGCATCGTCGGCGGCAACTTCTGGATGCACGTGCCGCCCGAGGAGCGCGCGCTCCTGCAGGCGTCGCCGGCGGAGCTCGACGCGTTCGTCGAGAGGAACTTCCCGCAGCCCGCGGTCGGCCGCGCGCTGATCCTCGGCGAGGAACCGCCTCATCCGACGGCGCGGACCGACGCCGAGGGTCGCTTCGAGCTCGCCGGCGTCGCCGATCCCACCTGCGTCGAGCCGGCCGACGAGGGATGGACCGTCGTCGGTCACGGCTGGAACGGTGGGGAACGGTTCTTCGCGGTCGCGCGGACGGTGCGCCTCGCGGGCGTCGTCGTCGACGCGGACGCCGCTCCGGTGGAAGGCGCGAAGATCACGGTGCGCGCCGATCTCCTCGCCTTGCCCGACTTCGTCGCCGACGTGCGTTGGAGCCGCGACCGGCCCCGCTGGGAAGCGTTGACCGGCGCGGACGGTCGCTTCGCGATGGAGGTCGTTGCGCTTCGCGAGATCGCGTCCATCCGGGTTCGCTTCGAGGACGTCTGGATCCGGGATCGAGCGCTGCGCGACCTGCCGTACGACGACTTGCGCTTCGTGCTGCCGGCGCCGCCCGAGCCGCTGGTCGTCAGCGGGACCGTGCTCCTCCCCGACGGCCCGCCTGCGACCCGCGCGACGGTGGCGCTCGCCGGCGCGACGGCGCGCACCGACCGCAAGGGGGACTACGCCCTCGAGGTCGACTCCGTACCGGAGGAGGCGCCGCTCCTGGCCTGGCAATCCGGCTACGCGCCGGCGGTGGTCGAGCGCTTCGGGGAGCGGCTCACATCGCTGCGCGGTTCCGTGCGGGGCCCGGCTCTCGCGCTGGGCTCGGAGACGCTCACGATTCGCGGCCGCGTCGTCGATCGCGACGGGAACGGGGTGCGCGATGCCCGCGTCAAGCTGCTGGACGGCGAGCGGATCGGATCCGCCTCGCTCGAGGATCTCGCCGCCGGACGGACGCGCGGGTTCGCGACCACGGACGCGAACGGCGGCTTCGCGCTCGACGGGCTCTTCGCCGCGGAGTACCGCGTCGAGGAGCGTCTTTGCGACGAGCGAGCCGGTCGCCGCGGGGACGGAGGGGTTGACGCTCACGATCCCGCGGGTGGACCGGCGGGCGGAGCTCCGCGGACGCGTCGTCGACCGGCACGGCGAGCCGCTGGCCGGGGTCGTCGTCTCGCAGCGGCACGGCGCGAGCTCGGAAACCGGCGGGGCCGGCACCTTCCTGATCGGCTCGGCGCCGCCGTCGGGGACGCTCGACGTCCGCGGGCAGGGCATCGCGCCCGCTTCCTTCGAGTTCGGCGAAGCGAAGACCGGCGAGCTGACGCTCGTCGTCGCCACGCTCTGCCGCTTTCGCGTCGACGCCGCGGACGGGGATCGCTTCGAGGTCTTGAACGCCGACGGAACGATGCGCAGAGTCGAGGTGCTCGGCGGCCCGCCCCGGAGGGCGAGGTCCGTCGGGCGCGGAACCGCGGGCTTTCCCGTGTGCCGCACCGAAGACGACGCCGCTGAGCTCGTCCTCTACCGCGGCGACGAGATCCTCGCGCGCGCTCCGCTCCAGCTTCGGCGCGGAGGGCTTCAGATCCTGCGGCCGTAGCCCGCTTTGGGACCTAGCCGGTTCGCGCGGCCTCTTATATGCTGCTTCCTAGCGAACCGCACGACTCCGCGCCCCCCCAACTTTCGACTCGTGCCCCGGCCCGCGTCCTTGTCGGACTCCAGCGGAGAAGGTCCGCACTTCCGAGAGGGAGCAGGTGATGATCCGCGAGACAACCTTGTGCTTGGTGGCCGCGGCCCTTCCGGCCGGATCCTCCGTCTATGCGCAGTGCGCGACCGGCGAGGTCCAGAGCGAGCAGAAGATCAGTCAGCTCGCCGGCGGCTTCACCGGGAACCTGGATGCGGGCGACCGCTTCGGCTGGGCCGCGGCGCCGGTGGGGGACCTGGACAACGACGGCATCCAGGATCTGGCCATCGGAGCGGACGGCGACGACGACGGTTTCTCCAACGCGGGCGCCGTGTGGATCCTCTTCATGGACGTCGACGGAACCGTCGCGACGCGTCAGAAGATCAGCGACACCGTCGGCGGGTTCACCGGCACGCTCGGCGCCGACGATCGGTTCGGGAGCTCGCTCGCGGCCATCGGCGACCTCGACGGCGACGGGGTCGAGGACCTGGCCGTTGGCGCGGACGGAGACGACGACGGAGCCTTCAATGCGGGCTCGGTGTGGATCCTCTTTCTGAACACGAACGGGACGGTCAAATCGCACCAGAAGATCAGCCTCCTGAGCGGGGGCTTCGTCGGGAGCCTCGGGGGCGATGACGCCTTCGGCGACTCCGTGGCCTCGATCGGCGACCTGGACGGGGACAGCGTCGGGGACATCGTCGTGGGCGCGGAGTTCGACGACGACGGAAACACGAACGCCGGCGCGGTTTGGGTCCTGTTCCTCAACACGAATGGGACGGTCAGCTCGCAGCAGAAGATCAGCTCGCTGGACGGCGGCTTCACGGGCACGCTGATCGCCAACGGGCAGTTCGGGGACGCCGTGGCGGGGCTCGGCGACCTGGACGGCGACGGCGTGACCGAGATCGCCGTCGGGGCGGACGCCTCGGGCGCGGGCACAGGCTCGGTGTGGATCCTCTTCATGAACGACGACGGGACCGTCGCCTCGCACCAGAAGATCGACGGCACGAACGGCGGCTTCACCGGCGCGCTCGACTTCGACGACCTCTTCGGACGCGCGCTCGCGGCGCTCGGTGACTTCGACGGCAACGGGGTGGAGGACCTCGCGGTCGGAGCGATCCGCGACAGCGACGGCGGGCCGGACCGCGGCGCGGTCTGGATCCTGTACCTGAACAGCGACGGGACGGTGAGCTCGCACCAGAAGATCAGCTCGCTCGAAGGCGGCCTCACCGGCCCGCTCGACGACGACGACGAGTTCGGGGAGTCCATCGCGCTGCTCGGCGACCTCGACGTCGACGGCGTTCTCGACCTCGCCGTCGGCGCGAGCAACGACGACGACGGCGACAGCAACGCGGGCGCGGTCTACATCCTCTTCCTCGAGGCGGACTCCACGGCGCCCGACATCACGTGTCCCGCCGACGTCATGGTCGAGTGCACGAACCCGGCGGGCGAGGTCGTGACCTTCTCCGCGTCGGCGACCGATCTTTGCGATCCGAGCCCCTCGGTCGTGTGCGTGCCCCCCTCGGGCAGCACGTTCCAGGTCGGCACTACGACGGTGACGTGTACGGCCACCGACGCCTCCGGCAACACGTCGATGTGCACGTTCGACGTGATCGTGACCGACACCGTCGCTCCGGACGTGACGTGTCCCGCCGATCCCACCGTCGAGTGCACGAGCCCGGCGGGCGCCGTGGTCAACTTCTCGCCCTCGGCGACCGATCTGTGCGATCCGAATCCGTCGATCGTCAGTGTTCCGGCTTCGGGGAGCACCTTCGCGCTCGGCACAACGACCGTGACGGTTACTGCCACCGACGCCTCGGGCAACTCGGCGATGTGCATGTTCGACGTGACCGTCGAGGACACCACGGCGCCGAGCATGAACTGCCCCGCCGAGGTGACGGAGGAATGCACGAGCCCGATGGGCGCGATCGTCAACTTCTCGGTCTCGGCGACGGACACCTGCGACCCGACCCCTTCCGTCGTCTGCTTCCCGCCGTCCGGGAGCCTGTTCGCGCCCGGCACGACGACGGTGACCTGCACGGCGACCGACGCGTCGGGCAACTCGGCGATCTGCATGTTCGACGTGGTCGTCGAGGACACCACGGCCCCGGACGTGACGTGCCCGACCCAGGTGACCGCGGAGTGCACGAGCCCGGCGGGAGCCTTCGTCAGCTTTTCGGTCTCGGCGACGGACGACTGCGACACCAACCCGTCGGTCGTGTGTGTGCCGCCTTCCGGCAGCCTGTTCCCGCCGGGGACGACGATGGTGACCTGCACGGCGACGGATGCCTCGGGCAACTCGGCCCAGTGCAGCTTCGACGTGATCGTCGAGGACACGACGGCCCCGGACATCACCTGCCCGGCCGATCCGACGGTGGAGTGCACGAGCCCGGCGGGCGCGACGGTCACGTTCTCGCTCTCGGCGACGGACGCCTGCGACCCGAACCCGTCGATCGTTTGCGTCCCGCCCTCGGGCAGCACGTTCCCGCTCGGGACGACGATGGTGACCTGTACGGCGACGGATGCCTCGGGCAACTCGTCGCAGTGCACCTTCGACGTGATCGTCGAGGACACGACGGCGCCCGACGTGACCTGCCCCGGCGAGACGACGGCGGAGTGCACGAGCCCCGCCGGCGCGCTGGTGAGCTTCTCGGTCTCGGCGACGGACGCATGCGACACGAATCCGTCGGTGGTCTGCATCCCGCCCTCGGGCAGCCTGTTCCCGCCCGGGACGACGATGGTGACCTGCACGGCGACGGACGCCTCGGGCAACTTCTCGCAGTGCGCCTTCGAAGTGATCGTCGAGGACACGACGGCCCCGGACATCACCTGTCCCGCCGATCCGACGGTGGAGTGCACGAGCCCGTTGGGCGCGATCGTGACTTTCGCGGTGTCGGCCACGGACACTTGCGACCCGATCCCGTCGATCGTGTGCGTCCCGCCCTCGGGCAGCACCTTCCCGCTCGGGACGACGATGGTGACGTGCACGGCGACGGACGCGTCGGGCAACTCGTCGCAGTGCACATTCGACGTGATCGTCGAGGACACCACGCCCCCCGACGTCACCTGTCCGGCGGACACGACCGCCGAATGCACCAGCCCCGCGGGCGCGACGGTGGTGTTCTCGGTCTCGGCGACGGACCTCTGCGACACGAACCCGTCGGTCGTGTGCGTCCCGCCTTCGGGGAGCACCTTCCCGCCCGGAACGACGACGGTGAACTGCACGGCGACGGATTCCTCGGGGAACTCAGCGATGTGCAGCTTCGACGTCACCGTCGAGGATACGACCGATCCGGACATCACGTGCCCCGCCGATCTGACGGAGGAGTGCACGAGCCCGGCCGGTGCGGTGGTGACCTTCTCACCCTCGGTGACCGACCTCTGCGACCCGAACCCGTCGGTCGTCTGCGTGCCGGAGTCGGGGAGCACCTTCGCCTTCGGGACGACGATCGTGACCTGCACGGCGACCGACGCCTCGGGCAACTCGGCGCAGTGCGCGTTCAACGTGACCGTCGAGGACACGACGCCGCCGGACCTGGCCTGCCCGACCGGCGTGCTCGTCTTCGACACGCAGGATCCGTCCGGAACGATCGTCGACTTCGTCGTCGAGGCCACCGACCTGTGTGATCCCTCGCCTCTGGTCGTCTGCGCCCCCGCCTCCGGCACGTTCCTCGCGCCGGGGTACACGCAGGTCCAGTGCACCGCCGCCGACTCCTCGGGCAACCAGTCGACGTGCTCGTTCGGAATCGTCGTGCGCTTCGACGACCCCGCAACCTGCCCGCCGGTCGTCGAGAAGACGCCGAACGACTTCCGCGTGAGCCAGGTCGGGGTCGACGGCGACGCCGGCAGGGACGCCGAGGGCGCGGGCGTCGCCTACAACTCCCAGGACGACCTGTATCTGGTCGTCTGGTCGGACGACCGGGTCAGCGCCGACGAGCTCGAGATCCACGGCCGGCTGGTGGACCGCGCGACGGGCACGCCGTTCGGAAGCGACTTCCGGATCAGCAGCGCGGGCACCGACGGCGACGCCACCCTCGACGCCGTGAGCCCGGCCGCGGCTTACAACTCCGCCGCGAACGAGTTCCTGGTGGTCTGGCTTGCCGACGGCGGAACGCCCGTTCCGCTCGACGGCGAGTTCGAGATCTTCGGCCAACGACTCGACGGCGCCACCGGAGCCGAGCTCGGCGCGGACGATTTTCGCATCAGCGACGTCGGGCCCGACGGGGACACGACCTCCAATCCGCTCGCGCCGTCGGTGGCCTACAACTCGACCGCGAACGAGTATCTCGTGGTCTGGAGCGCGGACGACGCGCCGACCACGGCCGACGACGAGCTCGAAGTGTTCGGCCAGTTGCTCGACGGCACCGGCGCCGAGATCGGCGTCAACGACTTCCGCCTGAGCGACATGGGTTCGGTGGACGGCGACCCCGCCTTCGACTCGGCAGGTGTGGGCGTCGCCTACAACGTGATCCGCAACGAGTACCTCGTGGTCTGGACCGGCGACGACGACTCCGGCCTCCTTGCCGACGACGAGCTCGAGATCTTCGGCCAGCTCCTCGACGCGGCCGGCAACGAGATCGGCGCGAACGACTTCCGCGTGAGCGACATGGGACCGGACGGCGATCCGAGCTTCGACGCCCTCGAAGCGACGGCCGCCCACGATCCGGACAACGACAACTACTTCGTCGCCTGGAACGGGAACGACGACACGCTCGGAGCCGGGGAGGTCGAGATCTTCGGCCAGCTCCTCGACGGGACCGGCGCGACGGTCGGCTCGAACGACTTCCGCGTCAGCTCGATGGGACCGGACGGCGACGCTGCGTACGCGCCGAACGCACCGAGCGCGGTGAACAACTCCGAGCGCGGCGAGTTCTTCGTCGTCTGGAACGCCGACGACGACACCGCACCGCAGGTCGACGGCGAGCACGAGGTGTTCGGTCAGCGGGTCGACGCCGCCACCGGCGCCGAGGTCGGGCCGGACGACGTCCGCCTGAGCGACATGGGGCCGGACGGCAACCCCTTCTTCGACGCGGGCGCGGACGCGGGTCAGCGACCCGCGCTCGCCTTCTCCCCCGGCGGGGACGAGTACCTCGTCGCGTGGGAGGGGGACGACAACTCCGGTGCGCTCGTCGACGACGAGTTCGAGATCTTCGGCCAGCGCGTGCTCGGCGGAGCGCCGGTGATGACGGCGGACGCCGACGTCATCGCGCTCTCGACGGGCGGCGATCAGAACTGGTCGCTGGACGGGGGACCGGCGCTCGCCGGCGACTTCTATCTCGTCATGGGCTCCGGCACGGGCACCGCGCCCGGCATCCCGATCGACAACGGCTGCCTCCCGCTCAACCCCGACGGGTACTTGAGCTTCACCATCTCGACCGCGGGTACGCCGCCGCTGGTCAACACCTTCGGGATCCTCGGCCCCGCGGGTCAGGGGAGCGCGACCCTGAGCGTCCCGTCCCTCGTCGATCCAGGTGCCATCGGCCTCACCCTCCACCACGCCTTCGGCGTGATCACGGCGGGAGGCGAGCTCTTCGCGAGCAACGCGGTGCCGGTGACGTTCGTGCCCTAAGACACCTCGAGGGGGGGCGGCGGCGCACCCTCGCTCGACTCGTGCTGGCGTTGGCCGTCGGCGGGTACCTGCGCCTGAAGTGGATGCGCTCGGTCGGTGCGACCACCAACGCGGCGCAGGCCGTCGTCGACGCGGTGACGGAGGGCGGGATCGACGACGAGGGGATCGCCTTCCTCATGGACCACGGCGTGGACGAGGAGACGGCGCGCCTCCTCAACGAGTCCACGGACGTCAAGGAGGTCGCCAGGAAGTGCCTCGCCATCGTCCAGGATCAGAACCGGGGCGGTCCCGACGAGGGGTTCCGGCTCCTCTCCCCGAAGGCGGGGATCACGGACCTGCGGCCCGAGCTGCGCTTCGCTCCGCCCCCCGGCCGGGTGTCGGGCAACTTCACGGTGCGTCTCTACGACGACGAGACGCCCTCCCCGATCTTCCGGGAGCAGGTCGAACCATCCTCCGGCCGCAGCGGTCCTCCGACGGAGGATCTGGTGGTGGGCAAGCGGTATTACTGGAACGTCACCTCACGCGACGGCCTGTACGAAGACCGCGCGAGCTTCCACGTGGTCGACCCGGCGCGGAAGGAGGAGGTCTTGTCTGCGCTGCAGCCGATGGGGGATCCGGCGCTCGAAACGCTCGCGCGCGCTGCTGCGCTTCTGTCGCTGGAGCTGGCGGAGGACTGCTTGAAGGAGTTGAAGAACTTCCCGGAGAGCGCAACGGAGGAGGCGGGGGAGGTGAAGAGGATCCTCGAAGCGCGCGCGTACGTGCTGCTCAAGGATCAGGTGAAAGTGGAGGAGCTGCTGAGCTCGAGGGAGGGGGCGCGCTCGAGTTCCGCGTCGGACGCTTCTCAAGCGCACTTGGGGGACGATTCGCGCCACGGTCGTGTTGTGGCGGTGAACACGTCGGAGCGAGGCGAGGTCACTACATGCTCCCGACGGTTCTTTTTGACCGGACTCTCTGCGCCGCTCTCGGATGACCTACGGCTGGATCACGATCTCCGCCGCGTCCGTCAGACCGAAGCCGACTCCGAACGTCGCCAGCGCGTCGACGATCATCCCCTGGGTGTAGATCGTGAGGCCCGCGAGGGCTGGGTTGGCGGGGATCGAGAGCGTCGCCGTCGCCGGTAGGCCGGGGCCCAGCCAGGCCGTTCCGACGAGGAGGATCGGCGTGGGGAAGAGGCTGATCAAGAGCTCGCCCGCGGCGCCCGGGCCGCTCATGCCGAAGCCGGGGAGCGGTGTCCCGGCCGGGAAGCTCGGGTCGGGAAAGGCCGACACACCGAGTAGCGAGTTGGAGCCGGAGGTCTGGGTGCCGAGCGGGTTGTCGAGGCCGAAGACGAGGTCCGAGCCGACCGAGGCGTCGCCGGAGAGGACCGCCATGCTGCCGGCGGGGTTCAGGCCCGAGCCGAAGGTGAAGTCGGGAACGCCGCTCTGCGAGAGGACCCACAGGGCGCCGACGTCGCCGAAGCCCGTGGCGCCGTCGTCGTCGCCGCCGGCGCCGACGACGAGCTCCTTCAGGCCGTCGCCGTCCAGGTCGCGGATCTGCGCCAGGGCGGAACCGAAGCCGTCGCCGTCGGCGAGTTGGCCGGTGAAGCCGCCGTAGACGTCGGAGATCTTCACGTGCGTTTCCACCGTGCCGTCGGGTCGCAGGAAGAGGACCCAGACCGCGCCGCGGCCGACGCCTCCGTCGTCGTCGCTGCTGCCGACGGCGAGGTCCTTCACGCCGTCGCCGTCGAGGTCGCCCAGTCCGGTGACCGACTGGCCGAAGTGCGCCGCCTCCACGAGCGAGCCCGTGAAGTCGCCCGCGAGGGAGCTGATCTTCTGCTCTCCCTTCACGGTGCCGTTCGTGTTCAGGAAGAGGACCCAGGCCGCGCCGCGCAGGTTGATCGTCGGGGGTGCCCCGTCGTTGTCGTTCATCTCGCCGACGGCGAGGTCGATCACTCCGTCCCCGTCGAGGTCTCCCAGGTTGGCCAGGGAAGCGGCGAAGAAGTCGGAGTCGCCGATCGTCCCGCCGAAGCCGCCCGCGCCCTGTGTGATCGTCTGATGGGACTTCACCGTCCCGTCGGGCTTCAGGAAGAGGACCTGGATGGCTCCGACGAAGAAGGCGATGGGGATGTCCGCCGCGTGCCCGACGGCCAGATCCTCGACGCCGTCCTTGTCGAGGTCGCCGAGGCCCGCCAACGAGACGCCGAAGAAGCTCGACGTCGAGAGCGCGTAGCCGCCGTCGTTCGCCGTGATCTTCTGGGTCGCCTTGACGCTTCCATCGGCGTTCAGGAACAGGATCCAGACCGCACCTTCCTGCACCCCGTCGTCGTCATCTCCCGGAGCTCCGACGGCGAGGTCCGTGACCCTGTCGCCGTCCAGGTCGCCGACGGCGGCGAGGGCGCTCCCGAAGAAGTCTCCGGCGTCCAGGTCGCCCGTGAAGCCTCCGAGGCCCTCGGCGATCTCGACTTCCGAGAGCACCGTACCGTCGGTGTCGAGGAAGAGAATCCAGACCGAGCCCTGTTCGGCATCCGTGCCCGACGCGCCCACGGCCAAGTCGTCCACGCCGTCGCCGTCGAGGTCGCCGAGCGCGGCGACCGCCCCGCCAAAGCGGTCGTCGTCGGAGAGTCCGCCGGAGAAGCCGCCCTGGGTCGCGCTGACCTTCTGCTGGTCGAGGACGACGCCTGGGCCCGCTTCCGAGCTCAGCACGCGGACGTAGCCGTCCGCGAGCACCTGCGAGGCGGCGGCGAGCACCTCGGCGCGCCCGTCCCCTTTCACGTCGGGCACGAGGTCCACGGCGTAGCCCAACCAGTCGCTGGGCGACGGCCCCCCGGTGCTCGCGTAGAGCAACCCGCCGTCGATGCCCGAGTACACGTACACCTTGCCCGCGCTCGTGCCGCCTTCGTCGTCCAGGATGGCGCCTACGGCGAAGTCCGGCCACCCGTCGCCGTTCACGTCCTCGCCGCCGGCGACCGAGTAGCCGAAGCGGTCGTCCTGGATCTCGGTTTCGACGAAGTGGATGAGGGAGCCGCCGTCCCCGGAGCGGACCTCCGCGTAGCCGACGGGGAGGAAGGGCGCGCCGAAGCCGAGTGCGCCGGCGATCCAGTCGTCGTGGCCGTCCGCGTCGACGTCACCCGCGCCGTCCACGGATTCGCCCAGATGGTCCCCGCCTTCCTGTCCACCGACCTCGTACAGGAAGGCCGGCACGAAAGGCGGGGTCACGATGGACTCGCCCGAGACGACGTAGACGCTCCCGTTCTCGCTCAGCCCGACTCCGCCGTCGTCGAGGCGCGAGCCGATCAGGAGGTCGAGGTAACCATCGGCGTTGGCGTCTCCCGCGCAAGCCACGTCGTTGCCGAAGTTGTCGCCCGCGGAGTCGCCGTACACGACCCCCAGGACGAACCCCGTCTTCCCCGAGAAGAGGGTGACGCTCCCCGTCCGGGCCAGGCTCGGCGCCCTGGCGGTCCGGGCCCCGACCAGGTAGTCGTCGAAGCCGTCGTCGTCGACGTCGCCGGCCCAGCTCACCGCGTAGCCGAACTCGTCGCCCGCTAGGGCTCCCTGGTGCGTGCGCGCGACCGTGCCGTCGATCCCGGAGAAGATCGTCACGTAGCCGGGTTGCGTCCCGCCGAGGTAGAGATCCTGCCGCGCGCCGACGATCGTGTCCGCACGGCCGTCGTTGTCGACGTCGCCGGCCCAGCCGACCGACCAGCCGAACTCGTCCTGGAAGGTGAGGCTCCCGTAGTAGGTGTCGAGGATCTCTCCGGTCGCGCCCGAGAAGACCCGCGCGCTGCCGCTGAAGCCGCCGTGCGACGTGTTAGGGGAGCTCGAGACGAAGTCGGGGACGCCGTCGCCGTCCACGTCGCCGACGCCGCTCACCGCGAAGCCGACCTCGGCCTCCGGGACGCCCTGGAGCTCGTAGAGCACGGACTGGGCGCCAAGCGGAGCGGCCGGTACGAGGGCGAACGCGAGCGCGAGGCCCGCCGGATGGGCGCAACGAGGGAGCTTCATTTGTCTCAACCTTCTCGGAGGTGGACGGGGGGCTCTCAACGTGCGCCCTGCGCGCGGCGCTCTCCATGCGGATAGCTCCGTAGGCGGAAGCCGACCTCTTCGGGCCCGGCTATCCCCCCGCGCCGCCTGCTCCCGCCTCGACGGCGGCCACGCCGTCGCCCATCTCGTTGACGCGGTGGATCTCCCCGAGCAGAAAGTCGAGCTCCATGAACGGGTCGCCGCCGGTGCGCGAC
>JANQEJ010000086.1 GCA_028278425.1 Planctomycetota bacterium | reverse complement strand
TCTCACCTACACTCCTACCACATAGGTGGGCGCCGGTTCTTTACACCCAACGGCGCACTCAGAGCACACGCTTTGGTTGCGGCATTGCAGCCTCGTGGTCTCCGTTCTCTCCGCGGTCCCACGGCGCCTGGAACGCGGAAGTCCCGACTACCCTTTCGCCAGGTGATCCGAAAGGAGCGCCAGCCCCCGATAGAGCGCATTCCTCACCGACGACGGCGTCCGCCCGAGCTGACGGGCGATGTCCGCGTGCGGTAGGCCGACGACGCGCGCGAGCACGATGATCTCGCGGTAGTCGGCCGGCAGGCTCTCGAAGGCTTCCTCGACGCGGCGGAGCTCTTCGCGGGCCATGGCGTCGCGGCTGGGCGTGAAGAGCGTGCCGTAGGCTTCGAGCAGCCGCGAGTCTTCCAGGCCGAGCTCCTCGCCGTTGACCTCGCGCGCGGCGCTGCGCTTCTCCGCGTTGTAGTAGCGGAAGCGGTCAATGATCTTGCGCTCGGCCGTGCGGTAGAGCCACTGGCGGAAGCCGGCCTCGGAGCGGTACTGGTACCGGTCGAGGTGCTCGAGCACCTCGCGGCACACCGACTGCACCAGGTCCGACTCCGACTCCTTCGCGCGCAGGAGGCGGTCGGACCGCAGCCGCACGAACGCGCGCAAGCCCGGGAGGTGCCGCTCGAGCAAGGCGTCGACGGCGACCGAATCTCCGCTGCAAGCGCTCTCTAGCAGCTTGCGGGAGGCGTCGGACATCGAGGGGGAAGCGTCTGACATCGCCCTGATGATTCTAGCTTGCCGGGCTAGAATCAGGACGTGGGAAGCGATCCCGACCGACGGTCTCCGGCAGGCGGAGCCGCCGACCCGGTGATCGAGCTGGTCGCCGAGTGCCTGGAGCGCATCGACCGGGGCGACGCCAGCCGCGACGCCGTGATCGAGGCCTTCTGCCGCGAGCACCCGGAGCACGCGGACGCGGTGCGCGAGCGACTCGTTCATCTCGATCGCGCCGGCTTCACCGCTCCGGAGCCGCGCGAGCCCGAGAACGGGCGCACGTTCGGTCGCTTCGAGATCGTCGGCGAGCTCGGCCACGGCGGGATGGGCGTCGTCTACCTCGCGCGCGACCCGCGCCTCGGGCGCAACGTCGCGCTCAAGGCGCTCGCCTCGCGCCTCGTGATCAGCGACCGCGCGCGCTCCCGCTTCGAGCGCGAGATCAAGGCGATCGCCGCGCTCAGCCACCCGCGCATCGTGCCGGTCTACGAGGTCGGCGAGGAGGCCGGCGTGCCCTGGTTCACGATGGAGCACGTCGAGGGCCGCACGCTGGCCCAGGTCATCCACTCGCTCAAGGAACTAGAGCTGCGCACGGACGAGCTCAGCACCGACCACCTCGGCCAGGCGACCTTCTTCGAGCACGACACCGACTCGCGGCTGCTCTCCGACTCCGACTCCTCGGAGCTCTCGAGCGAAACGCCGCGCCCCGAGGAGCCGCACCTCCCGCGCGTCTGGGGCAAGACCTACGTCGAGACGGTGTGCCGCATGATCCACGACGTCGCCGACGCGCTCCAGCACGCGCACGCCCACGGCGTGATCCACCGCGACGTCAAGCCGTCCAACATCCTGATCGACGGGCGCGGGCGCGCGCTCCTCTTCGACTTCGGCCTGGCCCACGTCGAGACCGAGGACGCCCTGACGCAGACCGGCGACTTCGCCGGCACGCCGTTCTACGTCGCTCCCGAGCAGATCTCCGACAAGGGCAAGAGCGTCGACCTGCGCGCCGACGTCTACGCGCTCGGCGTGACGCTGTTCGAGCTCCTGACGCTCCGCCGCCCCTTCGCGGGGCAGACGACGCAGCAGGTGTTCCGGCAGATCCTGTCCAAGGACCCGCCGCTGCCGCGGCGGCTCAACCGCCTCGTGCCGCGCGACCTCGAGACGATCTGCCTGACCGCGCTCGAGAAGGACCCCGAACGGCGCTACCAGAACGCCGGCGAGCTCGCCGCCGACCTGCGCCGCTTCCTCGAGTTCCGGCCCGTGCGCGCGCGGCCGGTCGGCCTCCCCACGCGCACGGCGCGCTGGATGCGCCGCAACCCCGCCGGGGCGACGGCCGCGGTGCTGGCTGTGGTCATCGCGACCGGCGTCCCGACCGGCCTCACCTACGGGAGCATCCAGCTCAGGCGCGAGGCCAACCGCACCGCGCGGGAAGCGAGCAAGTCGCGGCAGATCAACCGGCTCCTGAACGAGATCCTCGGCTCGGCGAACCCCGACGAGCTCGGCTACGACGCGACGATCCGCGAGGCGGTCGACCTCACGGTCGAGCGCATGGAGGTCGACTTCGTCGACCCCGAGATCGAGGCCGGCGTGCGCGCGACGATCGGCAACACCTACGTCGGCGTCGGCGACTACGCTTCGGCGGAGGTCCAGTTGCGGCGCGCGCTCGAGCTGCGGCTCGTCGTGCACGGAACGCGACACGACGAGGTCGCCGACAGCCTGAACGACCTCGGGCTCTGCCGGCTGCGTCAGCACGACCTCGACGAGGCCGAGGACTTCCTGCAGCGCGCCCTGGTCATGCGGCGCGCGCTCCACCGGGATGACGACGGGGGCGACCACGACGCGACGGCGGTCACGCTGGAGCACCTCGCGCGCCTCAAGGCCGACCGCGGCGACTTCGACGCCGCGCGCGGCCTTCTCGCCGAGTCGCTCGACATGCGCCGGCGCCTCTTCGGCGAGGAGAGCCCCCAGGTCGCCCGCGGCCTCGTCGCGCTCGGCCAGGTGCTGGAGGACCAGGCCACCGCGCTCGGCGGCGCCGCCTCGGCCGAGGCCGAGGAAGCGTACCGCGGCGGCCTGGCGATGCTCGAGCGCATCCGCGGCGAGGACCATCCCGACAGCGCGGCGACCCGCTCGCGCCTCGGGACGCTTCTCCTGAAGCGCGGCGATTTCGAGGAAGCGCAGGCGCTCTACGTTCGAACGGAGGAGAGCTACATGAAGCGCCTCGGCGAGCGCCATCCGCTCGTCGGCCGCACGCGCAACGAGCGCGCGCTCGCGCTGCACCTGAGCGGCGCGAACGACGAGGCGGAGCGCGTCGCGCGCGACGCCCTCGAGCTCCAGCGCGCGGCGCTCCCCGCGGGACACCGCGACCTGGCGGACACGCAGATCGTGCTCGCGCAGATCCTGATGGACGCGAACCTCCCCGAGGACGCGTCGCCGCTCCTGGTCGAGGCGGTCGACATCCGCCGGCGCCGCTTCGGCGACCCGTCGGTCGAGCTCTCCGACGCCAGAATGCGACTCGCGCGCTCCTACTTCGATCAGGTGCGACTCGAGGACGCGGTCCAGGTCGGCGGCGAGGCGCTCGAGGGCTACCGCGCCGCGCTTCCCGCGAACGACGAGCGCATCGGCGGCCTGCAGCGGCTCATCGGCCGCGCGTGGCACGGGCTGGGCCGCCCCGACCTGGCGGAGCCGCTCCTGGTCGACGCGGTGCGGATCTACGCCGAGCGGCTCGGGCCGGACGCGATCAGCACGATCCAGTTCCGGGCCGAGCTCGCGTACCTCTATTACACGACGCAGCAGTGGGAAAAGGCGGCGCAGGCCTTCGACGAGGTGGTCGCGGCGCGCGAGCGCCTCGGCGTGCTCGAGCACCGCGAGGGCGTCGTGAACCTCTCGCATCTCGCCGAGTGCCTCGCGCAGCTCGGAAACCAACCGCGCGCGATCGAGGTCGGCATCCGCGCGATGGAGATCGACGAGAAGGTGCACGGCATCGTCGGCGCCGGCCGCGTACACGCGCTGCTTCGCATCGGCCGTCTGCTCGCGACGGCCGGGCGCTACGAGGAGGCGCTCCCGTGGCTGCGGACCGGCACCGAGGAGGGCTTCGCCCTCGCGATGGACCAGCGGGTGACGCTCGACGCGTCGCGGCTGTACGGCGTCTGCCTGATGGAGACCGGCGACTACTCCGCCGCGGAGGAGTCGCTGGTCGGCACGATCTACGCCCAGGAGCGGTTCCTCGGCGTGCAGCACCCCCACGTCGCGATCACGCTGCGGGACGTGCTCGAGCTCTACGATCGCCTGGACCTTCCGGAGGAGCGCAGCTTCTACCGGAGCCGCTTCGGCCTGACCTACGTGCTGCGCGACGCGGGGGTGCGACCCTACGTCGGCACGGCCGACGACCCGGGCTACGACTACCCGGCGTACCATTGAGCGCGCCCGCGAACGACGGCGCCCCGGAGCGCGTGATCGAGCTCGTGGCGGAGTGCCTCGAGCGCCTCGACCGGCTCGAGCCCGGCGACCGCGGCGGCCCGCGCGCCGCGGAAGCAATCGAGGACCTCTGCCGCGCCAACCCCGAACACGCCGAGGCGATCCGCGAGCGCATGGGGCTCCTCCTGCGCCACGGCCTCGCGGGCGACGACGGGAAGGACAGCCGGCCGCGCCTGCGCACCCTCGGCCGCTACCGCCTCGTCGGCGAGCTCGGGCGGGGCGGGATGGGCGTCGTCTACCTGGCGCTCGACCCGAAGCTCGGGCGGCTCGTGGCGCTGAAGGCGCTGGCGACCCGGCTCGTCGCGTCCGACCTCGCGCGGACGCGCTTCGAGCGCGAGATCAAGGCGATCGCCGGACTGAAGCACCGGCGCATCGTGCCGATCTACGAGGTCGGCGAGGCGGCGGGCGTGCCCTACTTCACGATGGAGTTCGTCGAGGGGAAGACGCTGGCGCAGGTCGTCAGCGCGCTGCGCGACCTCGACGTGCCGACGGACGAGCTCAACACCACGCACCTGGGGGCCGCCACGTTCCTCGAGGTGACGCAGGACCTGGCCGACCCCGCGAGCGACTCCGACGAGCTGCGCGCCGTCCAGGCCCAGCCGCCGAGCGACGACGACTCCGCGCCCGGCCTCCCCACCACCTGGGGCAAGACGTACGTCGAGACCGTGTGCCGCCTGGTCCTCGACGTCGCCGACGCGCTCCAGCACGCGCACTCGCACGGCGTCGTCCACCGCGACGTCAAGCCGTCCAACGTCCTGCTCGCCAACGACGGGCGCGCGCTGCTCTTCGACTTCGGCCTCGCGCGCATGGACTTCGAGGACACGATGACGCTGACCGGCGACTTCGCCGGGACGCCTTACTACGTCGCGCCCGAGCAGATCGCGGCGCGCGGGAAGGGCGTGGACGGACGCAGCGACGTGTACGCCCTCGGCGTGACGCTGTTCGAGCTCCTGACGCTGCGCCGCCCGTTCGAGGGCAAGAACCCGCAGGCGATCTTCCGCCAGGTTTTGACCAAGGACCCGCCGCTCCTGCGGAAGTTCAACCGCCTGGTGCCGCGCGACCTCGAGACGGTCTGCCTCGCCGCGCTCGAGAAGGACCCGGCCAAGCGCTACCAGAGCGCCGCCGAGCTCGCGGCCGACTTGCGCCGCTTCCTCGAGTTCCGGCCGGTCCGCGCGCGACCGATCGGCTTCGTCACGCGCACCGGCCGGCTCGTCCGGCGCCACCCGGGGGCGGCCGCCGCCATCGCGCTCGGCGCGCTGATCCTGATCGGCGTGCCCGTAGGGCTCGGCGCGGCCAACATCCAGATCGCCGAGGAGGCCGATCGCGCGCGCCAGGCCGAGGCCCGCGCGGAGCGCGCGGCGGACCGCGCCCGCGCGGTGAACGACTTCCTGATCGAGATGCTCGCGGCCGCGGATCCGGGCGTCGCCGGCGCGCCGGGGATCGGCGTGCGCGAGCTGCTCGACGTCTCGTCGCGCGAGGTCGGCGCGATGTTCCCCGACCAGCCGGAGGTGGAAGCCGAGGTGCGGCGCACGATCGGCAACACGTACGCGGCCCTCGGGCGCTACGACGACGCGCAGCCGCACCTCGAGCGCGCCCTCGAGCTGCGCCGCGCGCCGGCCGAGCCCGACGAGGCCGACGTGGCGGAGAGCCTCTACGACCTGGGCGAGTGCCTGCACCTGAAGGGCGAGCACAAAGAGGCGGAAGCGGCGCTCACCGACGCGCGGCGGATGCGCGAGGCCTACTTCGAGGGCGACAGCGACGAAGTCGCGCAAAGCCTCGCCGGTTTGGCGGCGCTCCTCGCCGACGTCGACCGCGTCGACGAGGCGCGCGACCTGTTCCAGCGCTCGCTCGACATGCGAACGCGTCTCTACGGACGCGAGCACAAGAAGGTGGTCGCGATCCTGCTCGCGCTGGGCAAGCTCGCGCTCTGGCGGGACGATCTCGCCACCGCGGACGATCGCTTCCGCGAGGCGCTCGAGCTCGCGACGTCGCTCTTCGGCGAGCGCGACCTGACCGTGGCCAACGTCGAGCAGCATCTCGGCTCGCTGCAGCGCATGATCGGCGACTACCGCGAGGCGCAGGACCTCTGGGAGCGCGCGCTCGCCACGCGGCGCGAGGTCCTCGGCGACGATCACCTCCAGACCGCGATGCTGATGGTCAACCTGTCGCGCGTCGCGCGGATCCTCGGCGACCCGGAACGCGCCGAGGCGCTCGCGCGCGAGGGGATCGCCGTGCAGGAGCCGATCCTCGGCCCCGACCACGTGGACCTGACCTACGGGCTGATGAGCCTCGGCATGGCGCTGCTCGCGCTGGAGGAGTTCGACGAGGGCAGGCGGACGCTCGAGCGCGCCGTCGGCCTGCACCGCAAGTGGCACGGCCGCCACCCCGACACGGCGATGGCGCTCTTCGACCTCGGGCGCTTCGTGCTCTACGAGGGCGACGACGACTACGCCGCGGAGGTGTTCGCGGAGGCGCTCGGCATCCTGGAGGAGACGCGCGACGCCGACTCGCGCCTGCTCGGCAACATGCAGCTCCTCTACGGGGAGACGCAGCGCCGCCGCGGCGAGCTCGAGCACGCCGAGGAGCTCCTCGCCGAGGCCTACCGCGTGCACCAGATCCACCTCGATGCGGGCGCGCCGACGCTCGTGATGAACAAGGAGCAGCTCGGCATCGTGAAGTGCATGCGCGGCAAGCACGAGGAGGCGCTTCCGCTCCTCGAGCACCCCTACCGCGTGTACCGCGGCATGAGCCACGACCTGCCCGAGGCGGCGCTCAGCGCGGCGCTCTGGATCGGGAAGTCGCTCACGGGCCTCGACCGCGTCACCGAGGCGGAGGAGCACTACGTCGGCGCGCTCGAGTACGCGCGGGGCATGGTCCCCGACGGCTCGGCGGAGTACGCCGACGTGCTCGACGCCCTGGCGCAGCTCTACCTCGAGACGGAACGGCCGGCCGACGCCGCGCCGCTGCTCGAGCTGGCGGTCGACATGGGACCGCGCGTAGCGCCGGACGCGCACCAGGCGCACGCCGAGACAAGCGGCGCGCTCGGCTTCTGCTACGCGCGGCTCGGCCGCTTCGAAGAGGCGGAGCCGCTCCTGCTGGCGAGCTACGAGCGCCTCGCGGAAACCGTCGGCCTAGGAGACGAGGAGACCCGGAAGGTGCTCGCAGGCCTGCTCGAGCTCTACCAGAGCTGGGGCAAGCCTGCGGAGGAAGAGCGCTGGAAGGCGGTGGCGGAAGCGCTGTAGCAGCTACCGAGGAGGCAGGCTGTGGTCACCGCTGACGTGGAGGGTGAGTTAGGAGTTCTCGGAGCCGCGACTCCGCGCGGCGGAGGATTCCCTCCATCTCCCCCCGCGACTCCGCATCGGGCCGTCGGAGCTCTGCGGTGAGCTGATCGATGGACGCGCTGAGGATCTCGTACCTCCGGAGCCACTCGTCGAGGCTTAGGTCGATGACGTCCGGCCCTTCCGGAGGAATCCAGCGGCCGGTTGCCCGGGCGTCCCACCGGTAACAAGCGAGCAGAGTGATCTCCTCGTCCGCCCGGACCTCGACCTCCTCGCCCTGCTGTGAGGCGATCGCATTCGCCGCGCCCTCGGAGTAGGCCCAACCGGCGAAGCGCTTGGTGTAGGCGAACGCTGGCCCCCGCCAGGCCGGTTCCGGCAGGGGCAGGCTCGCCGGAGCGGTCACGCGGATGCCGGTGTCCTCCGTCGAGGCGACGACCCCGGGCCAGGGCGGGAGCGGCACGATGCCGGCTCCCGTCGGGTCGACGCGCGCACCCAGCAAGCCTGGCGGCTCGCTGACCAAGGAAGCCTGTTCAGCGGCGATCGGCGTGTTCTGGTCCAGATCGAAAAGATAGACCGTCAGGCGTGGCTTTCCCTCGAGCTGCGCGGGCAGCAACGAGTTCGTTTCGTACCACGCGGTGTAGTGGCTCGGAACGTAGGAACTGCCCGCGTCGGACCACTCCAACGGGAACTCCGGCGGGTCGCCGGGGAACGCCGGCAGCCAAGTCCAGGAGTACTCCAGCGGCTCCCAGCTTGGAAAGCGGAGCTCGTTGCTCCGCTCGACATACCCCCGGTGGAGCTTGATCCCGGACGGTGGGATCCCGGCTCCGGGCCACGGGTTGTGACCGGCGAGGCCAGTCCCGAAGGACCCCGTGATCGAGACGAAGTCGAACCTCGCGTCGAACTCCTCGTGCCTCTCGATCAGGCCCGACCGGTCCGACACCGCGTAGGTGTACGAGCGCCGCATGGCCAGCGGCACGGAGAGCTCGAGAGTCGACCCGATCCTCGGCGAGACGCGGGTCTCCTCGATGAGCTGCGGCGGCAGCGCTCCCCCGAAGGGCAGGGCGCGGTAGCTAACCCGCACCTCGGAGTCGTCATCTAGGGGAGGGGGAAGCTGTGCCCGTGCGGGTGCGGAGACCAACGCGAGGACAAGAACGATCGAAAGAAAGAAAGATGCTGATTGACGCATAACACTCCCTCAAGTGTGGAGATCGAGGCCCCACTAGGGCCTCCGAGACTGAAGGCCAAAAGGAACCGGCAGATTACGCCTTCGGGACCGGCCGTGGCTACCGGCGGTAACTCCATCCGCAGCGCTGGACCGGCGCCTGTCCTCGCCAGCGGTGAAACAGCCCTCGACCTGCTCGTCGTGGGCGCTCCGAGAACGCGGCCTCATCGTGACGTCGCAAAGGAAGCCCACCCAGGCGAAGCGGCCACCTCACACGCGCGTGGCGATCAACGCGTGTACCGGAGCTTTCCGGTTGAGGCACCAGGTACACTCCGCCGGTGACCAGGGACGACAAGGAGAGCTTCAAGAGCTTCAAGGACCTGCTGAAGTCGACCGGCGGCGGTGCCGGCGGCGACGAGGAGGAGCAGGAAGGTCCCGGCTGGACGCTGGAGACCGACGAGCCCGTCGACCTCGACGACCTGCCCGAGCTCTCCGAGGCGCGCTCGCTTGAGCGCGTCGCCGCGCGGCCGCCGGCCTTCGGGCCGATGACGCACGGCCCGTCCCCCTACCGGGACGTGGAGTCGGAGGAGATGCAGCTCCTGGCCTCCTTTCGCGCGCGGACGATCTTCCCCGAAGACGTGCTCGCCGAGGTGGCCGGCCTGCCCGCGGATCCGGCGACCGACGACTATGCCGGCCGCGTCGACCTGCGCGGCGAGACGATCTTCACGATCGACGGCGACGACGCGAAGGACTACGACGACGCGATCGGGATCAAGCTGCTCGAGAACGGCAACCACGAGGTCGGCGTGCACATCGCCGACGTCGGGCACTACGTGACGCCGGGCACGGCGCTCGACGCGGAGGCGCTCACGCGCGGCACGAGCGTCTACGTTCCCGGCCAGGTCGTTCCGATGCTGCCCGAGGAGCTCTCGAACGGCCTCTGCTCGCTCGTGCCCGAGCGCGACCGGCTGGCGTACTCCGTGATCATGGAGTTCGACCCGCAGGGGAAGCGCGTCGCGGCGCGCGTCCACAAGAGCGTGATCCGGAGCGTGCACCGCAACACCTACCGCATCGTGCAGGAGCTCCTCGACGGCGTCGAGTCCGACGAGACGGCGGCGGTCGCGCACCTGCGCGAGCCGCTCGAGCACTTCCGGCGCTGGACGAAGAAGCAGCAAGAGATCCGCGACGCGAAGGGTTCGCTGCGCATCCAGTCCACGGAGAAGAAGTTCGTCTTCGACGAGAACCACGAGGTGACCGCGATCGTCGACGCGCCGCGCTACTTCTCGCAGACCTTGATCGAGGAGACCGCCCTCGCCGCCAACCAGGCGGTCGGCGACCTCTTCCGCAAGCGCGGGCTGCCGACGCTCTACCGCGTCCACCCCGAGAAGGACGAAGAGGAGATCGCCGCGGTGAGCAAGGCGCTCGAGGAGCACGGCATCCGCGTCCCGAAGAAGGACCGCCTGACCGGCCGCGACGTCGGCCAGATGATCCGCGCCGCCCGCCGCCGGCCGAACGCCGAGGCGCTGATCCAGCGCATCATGGGCCTCGTCGAGCGCGCTTACTACGAGGTCAAGGACCACGAGGACGTCGCCGAGCACTGGGGCCTCGCGCGCCAGGCCTACCTGCACTTCACGTCGCCGATCCGCCGCTATCCCGACCTCGTCGTGCACCGCTGGCTGCACGCGATCGAGACGCGCGGCGAGGAGGCGGAGGAGGAGCTGAAGGCCGAGGCCTTCCTCGACGACCTGAACGAGGTGGCGGCGCACTGCTCGCTGCGCGCCGAGATGGCCGAGATGACGGAGACCGCCGTCAAGGACCTCAAGGTCTGCCAGTTCATGGAGCCCCACATCGGCGAGGTCCACGACGCGAAGATCTTGAGCGTGAGCCGCTACGGACTCGTCGTGCACCTCTCGGCGTTCAACGTCAGCGGCTTCGTGCCGGCGCGGACGATCGGCGAGCGGCCGAAGCTCAAGGGTCCGACGCTGACGCTGTCGGTGGGGAAGCGGGCGCTGTCGTTCACGGAGGGCTACGGCGTGAGGGTCGTCGTGACGGACGTCGACTTCATCAAGTTGCTGGTGATCCTGAACCTCAAGAGCTGAGCATCGCGCTCAGCTCGTCGGCGCCGGTGACGGCGATCGGCGCGTTCTCCGCGTGGACGGCCAGGTTCGCGTCCGCATCCTTCAGGAGGTGTCCGGTCAGAACGCACACAGCACTCGCGCCGCGCTCGATCGTTCCGTCCGTGACGAGCCGCGCCGCGCCGGCGAGCGACGCGCAGCTCGCCGGCTCCGCGCCGAGGCCCGCGGTGTCGACCGCGCGCTTCGCCGCGGCGATCGCTTCGTCGTCGACGGCGAGCACGACGCCGTTCGTCGCGCGGATGCTGCGCACGGCGCGCGCGTAGGAGACCGGCGCGCCGATCCGGATCGCCGTCGCCATCGTCTCGGCTTGCACGGGGCGGAGCTCGTCGAAGCCGCGCTCGAAGGCGGCGGCGAAGGGCGCGGCGCCCGCGGCCTGCACGGCGGCGAGCCGCGGCAACCGGTCGATCAAGCCGGCGTCGCGCGCTTCGTGCAACGCCTTCCCGAAGGCGGCGCAGTTCCCGAGGTTGCCCGCGGGGAACACGATCCAGTCCGGCGGATCCCAGCCGCGCTCGCGCAGGATCTCGAAGACGATCGTCTTCTGCCCCTCGATGCGCCACGGGTTGGCGGAGTTGAGCAGCGTCACGCGTCCCTCGTCCGCCGCCGCGCGCACGAGCTTCATCCCCGCGTCGAAGTCGCCGCGCAGGAGCACGGTGCGCGCGCCGTGGGCGATCGCCTGGCTGAGCTTGCCGAGCGCGGTCGCCTTCTCCGGCGCGAGCACGACGCAGGGGAGCTCCGCCGCCGCCGCGTAGGCGGCGAGGCTCGCCGCGGTGTTGCCGGTCGAGGCGCAGGCGAGGAGCTTCGCGCCGGCGAGCTTCGCGCGGCTGACCGCGACGGTCATGCCGCGGTCCTTGAACGAGCCGGTGGGGTTTCGCCCCTCGTGCTTGAAGCTGAGGTCGTCGAGCCCCGCGAAGCGCGCGAGCGGCTCCGAGTACAGGAGCGGCGTGTCCCCCTCGGCCAGGCTGACGACCTCCCGCGCCGCCGGGTCGACGAGCGCGCGGAAGCGCCAGACGCCGCTGCCCTTCTCGAAGTTGACGCGCGAGAGCTCCGCCGCGTCGTGCTCGACGTCGAGGAGCTCGCCGCAGGCGCACGCATACGCCGTGGAGTCCGCGTCGAGCTCGGCGCCGCAACCGGGGCAGCGCAGGACGGACACGGCTACTCCGGCTCCTCGATCAGGATCGCGTCGCCCTCGACCTTCACGCGGAAGACCGGCGTGTCGCTCGGCGCCGGCGGCGAGAGCGCGCGCCCCGTCGCGAGGTCGAAGCGCGCGAAGTGGAGCGGGCAGAGCACCTCCCCCGCCTCGACCACGCCCTCGTGGAGCGGCGCGCCGACGTGCGTGCACATGTTGCCGATCGCGTAGAGCTCTCCGTCGACGTTGAAGAGCCCGACCTGCTCGCGGCCGACCTGCACCTGGATCGCGGTGCCCGGGGGAACGTCGGAAAGCGTGGCGACCTGGACGTACGGCATCGGGTCAAGATACCGGATCGGCGGCGAGATACACGTCGCGCAGTCTCGCGTCGGCGCGGGCCGTTTCACGCGCGTAGAGCAGCAGGTCGAGGTCGTCCGCCGGATCGCCGAGCCCCTCGCCGCTCTCGCCCGCCTGCCGCAGGCCGGCCAGGTCGCCCATCCCGCGGCGGCGCAGGTCCTCCTCGGCGATCGCGAAGCCGTCGTCCGACTCCTCGAGGACGCGGCAGCGCTCGAGCCCCCCGCGGGCCGCGATGAGCACGCACGTCGACTTCGCCGCGCCGCGCCCGACGCGGCCGCGGAGCTGGTGGAGCTGCGCGAGCCCGAAGCGCTCGGCGCCGTCGACCACCATCACCGTCGCCTCGGGCACGTCGACGCCGACCTCGACGATCGTCGTGCCGACGAGCAGCCGCGACGTCCCCGAGCGAAAGCGGTCGAGCCGCGCCGCGCGCTCGTCGCTCGGGACGCGGCCGTGGACCAGCTCGACGCCGTGCTCGCGCAGTTGCCCGCGCGCGAGCTTTTCGAAGGCGGCCTCCGCCGCGCGCGGGTCGTCGTCGTCCTCGGCCTCGATCCGCGGCGCGACCCAGAAGGCCCGCTCGCCGGCGGCGAGCCGGTCGCGGAGGAAGCGCACGACCCGCGCGCGCTCCGCCGGCGCCACGACGCGCGTCTTCAGCTCGCCGCGGCCCGGCGGCTTCTCGCGCAGCAGGCTCACCTCGAGATCGCCGTAAAGCGTGAGCGCGAGCGTGCGCGGGATCGGCGTCGCGGTCATCAGCAGGACGTGCACGTCGCGGCCCTTCTCGAGCAGCTCGCGCCGCTGCGCGACGCCGAAGCGCTGCTGCTCGTCGACGACGGCCAGGTCGAGGCGCCGGAAGCGCACGTCGCCGGAGAAGAGCGCGTGCGTTCCGACGGCGAGCTGCGCCGCGCCGCTCGCGAGCGCGTCGAGCGCCGCGCGCCGCCGCGCCGCCGGCAGCGAGCCGGTCAGGAGAGTCGCGGCGAGCCCGGTGCGCTCGAGCACCGGCAGCAGGCCGTAGTAGTGCTGCTCCGCGAGCAGCTCCGTCGGCGCCATCAACGCCGACTGTCCCCCGCGCGCCGCCACGGCGAGGCACGCGGCGACGCCCACGAGCGTCTTGCCCGCGCCGACGTCGCCCTGCAGGAGGCGCCGCATCGGCCAGGTTCGCCCCAGGTCGTCGAAGATCTCGCCGGCGACGCCGCGCTGCCCCGCGGTCGGCTCGAAGGGAAAGCGCGCCAGGATCGCGGCGCGCTCCGCCGGCGCGCACGCGATCGCGCGCGCCCCGCCGCGCGCGCGGTCCTCCCAGCGCCGCGCGAGGCGCGCCTGCAGCGCGAGGATGGACTCGAGCGCCACGCGCCGGCGCGCGCGCTGAAACGACTTCGCGTCTTCCGGCAGGTGCAACCCGCGCACGGCCGCGGGAAGCGCGGGCAGGCCCAGGCGGTGGAGGTGCTCCGCCGGGAGCGGCTCCTCGACGTCGTCCGCTAGCGCCTCAACCGCCGCGCGGACGAGCTCGCGCAGGAACGGCTGCCCGATGCCCTCGGTCAGCGGATAGTGCGGGATGAGCGTCCCCGGCTCGGGGAGCGCGTTCTCGTCCGTGCCGCGCCGCGGCGAGGCCAGCGCGGGCCCGCTCCTGGTCTCGACCACGCGGCCGTAGAGCTCCACGTCTCGCCCCGCCGTCCGCGCGTCGTTCATGCGCTCGCGCAGCCACGGCTGGTTGAAGAAGAGCGCGTCGATCGCGCCGGTGGAGTCCTCGACGCGCACGCGCAGGAGCGACCGCCGGCGCCCGCTCCGGTGGAAGCGGATCGACGTCACCGCGCCGCGCACCGACACCTCGCTTCCGATCGCGGCGCGCGCCTCCGCCGCCGTGGCGCGCTCCCCCTGTCGCTCGAGCCGCCGCGGCTGGAGGAAGAGGAGGTCGCGCACGGTCCGCAGCCCGAGCTTCGCGAGCCGCGCGGCGCGCGCCGGGCCGACGCCGGGAAGCGCGGTGAGCTCCACGGGCGCTACCGTCCGAACAGCCGTGGCAGCACCTTCTCCGCCGGCTTGCCCTGCGGCGTGTGGCCGGTGTCGCGCGCGCCGCCGCCGCGGGGGTCCGGATCCCAGCGCCAGAGGTAGAAGCCGGCGAGGCCGCGCTCGCGCGCCTCCGTCACGACCTCCGCGAGGAGCTCGAACAGACGGCGCTGCTGCTCCAGGTCGACCTCGCCGCCGGTGAGCTCCGGGCGCTCGGCGGCGCTCCGGTTCGAGGGAAAGCCGGTCTGAACGAGTAGCAACGGAACGCCGGCCTCCTCCGCCAGGTCGAGGTAGCGTTCCAGCCCGACCTCGATCCGGCTGCGCGCGCGCCGGTCCGCGGCGAAGGTGGGAACGACCGTGGGCGGGAAGAAGTCGATGCCGACGAAGTCGAGCTCGGACCAGAACTCGACGTCCTCGCTCTCCCGTCCCACGCCCGCCGCGTACGTCAGCCCGCCGGAAAAGGCCCGCCGCACGTCGGCGATGAGCTCCTTCCACTCTTCGCGGCGTGCTTCCTTCGTCGCGAGCACCGATTCCGTGTCGCCGTCGCGCGGACGGGTGCGCGCCGCGGCGCCGAGCTCGTTGCCGAGGCAGAGGACCTCGCAGCCCAGAAGCTCGCCGAGCAGCGCGTAGTGCTCGAGGAAACGCCGGTAGGCGGCGAAGAACTCCGCGATCCCCTCCTCGTCGGAGGGGCCGCCGCCGGCGGTCCAGGAGCCGGTCGGCGCGACGAGAAGCTGCGGCGCGAGCAGCGTGCGCATCCCGCGCGCGCGCGCCTCGCCGACGGCGTTCGCGACCGCGACGTCGGACGCCTCGGCGTCGATCCCCGCACGGAGCGGCTCGCCCGCCCAGCGCGCGGGGCGCGGCTCGTCGTAGGCGAAGAGCACGATGGACACCGCGTCCGCGCCGGCGAGCTGCGCGCGGTCGAGGCTGTGGCCGAGGTCGCGCGCGACCAGCGCCGCCTCGACGTCGCCGCCGCCGGCGCGCAAACACACGCCGGCCTGCCAGTCGACGCCGTCGAGCGCGGCGCGCCGCAGCGCGCGCCGCTCGTCGAGGCGTTCGGCCGCGAGCGCGAGGTTCTCGTCGAGGCGCGCGCGGAAACGGCGCTCGAGGTCGTCGTCGACGACGAAAGGCTCGTCGCCCCGCCAGAGCGCGGTCAGGGTCGTCGGGTCGAGCTCGTCCAGGAGCAGGCCGAAGAGAAACCCGCGCAGCGGGACGAGCCGGTGCGGGCTGACGCCGTCGGAGCGCGCGGGGTCCACGAGGTCCGCCGCGTCGAGCGCGAGCCCGGCCCGGTGCAGGTACGCCACCCAGTCCGCCATCGGCCAGCCCCACCACGTCTCCGCCAGCGCCGCCCCGACGCCGTCGAGCATCCACGCGGGCACCGGCGCGCAGCCGAGCACCTGCAGCGCGGTCGCCTGCGCGACGCAGGCCCCGCCGTCGTGCGGGATGCCCGGCGCGACCAGCGCGGTCACGCTGCGCGCGGCTCCCGGTCGCACGCTCGAAAGCGCGAGCGAGCCGTGGAGGCGGGCCATGTCCTCGGCGTGGTCGAACACGGAGACGTCGAGCGGACCGCCGCCCCCCGCGCCCGGAAGCTGCACGATCGCGCGCGAGCGCGTTTCGGCCAGAAGCGTCCCGTAGCGGCCCAGGCGCGCGCCGATCTCGGCCGGGGGATCGTGCCGCAGCGTGACGGGACCGAAGCGCGCTGTCACCGGCGGCGACCGCCGCTGGCGGCGGGCCGCGTAATCGACGACGCCGGCGGCGTTGACCGCGCCGTCGTCCGCGAGGGTCGCCCGCAAGAGAAGCTGCCCCCCGCGCCGCACGAGCGCGCCGCGGCGCCAGACCGGGGCGAGGTCGCGCGCCTCCGCTTCGAGCGCTTCAGGCGAATTCGCGAGGTAGAGCGTCAGCGGCAACCCGACGCGGTCGGGGTCCTCGACCGTCGCGACCAGGACCTCGTCGGCACGCGAGTAGGTGCGGTTCTGAAAGCGGAACCCCGTCCCCTCGTCCGGCGCGGGGAACCCGCAGCGCTCGGCCAGCGCCGCCGTCTCCGCGTCGTCGGTCCGCCCGAGCACGATCCGCGGAACGCCCGCCGGCGCGCCCGCGCCGATCACGACCTCGACGTCGTACGGGCAAAGGGCCGCCAGGGTCTCGGCCGCGCGGCGCGCCGCGTCCTCGACCTCGGGCGCGCGGACCTCGACGGCGATGCGCCCCGCGCCGACGAGGCCGCGGTAGAGCGTCCACTCGTCGGAGCCCTGCGCGAGGAGAAGCGCGGTGAGGAGGAGTCCGTGCACGACGCGGGAGTCTATTCCCCCTCCTTCGCCTGGAGGAGCATCAGCTTGGCGTACTTGAGTCGGACGTAGTGCGCCGCGAGGTAGGCGAGCAGGAGCCCCTTCCATCCCAGGAGGAACCCGCGCTTCAGAACGTAGAACCGCAGGAAGCGCACCGCCGGCCGGAGGACGAGGTCGAGCGCGCCGGCGCGGCGGCCGCGCTGGTACAGGTCGTTCGCCATCGTCGTCGTGTACACGTCGATGGTCGTGAGGTGCTCGCCGAACGTGCGGTACGGGTGGTGCTCCATGTTTCCCGCCAGCCGCCCCACCGGGCCGTCCGCCGTGACGCGCTCGTGCGGCGGGTCGCCGCCCCACTCGCCGCGCCGGCGGTCGTAGAGCCGGAGCTGCGCGTCGGGATACCACGTGCCGTGGCGCACCCACGTGCCGAGGTAGTTGGAGAGCCGCGGGAAGCTCCAGCCGACCTTGCCGGGAAAGCCCTGGTGGCGGAGCGACGTGATCTCCTCGCGCAGCTCGGGCGTGACGCGCTCGTCCGCGTCGAGGCAGAGCACCCAGTCGTTCTCCGCCAGCTCGACCGCGCGGTTCTTCTGCGCGCCGAACCCTCGAAACGGGTGCTGCGAGACCTTGGCGCCGTGCTCCTCCGCGATCTCGCGGGTGCGGTCGGTCGAGCCGCTGTCGACGACGATCAGCTCGTCGCAGAAGTCGAGCGAGGCGAGGCAGTCGCCGAGGCGATCCTCCTCGTTGCGCGTGATCACGCAGCCGGAGAGCTTCGGCCGCTCGCTCACGAGGCCCTTCCCCCGTCGAGGACGCGCCGGTAGAGCGCTTCGTACGACGCGACCATCTGCGGCGCGAGGTAGCCCTCGCCGACGCGCTTCGGGCCCTCGGCGCCCATCGCGGCGCGTGCATCGGCGTTCCTCGACAGCCGCTCGAGCGCCCCGGCCAGCGCCGCCGGGTCCTCCGGCGGGACGACCAGGCCCGTGCGGCCGTCCCGCACGGCTTCGGCGAGGCCGCCGACGTCGGTGGCGACGACCGGGCGGCCGCAGGCCATCGCCTCGAGGGCGGCGACGCCGAGACCCTCGCGGCGCGAGGGGAGCACGAAGACGTCGCAGGCGTGGAGGAGGTCGGCCTTGTCGTCGCGGTGGCCGAGGAAGGTCACCGACGAGGCGAGGCCGAGCTCGGTCGCCTGGCGCTCGAGGCTGGCGCGCTCGGATCCGTCGCCGGCGATCGCGAGCCGCGGGCGCGGCTCGCCGAGCTTCGCCAGCGCTTCGAGCAGCACGTCGACTCCCTTGCGCCGCACCAGCGAGGCGAGGACGAGCAACAGGACGTCGCCCTCGCCCGCGCCGAGCTCCGCGCGCACGTCCTCGCGCGACGCGGACGGCTTCAGCTCGTCCGGATCGATCGAGCTCGGGATCAGGCTGGTCCGCTCGCGCGCGACGCCGCCCGCGTGCAGGCACTCCGCCACCGCCGGCGAGATCGCCACGGCGTGGTCGACGAGCCGCCGGTAGATCAGCCGCGTCCGCCAGTTGCGCTTCACGCGCCGGTCCATGCGCCGCGTCGTCACCGCCGGCAGCCCGACCGACCGCGCCGCGAGCCCGCCGAGCCACGTCGCCCGCCCGGTGTGCAGGTGGACGAGGTCCGGCCCGCGCGCGCGCAGCCGCGAGCGGAGCTTGCGCACCGCCGCGAGGTCGAGGTCGCCGCGCATCGGCACGCTCTCCACCTCGACGCCCCGCGCGCGCGCGGCGGCCTCGCTCTCGGAGCCCGGCGGGCAGAAGAGCACGTTGGTGTGTCCCTGGCGCCGCAGGCCGTCCATGAGGAGGAAGACCTGCACCTCGCCGCCGGAATATCCGGTCTCGGCGTCCACGTGGGCGATCGTCAGCGGTCGGGCGTCCGGGTTCAAGGCTCGCGAAAGTATCCGTTGGCCCCCGCGGATGCTCCTCCTTATATCCAGGCATGCGGATCGCCCTGGTCCACATGCGCCACGCTCACACCGGCGGGACGGAGCGCTACCTGAACCACCTCGCGCGCTACCTCGCCGAGCGGGGCGACGACGTGACGATCGTGTGCCGCCGGCACGAGGAGGCGCCGCACGCGGCGGTGCGCTTCGAGGTTCTCCACAACCTCGCGATCGGCGGCGCCTGGCGCATGTCGAGCTTCGCCCGGGCGGTCGAGCGGCACGTCGCCGCGGCCGACTACGACCTCGTCTTCGGGCTGGGGAAGACGTGGACGCACGACGTGATCCGGCTCGGCGGCGGGTGCCACCAGACCTATCTCGACCTCGCGCACGCCGACACCCTCAGCGCGGCCGAGAAGCTCGTCGGCAAGGGGCGCTTGAAGCAGAAGGCGGCGCTCGCGATCGAGGCGCGGGCGCTGGCGCCGGGGGCTTACAAGCGCGTGATCACGAACTGCGAGATGGTCAAGCGCGACGCGATGGAGCGCCACGCGATCCCGGCGGAGCTCGTCGAGGTCGTCTACAACGGCGTCGACCTCGAGCGCTTCCACCCGCGGCACCGCGCGGACAACCCGGTGCGGCGCGAGGCGGGCTTCGGGCCGGACGACAGGGTCGTGCTCTTCCTCGGGACGGGGTACGGGCGCAAGGGCCTCGACCGCGTGCTCGACGCGTTTCCCGCCGTGATGAGCGAGCGGAGCGACGCGCGGCTGCTGGTCGTCGGCTACGACGGCGCGCGCCCGAGCTTCGAGCGGCGCGCCGCCGCGCTCGGCCTCGGCGAGCGCGCGCGCTTCCTCGGCGGCCGGCGCGACGCCGAGGTCTGCTTCGGCGCCGCGGACGTGTACGCGCTGCCGACGCGGTACGACCCGTTCGCGAACGCGACGCTCGAGGCGCTCGCGACCGGGCTGCCGGTCGTCACGACGGACGCGAACGGCGCGTCGGAGCTGATCGGCGAGGCGGAGGGCACGGTGCTCGGCCGCGGGTCCGACGCGGGCGACGTCACCGCGGCGCTCCTGCACTGGCTCGACCGCGGCTCGAACGGCGCGCCGCGCGCGCTCGCGGAGCGGCATTCCATCGAGTCCAAGCTCGAGGCCACCGCCGCCATCCTCGCCGCGGTGGCCGGCGAGAAGTAGACTCGCCCGCGATGGGCGACCGCGTGACGAAGGAGGTCCTGAAGGCGCTCGCGGAGCGCGAACCGGGGCTCTTGCTCGACGTTCCGGCGGGCAACTCGCCGGTCGCCGCGGGCGCGCGCGAGCTCGGCTACCGCGTCGTCGGGCTCGATCTCTTTCCGACCCCGGGGCACGAGGGCGTGCAGGCCGACGCGTGCGCGCCGCTGCCGTTCCGGGACGCGTCGTTCGATTGCCTCGTGAGCCTCGAAGGCATCGAGCACTTCGAGAATCAGGCCGGCTTCGTGCGCGAGTGCGCGCGCGTGCTCAAGCCGGGCGGGACGATGGTGCTGACGACGCCGAACGTGCTCCACCTGTCGGCGCGCGCCTCCGCCTTCTGGACGGGCCAGCGCGTGATGAAGCGCGGCTTCGTCAACGAGGACCAGACGCTGCGCAGCCGCGAGGGCGGGCGCACGTACCACGGGCACGCCTTCCTGATCGACGTGTTCCGGCTGCGGTACCTGATGGCGATCGAGGGCTTGAAGGTGACCGGGCTGCGCCACGGGAACCGGAGCAGCGGGTCGGTGTTCCTCGCGCCGGTCGTGCCGCTCGTGTGGGTCGCGACGCGGCTCGCGCTGTCGTCCGGGAAGCGATCGCGCGAGAAGGAGGGGCTCACGGCCGCGCGACCGGAGGTGGCGGCGGAGCTCAAGAAGCTCGCGGACTCGCCGGCGCTGCTCTTCTCGCGCAAGCTCGTGGTGACGGCAGAGAAGCGCAATGGCGGCGCCTGACGCACCGATGGACTTCGGGGGCGGCTGGTCCGCCCCGGCGACGAGCCGCCGCGCCTTCGAGCTGATCGAGGATCTCGACTGGAAGAGCGCGCGCGTGCTCGACGTCGGCACGGGAACGGGCATGTTCGCCCGCGCGCTGTGCGGGTATTGCAAGTCGATCGGGCTCGAGCCGCGCGAGCACGTCGCCGCCTGCGACATGGACCCGTCGTCGTTCGACTGCGAAGAAATCGAGTGCGATCAAGCCGCCGCAGACGGCCGCTTGCCGTACGACGACGGCACTTTCGACGCGGTGCTCTCGATCGAGGTCATCGAGCACGTCGAGGACCAGTTCGCCTTCCTGCGCGAGCTCGTCCGCGTGACGAAGCCCGGCGGCCGCGTCATCGTCACGACGCCGAACACGCTGAACGTGAACTCGCGCCTGCGTACGCTCACCTGGGGGTTCCCGCTGCTGTTCGATCCGCTGCCGCTCGCGAACGGCGATCCGCGGCGGTTGGGCGGGCACATCCATCCGATCTCGCCTTACTTCCTCGCGTTCAACGCGCTGCGCGCCGGGCTCGAAGGGATCGAGCTGCACTCCGACCGCACGAAGAAGTCGGCGGCGTTCCTGACGGTGCTCTGCTCGCCATTGCTCTTCGTCGGCGGCGGCCTGCAAGCCGCGCGGCTCAAGCGCAAGCACCCGGACGTGGCGTCGTCGAACCGCGGGATCCTGGGCGCGATGTCGGGGTGGAGGCTCCTGACCGGGCGAACAACGGTGCTGCGCGCGCGCAAGCCGGCCGGCGGCGGCTAGGGCCGGGCGTCGGAGCCGTCGACGCCGAGGACGGGGCCGAAGGGCTCCTCCGATCCCTCGCGCGGCGAGAAGGTGACGAGCACGCCCACGGTCTCGCCCCGCGCCGCGGTCAGGAGGGTGAACTTCGCCGGGAACGAGCGCACCGCGCCGTCCGCGCAAAGGACGGGCAGGCTCATCGCAGCGCCGTCGAGCTTGGACTCGCCCGCGGCCATCGCCGCGTGGAAACCCGCCCAGTGATCCTCGCGGTAGTCGGGTGGGATGATCCGGTCGACCGGACCTCCGAGCACGCTGCCCCGGCGGTGTCCGAAGAGCGTCTCCGCACCGTCGCTGAGGTGGACGACGTCGCCCTGTGGGTCGGCCAGGACGAGCGCGTGTACGGAGCCGCCGTCGCGCAACCGGGTGTCGGCCTCGGAGTAGCCCGCACCATTGCAGCCGACGGCGATGCAGGCGAGAAGCGGAGCAAGGAGCGTCGCCGGTCTCGGCTTCATGCCCGGATCTTAGCGACGACGACGCCCCCCGGGGTAGAGCTCCCGCCGCGCCGGGCTCCAAGGACGAAGTCTTGTTCAACGTCCAACCCGCCGAGGGAACGACCATGCGGGAAGCCAGGGCGGAAACCCGAGAGGCGGCGGCGCAGGCGCTCACGCCTTTAGAGATCTTCGAGAAAGGCCACGAGAGCGGCGCGGTATCCGGCCGGCAACGCCTCGAAGCGATAGCGCGACGCGTCCGCCTCGCCGCCGTGCGCGACAACCGCGTCGTAGAGCGTGGCGGCGCGGCCGTCGTGGAGATAGGGCGCGGTGCGCGACACGCCCCAGAGCGGCGGCGTGCGAATCAACATCGGCTTCGGGTCGTTCGCGTGGAACTCCTCGTGGGTGCGCGGCATGTCGTCCTCGAAGATGCGCAAGGTCGGCCGCGCGAGGACGCCGTGCAGGAGCAGATCGGAATAGAGCGGCACCTGCCCGTCCCCGCCCTCGAGCGCCGGGACGTGACAGACGGCACAGCCGATCGCCGCGAAGAGCTCCTCGCCCCTTCGCACCCGCGGCTCGCCCGCTCCTCCGCGCCGTTCGGGCGGTGCGAGGTGCGTGACGTAGAACACCAGCCGGTCGAGCTCGGTCTGGGAGAGCTCGGGATCCGGCACGGCGTCGCCGTCCTCGGCGAGCCCGAAGCCGCGGCCCTGGTCGGGGGCCGTGATTCCGGTCTCGCCGGCGAGGGCCATGCACACGAAGTCGGCGAGGTGCGGCGTCCGGGCCTCCCAACCGAAGCGGCCGACCTCCGTCTTCTTGTGGATCCGGACGTTCACGGCGACCCCGCGGACGCCGTCGCCGTCGCGGTCCTCCGGATCCTCGCGGCGCCGGATCTCCTCGTCGGGGATCCGGTCGATGCCGCCCAGCCCGAGCAGGGACGGCGTCTGGAACACGTCGAACAGCGCGGGAGCGAGCTCCGGGTCCGCTTCGGCGAGCGCGCGGCGCAAGCGCTCGAGCTGGTTGAACGGCTCGGCCCGAACGCTGCGTCCCGCCGCCAGCAGCCGAAAAGCGATCTGGCGGTCGTTCCCGCGGAGCTGGGCCTGCACCGGGGTTGCGACGTACCCGGTGCCGACGCGGCGGACCACGTCGAAGTCCTCGCCCCCCGCGCCGCCGGTCGCCGGGTCCCGGTGGCAGGTGGCGCAGCTCTCGGCGTTGAAGCCCGGAGTGCCGAGCCCGGTCGGCGCGGTCCACTCGCGCTCGAAGAGCTCGCGTCCGTGCAGCCAGGCGGACCATTCCTGGATCGTCAGCACGCGCGAGGGTCCGCCGAGCGAGCCCTCGACGGCGAGCCCCAGAGGCTCTTGGCCTTCGGCGGAGGACGCAAGGAACGGAAGGGAAAGGGAGAGCGCAAGCGTTGCAGCCCGCGGCTGGATCGAGAAAGAGCTCATGGTGGCCTCCACGACGGGATGCGGCGTTCGTTCCGAGGCCCGGAGCGAAGCTCTCGACACCGCCGCTATAGGCTCTAGACCCCGTCGTGTTGATCGGTACTCGGGAAATCTCCGGCGCTCTTGCAACGCGCGATGAGGCCGCGCCGGGGCGGCCCAAGGGCGGCAGAGCGCTCGCGCGGCGATACGATACCGCCCGATGTCGGACACGACTCCGTGCCCCCTGTGCGACGCCGACGAGGCCGTCTACGTCGTCACCGGCTACGACCGCGTTCAGGCGCGGCCGGAGGAGTTTCGCTACGTGCGCTGCGGGCGTTGCGGGCTCGTGCGGCAGAACCCGCTGCCGGAGCCGGAGGAGATCCCCGGCTTCTATCCCGAGGGCTACGACCAGCACACCGGCGAGACGCGCCGGCGGCGGGACAAGTGGATCAACCGCATGGCGACGCGCTACCACTACGGCACGGACAGCGTCCGGCGCGCGCGGCCGTTGCGGGCGCTCTTCCGGCTTCTCTCCGGGATGGTGATGAGCGAGCTCCATCCGCCGCGCGGCGAGAACCGGGTGCTCGACGTCGGGTGCGCGGCGGGGAACCTCCTCGTGCGGTATCGCGCGCTCGGGTGGAGCGTCAAGGGCGTCGAGATGAGCGCGCAGGCGTGCGAGATCGCGCGGTCGCGCGGCCTCGAGGTGCACGAGGGGACGATCCTCGACGCGCCGTTCGAGGGGGAGTCGTTCGACCTGATCATCCTCTCCCACGTCATCGAGCACGTGCTCGATCCGGCGCGCTTCCTCAAACGGTGCGCGGAGTTCCTCGCGCCGGGCGGGCTGCTCGTGCTGGCGACGCCGAACGTCGACTGCCTCGGGTTCAAGCTCTACGGCTCGTGCTGGTTCCCGCTCGAAGCGCCGCGGCACCTCGTGCTCTTCGATCCGCGGACGATCCGTCTGCTCGGCGAGAAGGCGGGGCTGAAGCCGGAGCGTGTCGCCACGCAGTCCGATCCGACCTGGTACTGCCAGAGCCGCCACTACGTGAAGACGCAGGGGCACGTGTTGCCGCAAACGCTCGAGGAGCGCCGGCGGATCGTGGAGGAGTCCTCGCGCGCGAGGGAGGAGTACCGCGGCTTCCGCAAGCTCGTCCGGCCGCTGGCCAAGGCCAGCACGTGGTTCGGGCTGGGCGACGTCCTCGAGGCGGAGTTCGTCCGGGCGTGACCTTGCGCGAACCGATCGAGATCGGCGGGGCGCGCGGTTTCCGCTACGCGGAGCTGCCGCCGCGGGTGGTCGAGGGCGTGCCGGCGTGGCTCGAGAGCGGCGTCGTCGAGGGCGCGGAGGAGGTGCGCGCGGGGCGGCTGTACAAGCTGGACGGGCTCGCGGTGAAGCTCTTCGGTCGCAAGTCGAAGCTGCGCTTCCGCGACCGGCTGAACCTCTCCCCCGCCGTGCGCTACGCCGACCTGCACGCGAAGCTGAAGCCCATCCGCTCGCCGAAGCCGCTGCTCGCGATCGACCGGCGCCGCGGCGGCAAGCGGCGGACGAGCGTGCTCGTGTACGAGTGGATCGAGGGGCGGTTCCTGACGGATCTTTGGGGCGAAGACGATGCAGCCGTCGCGGCGTTTCCGTCCTTCGTCGCCCAGATGCACAACCACGGCGCGTACCACGGCGACCTGCACGTGCACAACATGGTGTGGGACGGGGAGCACTGGTACCTGATCGACCTCGACGGCTTGCGACACCGGCTTCGGAACCTGCTGCCGGTGCGGCTCGCCGAGGACCACTGGGCGCGGGTCGGCTTCGGGATCACCTTCCACTGCGGCGCGAACGAGGCAGACGCGCGCGGGCTCTTCGAGGCCTACGTCGCGGAATCGCGCGTCGTGGACGACGCCGACGCCGCGTGGCCGCGCGTGATGCAGCGGCTGGAATCCCACCGGGAAGCCTGGCTGCGTTGGGTCGAGCGCGGGTAACCCGGCGTACGGTGCCGTACGCCTAGACGGCCGCTGCTTGCGCGTTCGCGAAGAGCTCGAGCGCGTACAGCATCCAGAGCTGGTGGCTCCCCCGCTGCGGCGTGAACACCCGCTCCGCCTTCGCGCGGTCGACGCGGAAGGCGCCGCACACGTCGAGGTCGCCGGACAAGCGGAAGAGGCCGCGGTCGCGGACGAAGTGCTTCATCGGCATCGAGAAGCCGCGCTTCGGCATCGCGGCGGGGACGCCGGGGAGGATCTGCCGCAGGAGCTTGCGCAGGAGCGGCTTGCCCTCGCCGTCGTCGAGCTTCAGCCGGTCGGGCAACGCCGCCGCGAACTCGACCATCCGGTGTTCCAGCAGCGGCGGGCGCACCTCGAGCGAGTGCCGCATCGCCACCCGGTCGACCTTCGTCAGGTGGCCGTCGGGAAGCAGCGAGACCAGGTCGAGATACTGCTGCCGCGCGAAGTCCGAATATTCAGGCCGCGCGTGCTCGCGCACCAGCCAGTAGTCGTCGTAGTCCTCGAGCTCCGCCGGCAGGTCGAGGATCATCCGCTTCGCCTCGCGCGGGATGCCGAGGTGGAACGCGTGCGGGCGGCCGAGCGGGTCCTCCGCCACGCTGCGCAGCCACGGGACCGAGCGCCCGGCGCCGGTGCGCGCGAGCGTCTTCAAGCCGGGGACACGGTCCGCCTTCGCGTAGAGCTCCTCGCGCTTGCCGTGCTTCAGGTAGCGGCCGTAGCCGAGGTGCGTCTCGTCGCCGCCGTCGCCCGAGAGCACCACCTTCACCTCCGCGGCCGCGTGGCGGCACAAGCCGACCATCGGCAGCGACGCGTGATCGGCGAACGGCTCGTCGAAGAGGTCCGGCAGGTCGCCGACGCAGGCCTCGATCTCGGGCGTGCTGAAGGTCCCGATCGCGTGCGGCGAGCCGAGGAGCTTCGCGAGCTCCGCCGCTTCCTCCGCCTCGTCGTTCTCGCGCTCGGGGAAGGCGATCGTGAACGCGCGCAGCGGGCGCTCGGCGACGCGGTTCGTCGCGGCCGCGACCAACGTGGAGTCGACGCCGGCGGAGAGGAAGAGCCCCACCTCGACGTCCGAGACCAGGTGGTCGCGCGCGACCGTGTCGAACAGGGCCTCGAGCTCCTCGAGCGCGCGCGCCCCGTCCAGATCCTCGCGCGGCTTGAACTCGACGTCCCACCAGCGGTGAACGCGCGCGCCGCGCTCCTTCGAGTACTCCAGATAGTGCGCCGCCGGGAGCTTGCGCACCCGCCGGTAGATCGTCTTCGGCGCCGGCACGAACTGGTACGTCAGGTAGTCGTACCAGGCCGTCGGATCGGGGCTGAGGTCGAGCCCGGGCACCGCGCGGATCGCCTTGAGCTCCGACGCGAACGCGAAGCGCTCGGGATCCTCGTAGTAGTAGAGCGGCTTGATCCCCAGGCGGTCGCGCGCGAGCCACAAACGCTTGGTGTTCGCGTCGTAGAGCGCGAACGCGAACATCCCGTGCAGGTCGTGGAGGAGCTCGATCCCCTTCTCTTCATAGAGGTGGAGCACCACCTCCGCGTCGCAGCGGCTCCGGAACGTGTGCCCCTTCGCTTCGAGCTCCGCGCGCAGCGCCTCGTGGTTGTAAATCTCGCCGTTGAGCGCGAGCCAGAGCGTCCCGTCCTCGTTCGGCATCGGCTGCGCGCCGGCCTCGGAGAGATCGATGATCGAGAGCCGCCGGTGCCCGAGGTAGAGCTCGTGCTCGCGATCGACGTGCTGCCCCTCGCCGTCCGGTCCGCGGTGCGCCAACGTCGTCAGCGCACGGCGTCCCGTCTCCGCATCGATTCCGCCGCCGATCGCTCCGAAGATGCCGCACATGGGTGGCGCGATACTGTAGCTTGCGCGCGCGCATGAAGCTCCTCTGGGTCCACCCGCACCCCGACCTTCCGTCGTCGCGCATCCGCGTCGTGAAGATGGCGGCGCAGCTCGAGGAGCTCGGCGTTACGGGCGAGTGCGCGGTGTACCCCGACGCCTGGAGCGAGCGCCGCGCGCTCGCGCGCCGCATGAACGCCTTCGACGCGGTGGTGGTGCACTACAAGCTGCCGTCGCTCGTCGACGGGCGGCTCTGGGGCGCGGTCGAGCCGCCGCTCGTCTTCGACTTCGACGACGCGCTCCGCTACCGGCAGCGGCCGAAGCGCGGGAGCTTCGAGTCGGGGACGCGCCGCCGCCGCTTCGAGCGCATGATGCGCGCCGCCGACGCCTTCGCCTGCGGCAACCGTTACCTGGCGGAGCTCGTGGCGCCGGCCGGGAAGCCCACGCGGGTCCTGCCCTCGGCGGTGCCGGTGGACGTGCCGCGGCACCCCGGCTTGCCCAGAAACGGCCCAACGCGAATCGGCTGGATCGGAGGCCGGGGGAACCTGGCGTCGCTCGACCCCCTGCGGCCGGTGCTCGCGGAGCTCGCGGGCCGGCGCGAGCTCGTCTTCACCGTGATCGCGGACGCGCCCTACGAGGTCACGGGCTGTCCGGTCGAGCACGTCCCCTGGACCCTCGCCGGGCAAGCCGCCGCCCTCGCCGAGCTCGACGTCGGCCTGATGCCGCTGGAGGACGACCCGTGGAGCCGCGGCAAGTGCGCCTACAAGCTGCTCCAGTACATGGCGGCGGAGGTTTGCGCCGCCGGCTCGCCGGTCGGGATGAACGCCGAGCTGATCGCCGACGGCGAGAACGGGCTGCTCGCCGCGACGCCGGACGAGTGGCTCGCCAAGCTCGCGCGCGTCCTGGACGACCCGGAGGAACGCGTCCGGCTCGCGCGAGCGGGGCGCGCGACCGTGGAAAGGAGCTACTCGTACGAGGCCGTCGCGCGCGACTGGGTGGGTTTCCTGAAGGAGCTTCTCGAGTAGGATGCGCGGTTCATGTTGACGCTCACGCTTCTCGCGGTCGCCCTCGCCGTGCTCGCCTGCGGGTGGGGTCCGGGCAACCACCTCGAGTTCGCCGAGCGGGTCTACAGGCGCCGGCGCGAGCTCCTCCCGGCCAAGGTGGGCAAGCTCCTCGGCGAGCACAAGCGGCCCTATCTCTACGGCAACATCGCGGCCGACATCATCAACTTCAAGGGCTACGGCGGGCACTACAACCACTGCCACCGCTGGACGATCGTCGAGGAGATGCGGTCGCACGCGAAGACCGCGAGCGAGGAGGCCTTCATCCTCGGCTACCTGTCGCACCTCGCCGCGGACACGATCGCGCACAACCACTTCGTGCCGTATCACCTGGCGCGCTACGCGCGGACGCGCGGCCTCGGGCACCTCTACTGGGAGATGTACGCGGACCGCTTCGTGCCCGAGTCGCGCTGGAAGGGCATCGCGTCGCTGAAGGCCGACCGCGAGCTCGACGAGCTCGACGAGCTCGTCAACGCGACGGTGCCGCGCAAGGCGCTCTCGATGCGGACGAACAAGCTGCTCTTCAACCACGTGCTCCTCGTCAGCGAGCGCGACCAGTGGCGGCGGCAGATGGGGAAGATCCACACCATGGCGTACGCGCCGCTGGAGAAGGGCTTCCTCGAGCTCTTCCGGCGCGCCGCGGTCGAGCGCATCCGGCTCGCGCTGCGCCGCGGCGGCGTCGAGAAGCTGGAGCACATCGACACCAACGGCAAGGACGCCCAGCGGCGCGCGATGCAGGCGCGCCGGGGGGTGCTGACGCGGTTCAAGAACGCGAAGCAAAGGCGCGAGGAATCGGAAGAGGCGGCCGCGCCGTTCCTCGAGGGCATGCAGTCGCCGCCGTCGGGCGGCGGGCAGCCGCACTGGTAAGCGCTACTCCCCTTCGAAGAGCTTGATCAGCGCGACCGCATGCTCCAGGGCGACGGGCCCCCTGCTGCGGTTCGTCGTAAGCGCCGCCACGACGCGCGTGTCGGGATGGACGGCGAGCGCGGTCGTGCCCCCCATCGAGCCGCCGGTGTGCGAGTACCGCCGCCCGCCGGCGCCGTCGCCGGCGACGAACCAGGCGAGGCCGACGTTGGTCTCTTCGCCGGCCTTCGTCGTCTGCGGGGTGAAGACGAGCTCCAGCGTGTCAGGCTTCAGAAAGCCCGGTTCGAGGTGCGCCGAGCCGAACCGAACCATGTCCTCCGCGGTCGAGAGAAAGCCACCGCCCGCCCACTTGTAGCTGTTGTTCACCGGCGGGCAGACCGCCAGCTCGCCCGACTTCCGGCTCAGGCTGTAGTACGTGGTCCGTCCGGGGATGACCACGTCGGCGCGGTCGGCCGTCGTGCAGTGCATGCCGAGCGGGCGGAACACGCGGTCGTCCATGAAGGCGAGGAACTCCTCGCCGGAGGCCGTCTCCATCGCCGCTGCGATCAGCGTCCAGCCGTAGGTCGAGTACGAGTACTTCTCCCCCGGCGGCGCGACGAGGTCGTCGTCCTGGAAGATCTTCAGACCGTCGGTCACGGAATCGAAGGGTCGGTTGAGCGCGAACTCGAAGCCCTTGTAATGGCGGATGCCCGACAGGTGGCCCGCGACGAGGCGCGTCGTGATCGCGCCCTCCTCCTTGACCGGAAAGCTCTCGACGTAGGTCTGGACCGGCGCGTCCAGGTCGAGCCTGCCCTCCTCGACGAGGAGCGCGAGCCCGGCGGCCGTGTAGGGCTTCGCGATGCTCCCGACGCGGAAGCGCGTGGTCGTCAGCACCGGGATGCCGCGTTCGACGTCCGCGAAGCCGAAGGCCTCGGACCAGACGATCTCCCCGTCGACGGCCACCGCCGCGGAGACCCCGGGGGCGCTGGCGGCGAGGAGGCCGAGCGCGATCTCGCGCGCGCCGCGGATCGCCGCGGCGTAGTCGCGCTGGCGCTCGACCGGCGCGGCGGCCGGCGCGTCCTGCGCGAAAGCGAGGGGGGAACCGGCCAGGAGAAGGGCGAGCGTGAGGGAGAGGCGCTTCATTGGTAGACCTCAGGCGCGGTGGCGCGCAGGCTCCGTTTCCTGAGGTCCCCTTTCAAACCGTGCGTGCGGATTTCCCGCACACGGCTTACCGA
>JANQEJ010000219.1 GCA_028278425.1 Planctomycetota bacterium | reverse complement strand
AGCTTGCCTTCATCGTTTGTCCTTAGGGTGGCGCCGCCCTGCGAGCGCTACTGCGCGAGCCCGGCGAAAAGTGGCCCGTCTTCGGGCCGCTTTGAGCCGTGAGGACGCGAGGCGAAGCCGAGTATGTCCGTCAGCGCCGAAGGCGCGGTCCTCGGCTCCTCCTTCGGTCTCCTCGCGTGCAGCGAGCGAAGCGAGCGGAACGCGAGTCCTCGGAGGAGGAACCAGAATGATCCAGGGAACGCCGCTCGTTCCCTTCGGCGCCTGACGCCTTTGGCCGCCGAAGGCGCCAAACAGCCCATTCGTCCTCCGGCTAGAGGAACAACCGCTCCACCAACTCCGCGATCGCGTCGGAGTTGTTGTCGCCGATCACCTCGTCCGCCACCGCGAGCGCGTCCGGCATCGAGTTCTCCATCGCGACGGCCAGGCCCGCGCCTGCGAGCATCGGCACGTCGTTCCCCGCGTCCCCCACCGCGACCACCCGCTCCGGGGCCACGCCGTACCTCTCCTCGAGGATCCGCAGCGCCTCGCCCTTCCCGCGACAAGGCGGTTGCACGTCCACCACGTCCAGCGCGCTCCCGCGGTGCTGCGCGAGCGCGCTCAATGGAAAGTGCGTCAGGTACTTCGGCGTCGTCACCGCCTCGCGGAAGGCCGCTTCGAAGGTGGCCGAGTCCTCCCAACGGTCCGAGAAGAGCGTGATCCGCATCAGACACTCCCGCGGGAGATCTCCGTTGGGCGTGATCCGCAGGTCCTCCAGGAACGCGATCGCGGCTTCTTCCTGCCGGTTTCGCGGGAGCGGCGCGGTCTTCACGCCCGCGCTCATCACGACGGGCAGCACGTCCACCTCCGTCGCCCAATCCAGCGTGCGGGCGGTCGTCTCGTTCGAGAGCGTGCGCTCCTCGATCAGGCGTCCCTCCACGGGGCAGTAGAGCCCCGCGCCGTTGTAGACCAGCGCCGGCATGGAGCCGCCGAGCTCCTGCAGGGTCGCGATGGTACCGCCCTCGGAACGGCCGGTGGCGACCATGACGCGCACGCCGCTTTCCGCCGCGGCCCGCAGCGCGGCGAGCGTGCGCGGACGCATGACGCCCTCGTCGGTGATCAGCGTTCCGTCCAGGTCGAGGCAGATCGCGTCGAAGCTCCGCTGGATCATCCGCGGAGGATACTCGACGGCGCGGGCCGCCGGAACCGGCGGCAGACCGCTGCTAAGGCAGGTGGAACGTCGCCGTCACCGTCTCGCCGGGCTCGACCTCGACGACCTGATCGTCGGGGTTCCCGTTGTCGTTGCCGGGACCGGCGGGGTTGACGGAGATCGACCACCTGCCGGGGCGCATCCCGGTCAGCGTCGTCGAGCCCGCCTGGGCGAAGGAGAACTTCGGCTCCGTGCCCTGGCCGTCGTCCTCCTCGTCGTCGTCGGTCTTGACGTAGTTCCCGCGCACCATGCAGAACTGCGCCGGCGAGCCGTCGGCGGTGAAGATCTCGACCTTGACCGAGCCGCCGGCGAGGAGCGTGAAGTTCACGTTGGAACGCACCTCGTCCGGCTCCACCATGATCGGATCGCTCCGGCCCGGCTGGACCATGTCGCCGGTCGCGTTGATGACGAGCTCCACGTTGGGGACGACGCCGCGGAGGCGATAGCGGCCGTCCGCGTCGGTGAAGGTCGCCTCCTCGCCGAGGCCGTCGCCCATCGACACGACGCCGCCGCCGTCGGAGCCCACGAAGCTCATGATCATGCGCTGCCGGGGGCCTTCGCCGCTGTAGCGGTCCGCCGTGACCTTGAGGTCGGGAAGCGGGTTGCCCTCGGTGTCGGTGATGCGGCCCTCGACGATGGAAACCGGCAGGTCGGCGTCGAACGAGTTGGCTCCGTCCTTCACCACGACGTCGAACTCCATCGGCATCCGTCGTTTCGGGTGCGAGACCGAGAGCGTGTAGCTCCCGGGCTCGACGTCCTCGAACGAGTAGTGCCCGTTGCCGTCGGAGCGCGCCTCCGGGCCGCCGCCGAACATATGGCCGATCCGCGCCATGCCGAGCTCGTCGTTCTTCTGCTCGGGGTTGAGCCGCAGCGTGGCGCCGGTGAGATCGACCCCCGCCTCGGTGACGCGCCCGGCGAGCGTGGCGAGCGTGGCTTTGACGAGCTGGATCGTCGCGCTGGTACCGTCGCCGACGTCGACCTCCTCCCAGCCCGGGTCCGCCTCGTCCTCCGCGCCCTCGGCGAGGAACACCGCGCCGCCACCGTAGAACGCGCCGTGCCCCGCGTCCGACTCCAGCTTGAAGCCGTGCACGCCCTCCGCGAGGTGGCCGAAGGTCACCTTGCCCTCGGTGTCGGTGATGTTGTCCCTGGAACCGTGCCCGTATCCGAAGAAGCCGAAGCCGCGGGACCGGATGTCCGTGTCGGGAGCGCGGTGGTCGACCCGCGCGCCGGCAACCGGCTGCCCCGCCTCGTCGCGCACGTACACGACGACCGTCCCGCCGCGGCCGAGGCGCACGGTCTTCTCGACCACCTGCCCCTCGGGCAGGAAGAGGTCGGTCAGCGTCACCGGCGCGTACTCGGAGTGGTGGACGACCAGGTAGCAGGTCTCGCCCTCGATGCTGGAGACGATCCCGACGCCGTTCTCGTCGGTCTTGCCGGACTTGCCGCCCCCGCCGAAGCTGACCTCTTCGTCGTCGTCGGAGATCTCGACGACGACGCGCCGGCCGCCGCCGAAGCCTCCGCGCTTGCGCTCCTTGTTGAGCGTGATCGTCGCCCCGGGGACCGGCTCGCCGGTGTCGTCGTCGAGCACGGTCACGCGCACGACGGGAATCGGCTCGAGCCGGATCACGCCCAGGTCGACGTCGCCGCCGAACGGAACGCGGATGTCGTCGCGCTCGTAGGAGCGGTAGCCGACCGCCTCGATCTCGAGCTCGAGCATGTCGTCGTCCGAGGTGGGCCTCAGGTTCCCGATGCGGACGCGACCTTCCGGATGCTCGCGGAGGAGCTTGCCGTCCGCGCCCATGAGCGGCTCCTTCCAGCGGAAGCCCGAGCTGACCTCCATCTCGGTGACCGGAGCGCCCGTGCTCGCGTCGACCACCTGCATCAGGACGACGGCCTCGGGCATGTAGGCGATCGAGACGCCGCGCTCGCCGGAGCGGACCGGCACCTTGTCGGAGCGCGTGCGCCCGGAGAACCAGTTGCGCTCCCCGTCGGGCTTCTTGCGCACCTGCAGGTCGTACTCGGCGTCCACCACCAGCCCGCGCACCTCGAAGTTGCCGTCCGCGTCCACGTCGCCGGAGCGCCCGCCGCCGCCGAAGTCGAACCAGCCGCTGTCCTCCCGCGGCGTCGCGCGGACCTCGAGCTTCCCGCGCTCGTCCGCGGGCACGCCCTCGACCTGACCCATCACGACGTTGCCCGGCTCTAGCCGGAACTCGAGGCCGCCGACGAGCTCGCCCGGGCGCTCGGCCAATCCCTCGAAGGTGCGGTCGGGGAAGTCGTCGGTCTCAACCTCGATCTTCCAGGCCCCGCACGCCAGCCGGTCGATCGCGAACGAGCCCGTCTCGTCGGTCACGGCGGCTGGCCGCGGCTCGACGCCCGGCATGAAGAAGAAGCGGAACGGGCCTTCGCTCTCCACGAGCTGGAGCTCCGCCCCCGCGACCGCGCGGCCGCTCGGGTCGACAACGCGTCCGGCGAGCCGCGCTCCGAGCTCGAGGGAAACCGTGTCGAGCTCGAACTCCTCCGCGTCCGGGAGCGCGATGCCGTCCTTCTTGTACGGCGCGTACCCGGCGGCCTGCACCTCGACGCGCAGGTTGCCGGGCTGGGGCCCGACGAGCTCGAAGCGCCCGTCCGCGTCCGTCTCCGCGGTGAAGCGGTCGAGCCACGACGGGGGCGCGGAGCCCGTGACCACGTAGTCGAGCGGGAAGCCGTCGCGCGCGGCCGCGAAGACGAGCGCTCCCTCGACCGGGTTGCCGAGGCCGTCCACGACGCGGCCGCTCACCTTCATGGCGTCCTCGTCGAGCTCGGCCGGCTCGTCGGGCATCGCGAGCTCGGGCTCGCTGCTCTCGACGACCACGCGCTCGGGCGTTGCGCTGACCGCCGCGTCGTCGTCGACCTCGCCCGGGGGCGTCAGCGTCACGTTCGCGCCGGGCTGGGCGACCGCGCCGGGCCTGGCCGCCTCCACCGGCCCGGTCGAGCGCGCGTCGGCGGATCCGCCGTCGCCGCTGAGAAACCACCAGAGGCCCCCGGCCCCCGCAAGAAGAACGACGACCGTGACCAGGGCGTTACGGGAACCCATGTCCGCTTCTCTCTCTCTTTTGGTCTCCTGGGGAGCGTCGGGGCGCGGGGCCCGGACGCGGTGGATCGTAGCTCACGGCCGGCGGGAAAGCCTCGGTGGGCCTCTTCCCCCTACGCCGGTGGCAGGCGACGGTTGGCGTTTTCCCCGCCTCGAGGGGCCTCCGGGCGACCTTGCACCCCCGCGGGACGGGTGCTGTCATGGGGGCCGAGTCGATTCCCGCGGCAGACAGGCGGCAGGACAAGGGAGGCAAGATGAAGAACGGAATCTCGTGGAGCGCGATCGCCGCCCTGGCGCTCGCCCCCGTCGTCGGGGCCGACCAGCTCGTCACCGAGGACGGGCGGATCCTTGAGTGCAAGAAGGCGCGGGAGGCGGAGGACGGCGCCTACCGCCTGATCTTCGAGCACGGGGAGTTCGTGTGCCCGGGCCATCTGATCGCCGAGGTCGCCATCGAGGGCGACATGTCGGACTACGTGCCCCAGAACGAGGACGAGAAGAAGAAGCTCGAGGCGGGGTACGTCCGCTACCGCGGCAAGTGGATGAGCAAGCCGGCCTACGAGGCGGCGCTGCGCAAGAAGAACGAGGAGCGCAAGAAGCGCACCGAGGAGCGCGCTCTGCACGCCGACTTCGCGAACGCCTACGAGAAGGAGACGAAGCACTTCCTCTTCAAGACGAACACCTCCCCGGAGCTACTGGAGTACTACGCGGAGCTGCTCGAGGCGTACTACAAGCTGATGGACAAGCGCGTCGGCATCAAGCCGTCGCCGACCCTGAAGCGGACGAAGATGACGGTGAACATCTACAAGAACCGCCGCGAGTTCCACGAGCTGAGCGCCGCCGACATCGGTCCCGGCGTGGCCGGCTACTTCTGGGCCTACGACCAGACGCTGAACTTCTACCACGACTACCAGGAGCCGGCGATCTCGGACTGGGTCTCGCTGCACGAGTGCACGCACCTCCTGACGTATCTGATCGACCAGGAGTACCAGCCGTCGCAGAAGACGATCTGGATCAACGAGGCGGTGGCGGACTACTTCGGCTCGGCGGAGATCACGCGGGACAAGCGCAACAAGCTCGTCATCAAGCCCGGCAAGCTGCAGACCGACCGCGTGCTCACGGTCCAGCAGGCGATCAAGGACGACAAGGACGTCAAGCTAGAGGAGCTGTTCAAGCTGACCCGGGAGCGGTTCCACGCGTTCGAGTACGCGCACGCCTGGTCGTTCGTCTACTTCCTCAACGAGTCGAACAAGAAGTACGCCAAGGGCTTCGCCGGCTTCTTCAAGGACCTGTACGGCCTGAAGGGCGTCGAGAAGAACGTCGAGGACGTGTGGGGCACGAAGGGCCGGATCATCACCGTGGAGCCGGCGGAGGTCCGGCGACTCCTCCTGAAGAAGCTCGGCGTGAAGGACACGGACAAGCTCGAGCGCGAGTGGAAGGAGTTCATCGCCGACATCGCGATCGAGGCGCCCGAGGCGCGCTTCAAGCGCGCCTACAACCAGGTGATGCGCGGCCAGGGCGACGACGACGAGGGGGCGATGGCGGACCTCGACTACGCCATCGAGAGCGGGATCACCGACCCCCGCGCCTATTGGACCCGCGGGCTCCTCAAGACGAAGATGAACCTGATGGGCGGAGAAGGACTCAAGGATTTCCGGACCGCCACCGAGATGGATCCCCTGAACGCCGCCTACCGCTTCTCCCTGGCCCAGGCGCTGGCCGGCAAGCCGTACAGCTTGCCGATCGGCGGCGTCAGGATCGTCTTCGAGGGCGACTTCCCCCTGCGCGGCTCGGCCGAGGAGCTCGAGGAAGCGGCGTCGAACTTCGGGCTCTCCATGGAACTCGCTCCGGACAACGACCTCTACGCCGACACCTACGACGAGTTCATGACGGACTACGGCGAATGGAAGAAGAAGAACGGCGATTGAAGCTCCACCGCTGCGCTCCGCTTCTCGCGGCAATCCTCGCAGCCTCCTGCATGGGCACCGAGAAGCTCGTCGACCCCACGCTCGTGATCTACAGCAACGGCGAGACGGAGCTCGGCGTGTCGACCGAGTACGGCGTCGTCTTCCTCGGCAAGCACGCCCAGGGCGGCGAGGTCGACCTCAGCGCGTGGTTCGGCGACGGCCCGAGCCTTGAGAGCACGGTGATCGAGCCGATTGGCGGCGGGCTCTACACGGCGGAGGCGGACATCCGGCTGCCGTCGGTGCCGCTGGTGTTCCACCAGCCGGCGCACCGGGAGATCGTGACCGTGCTCGGCCGCGCGGGCACGTCTGCGTGGAGCGAGGAAGCCGAAGTGCGGCGCGACCCGCGTGTCGATGGGATTCTCCTGCGGCCAAGCGGCCGTTTGACGGGCGCGCCGGATCAGCTCGGGGCGGGTGTGTACGTCGGCGAAGAGATCCAGGATTACCGCCTGCTCGGACTGGTCTCCGGGCGAATCCGGATCACGGGGTCGAACGGGGCCTCGATCGACTACATCACCGTCATCGGCCCGCAAGACCTGTGGCGGCTCGTCTCGCACCGCCGGGACCACTCGCACAAGCGGCGGTGGGTGTACCGGGAGGACGTGCTCTAGGGTTCGTCTTCCTCGATCGGGTCGTCGGGGGGATCGAGCTCGACCTCGGGCATCGGGTCGAACTTCGACGGGTCGAAGGGAGGTAGGTCCGGGATCGGGGCCTCGAGCTCGACGAGCAACGCGCGCGCCTTCTCGAGACCCCAGTGGTAGGCGAAGGGCGGGCCGTCGCACCAGGCGAGCTCGAAGGCGCGGGTGGCCGCTGCGACGACGGCGTCGCGGTCGCCGGCGTCCTGTTCGATGCGGGCGAGGGCGAGCCGGGCGTCGGCTTCGAAGGTCGGGTAAGGACCGCGCTCGGCGGCCTCCCAGACGTCGGCGAGCAAGTCGCGGGCGCGGGTGGGGTCGCTTCGGCGGCGCGCGATCTCGGCGAGCGCGGCGAGGGCGGGCAGGCTCTCCTCGAAGAGATCGACTGCGCGGGCGCGGGTCAGGGCGTGCTCGAGACGCTCGGCGGCGCGATCGATGTCGCCCGCGAGAAGCGCAGCGGTGCCCTGCAGGCGCGCCGCTCTGAGGAAATCGCGCTCGTAGCGCTTAACGCCAGCCAGCCCCCAAGCGCGGTCCGCGTAGCCGGCGGTCTCGCTTGGATTGTCCTTCCACGCCTCGAATTGGGCAAGGTGGCTACTGACGTGGCCCTCGAACTGGCGATGTGTTTGAGCAACCCAGATCCGGAGCGATCGCTGCAGGGAGACCGCGGCCTCGGTGCTGGCACCACGTAGCCCGAGCGTGAGACCGATGAGATAGAGGCTGACTCCTTCCCCAAACAGATCCTTGGCCTCCCGGTTGATGCCCAGCGCCTCGCGGCCCACTGACTCCGCCTCGTGGATCCTGCCGGTCTGGCACAGAGCTTCCGACAGGTTGGAGAGGTTGATCCAGAGGTTGACTCGGTCGCCTTCCCCTTCGCGGATTGCCACCGCACGGCGGTAGATGTCGACGGCGGCGCCTGGGCTCCCACTATGTATGTTGCTAAGCGCCAGCGAGTTCAGTGCATAGCCTTGATGAAGCTTCGAGCCCAGGCGGGGTGGTTGGTCGACGCCGCCCGGAAACAGCCGTTCGAGCATCTCAGCCCGCGCCCGCCCGGCGCTCAAGCGGTAGAGGGTCGCTCTATCAAGCCGATCGCGGAAGAGCTGGATGGCGTCGTCGTAGCGCTGCCGTGAGACGATTGTGTGGTAGAGCTCGATCGCCGGCGTCAGGTCCTCGAGCCGTTCCACTTCGTTCTCTTCGACCGCCGGGATCGCTCGAAAGTGGATCTCCAGGGACTCGTAGACTTCGTTCTGTCGATCCGGCTCCAGACCCGCCCACACGACCCCGCGCACGATCGGGTGCAAGTCGTAGCGGTTCGCGCGTCGGTCCCACCCCACCAGTCCCCGATCCTCAAGCAGGGTCAGTGTTGCGTCGAGCGCGGCAAGCGACTCGAATGCCCGGTCTGGGCCATCCTTCTCTCCCCCCCGTTCGCTCTTGTCCTCGGTGTCGACGAGGACAGCGTTCAACGTGTCGAGCGAGCACGGCATCCGAAACCCGGCGATGACCTGGAGCGTGCGCCGCTCGACTTCGTCAAGCCCGGCGAGGGCGTGTTCCATGACGTGTGTTCGGGCCTTGGCTAGCGGGAGGGCGAACGGGTCGAAGTCGGGGTGTGCGGCACGCCAGGTGTCGAAGTCGCCGCGAGCCTCGCGATCCTCAGCGACCTCGCTGCCAAGCACCTGGATCAAGAGCGGGTGATTGCCGAAGCTCTTGAAGTAGGGGGCCATCGTCGCACGTGAGCCGCGCGCGCCGTAGGCGCGCCAGAGCTCGAGGGCGTCGGTTTCGGCGAGGCCCTCGACAAAGAGGGCCGCACAGCCGGGCAGCGGTCGTCCGCTTCCAGCCTGAAGGTCGCTGGGGTAAAGGCGAGTCGAAACAAGGACCTTTGACCCTCGCACCATGCGCAGGCGGTCGAGGAAACGGCCAGCCCGAATCTCTGCCGTCTTGCGGAGGCGATGACGACCGACGACCGTCTCGCCAGCGCTCGCCGGCAGGCCGACGACACCCCCGACGAAGTTGGCGGTCTCCGCGTCTAGCTCATCATCCTGGAGGTAGGCGGCGTCCATGCGCGAGTAAGCGATGAGGAGACGCTCGAGCCCGTCGAGCACAACGAGAAACCGGCCGCGGTCGAGAGCATTCAGCAGCGCGGTCTCCCGATCGTGAAGGGATACCTCGCGGACCTCGTCGTCAGGCCTGCCGGTTACGTAAGCGAGCGCACGGGTAACGAAGGCCTCGTAGGTCGCGTCCGACTCGTAGAAGCTCCACCACAGCCTGCCATCGAGATCGGGCAGCTCCTGCGGTGCGATGTCGCGGAACCACTTCCAGCTCAGCGCCGACTTGCCCATGCCGCCGAGAGCAACGAGGCAGAAGATGACAGTGCCTTCGTTCTCCGGGCGCGTCACCCAGTCGGTCAACCGGGCAAGCTCCGCCCGGCGACCGATGAGATCGGTCGTCTGGAGAAGCGTGTAGGGATGCGCGATGTAGGGCTCGGGCGGCGCGGGGATCGCGGAGATGTAGTGGAAGCCCCGCGCGGTGTGCTGCGGACGGCCCTCGCGGGCCGTCCTTTGCTCGTCGAGGGCGTGAAGGACGTGACCGCGCAAGTCCTCGGGCGACTTGAAGTAGGCAACGACGCGCTCCTCGCCGATCTCCTCCTTGAGGCGACGGAGCTCCTCCGCTCTTTCTGTCTCGATGTCGTCGATCGTGAGCTGATGCTCCCTGTGGATGAGGAACATCAGGACCGGGATGCTACGCCCGATCGCACGCTCGTACTCGAGGTGCGTGATCGACTTGTCCTGCCCTTTGGGCACGTGGCCGTAGCGATGGCCGAGAATGCCGACGTAGATGTCCGCATCGTCGACCAACCTCACCGACTCGGCCAGGGCGTCCGCGTCGCTGGCCGGCATCGCCTCCATCGCCAGCGGCAACATCCCGGCGCGCAGGCAAGCGTTGAGCGTCTCCCGTCGATGTTCCGGCAGGTCGAGCGCCGTGCTGCTGATCATGACCTTCAGGGTCATCGCCATCTCCTCCGCGAAAGCGCCGAATTAGCCGGATTATAGGAGCTAGTGCCGCCAGAACCGCGGCACGAACAACACGACCACGGCGTAGAACTCAAGCCGACCCACGATCATGAAGAGCGAGAGCAGCATCTTCGACGCATCGGGCAGGAACGCGAAGTTCTGCGCCGGCCCCACCGCCTCCAAACCCGGCCCGATGTTGTTCAGGGTCGCGAGTACCGCCGTCGCCGCGGTCAGGAGCACCTGATCCTCGTAGCCCTCGGGCGGCGTGAACCCTAGGCCGACGAGAACCAGCGTCCCGAGCGTGAACACGATCGTCCACAGCCCGCAGTATCCGGTAATCGACGCCACCATCGGCTCGTCGACCGTCTGCCCGTCCATCCGCACGTTGTGGATCGCCCGCGGCCGCGCGAAGCGCTTCACGCCGCGCAGCGACGCCTTGGCGAGGATCAGACAGCGCACGACTTTCACACCGCCGCCCGTCGAACCGGCGCACGCGCCGCACAACGCGAGCAGCATCAAGAGCACCCGACAGAACTGCGGCCACTGGTCGAAGTCCGCCGTCGCGTAACCCGTGCTCGTCTGGATGCTCACCACGGCGAACAAGCTGTCCCGCATCGACAGCACGAACGACGAGTAATCGGGCAACACGCTCCCCGCCTCGCCGTTGCTGCCGCCCCAGAACCAGAGGATCGCGCCGATGACGAGCGTCGACCCGATGATCAGGCCGGTGTAGAGCCGCACCTCGCCGGACATCAGCGCCGCGCGGAACGCCCGCTTGAAGTCCATGCGCATCATCGCGTCGTAGATGCCGAAGTTGATGCCCGCCATGAACATGAACACGACGATGACGAGCTCGACCTTCCACGACAGGAAGTAGGCGGCGCTGGCCGAGTGGTTCGAGAAGCCGCCGGTGGCCAGCGTCCCGAAGGAGTGGATCACGGCCTCGTAGAGGGTCATCTTCTCGCCGCCGAGCGCCCACAGGAGAACCACCTCGGCCCCGGTGAGACCCACGTAGACGCGCACGAGCCCGAGCGCGCTGTCCCGCACGCGCTGCATCGTCGCCTCGCGGCTGACGCCGGGCACCTCGGAGCGGAAGAGGCTCCGGCCGCCGGTCGGAAAGAGCACCACGAACACGAGGACGATCCCGATCCCGCCCAGCCAGTGCGTGAACGAGCGCCAGAAGGCCATGCCCTTCGGCATGTTGTCGATCGCCTCGGGCACGAGGATCGTCGAGCCGGTCGTCGTGAACCCCGAGGCCGACTCGAAGAACGCGTCCACCGGCGACGGGATCGCGCCGGAGAACACGAACGGCAGCGCGCCGACGACCGCCGCGAGCACCCAAGAGAGCCCGACGGCCGCCAGCCCCTCGCGGCGGAAGTAGTCGGTGCGCCCCTCCGTGTTGAAGGTCGAGCCCTGATAGCGGAACGCGAGCACGCCGCCGACCACCGCGGTGAGGATCGACGCGTAGAGGCAACCGAAGAACGTCTCGCGCTCGCCGTACCACGCGCCGACGAGGCCAGGCACCAGCACGAACGCCGCGAGGAGCAGCAGCACGCAGCCGAGCAGCCACGCCACCGCGCGCAGGTTCATGTCGATCGTGGGGCGCATGGCCTGGTGTCGGCGGGGCGGAATCAGCTCCCCTGGAAGACGCCGGAGGCGCGGAAGATGTCCTCCACGTCGCCCATGTTCTCGGGAAGGGTGAACAGGATCACCTGGTCGCCGTCCTTCACGTTGCTCTCGGCGCTCGGGATGATCACCTCGTCGTCGCGCACCAGCGCGCCGATGACGGCGCCGCGCGGAAGGCCCAGGTTCTTGACCTTCTTCTCCTTGCCGTCCCGCAGGCGCGCCTCGAGCTCGAGCACCTCGCCGCGTCCGTCGGCGAGCACCGCGATCGAGTTGACCGACGACGAGCGCACGAAGCGCAGGATCCGGTTCGCGCAGAGGATCCGCGGCGAGATCGCGAGATCGACCCCGAGCAGGTCGTAGATCTGCCGGTACGAGCCCTTGTTGACCATCGCCACCGTCCGCGAGACGCCGAGGGAGCGCGCGAGCTGGCAGGCGACCATGTTGCGCTCGTCGTCGGCGGTGGTCGCGATGAAGATGTTCGCCTCGCCGATGTGCTCCTCCATCAGGAGGTCGAGGTCGGTCGAGTCCCCTACCAGCACCATCACGGACGACGACAGCGTCGGCGCAATCTCCTTCGCGCGCGCGGGGTCCTTCTCCAGCAGTCGGATCGAGACGTTGGGCAGCCCGTCGAGCTTCTGGGCGATCGCGCAGCCCACGCCGCCGCCCCCCATGATGACCACGCTCCGCCGGCCGAGCTTCTGCGCGCCCGACAGGAGCTCGAACTGGTCCAGGTCGGCGCCGCGCCCGATCAGGTAGATCTGGTCGTCGACCGCGAGCTGCTCGTTGCCGTCGGGCACGAAGAAGCGCTCCTTGCGCGCCACCGCGGCGATCAGAAGGCCCGCCGGCAACCGCAGGGCGTCGATCGTCTCCGACGTGAGCTCGCTCTCGGTCTCGATCCGCAGCCGCCGGAGCTGCACGCGCCCGTCGGCGAAGTTCTCAACCTCGAGCGCGTGCTGCTCGCGCACGGTCCCGATGATCTCCTCGGCGGCGAGGTCGTCGGTGGAGAGCACGACGTCGAACCCGACCGAGCGCTTGTAGAAGTACAGGTACCCGGTGACCCGCGACATATCCTTCAATCGCAGGATCACCTTCGCGGCGCCGAGGTTCTTCGCCACGAGGCACGTCAGCATGTTCACGCGGTCGTTGTTCGTCACCGCGATGAAGAGGTCCGCCTTCGGCACGCCCGCCATCGTCAGCAGGTCCGCCCGCGTCCCGTCCCCGTGGAGCACGCGCACGTCGTGCGCCTCGGTCAGCCGCGCGACCTTGTCCGGGTCCGAGTCGATGACGCTGACCCGGTGCGCCTCGCGCGAGAGGATGTCGGCCAGGTGGCTCCCGACCTCCCCCGCCCCGACGATGACGATGTCCATGGCAGGCACGATAGGAGCCGGGGGCTTCGATGCAAGGCGAACGACCCGGGCCGCCCCTTGCCCCGGCGGGAGCCCTCGGAGACCTTGTTCCGCGTGCTCCTGTTGCTCGACAACCGCGACTCGTTCACCTGGAACCTCGCCATGGCGATGTCGGAGCTCGGCACCGAAGTGGAGGTGCTGCGCGCCGACGCGCTCTCCTGGGAGGAGGTGCGCGACCTGCGCCCCGAGCGCGTCCTGATCGGCCCCGGCCCCGGGACGCCCGACCGCGCCGGCTGCAGCCTCGACGTCGTCCGCCGCCTCGGCACCGAGCTCCCGATGCTCGGCGTGTGCCTGGGCCACCAAGCCCTCGGCGTCGCCTTCGGTGGCTCGGTGAAACGCGCCGAGCGCCTCGCGCACGGCCGCGCGATCCCCGTCCACCACGAGGGCGAGAGCGTGTTCCGCGGCCTGCCGTCGCCGTCGTGGTTCACGCTCTACAACTCGCTCGTGCTCCGCGAGGAGGACCTGCCCGAGTGCCTAGCGATCACCGCCCGCTCCGAGGACGGCGAGATCATGGGCATCCACCACCGCGAGCTTCCACTCGTCGGCGTGCAGTTCCATCCCGAGTCGGTGCTGAGCGAGAACGGACTCTCGCTGTTGGAGCGGTTTCTCGAGCTGTGAGTCACCGGCACGCCGTGGCTCCATCGACGAGCGAAGCGAGGCGAAACTTGACTTCTTGAGTCGTTTCCTTTCTTCGGACGGACGTCGCGGAGAATCGTGGAGTGTTCGTGAGGGTGGGAACTCGAGTGGACTGTTTGGCGCCTTCGGCGGCCAAAGGGAACGAGCGGCGTTCCCTGGATCATCCTGGTTCCTCCTCCGAGGACTCGCGTTCCACTCGCTTCGCTCGCTGCACGCGAGGAGACCAAGGAAGGGCCGAGGACCGCGCCTTCGGCGCTGACGGACATGCTCGGCTCCGCCTCGCGTCCTGATATG
>JANQEJ010000025.1 GCA_028278425.1 Planctomycetota bacterium | reverse complement strand
GAGCACGAGCAGCGCCACCGTCGCCGCATGCGCGAGGCGCGACGCGAGGAGCGCGCGCGCGACGCCGAAGCGCGCGGGAACCGACTGCAACCCGGCGGTGCGGTCGTGCTCGGCGTCCTGGCACGCATAGATCAGGTCGAAGCCCGCCACCCAGAGCAGGACGGCGCCGGCGAGCAGGAGCGGCGGCGCCAGGTCGCCGCCGAGGTTCCCGGTCACCGCCACCCAGGCGCCGAGCGGCGCGAGGGCGAGCGAAAGCCCGAGCACCGCGTGCGCGAGCCAGCTCACGCGCTTCGCGTAGCTGTAGGTGAGGAGCACGCCGAGGACGGGCAACGCGAGCTTCCCGCAGAGCGGGTTCAGCCGGAACGCGCCGAAGACGAACACGGCGGAGGCGACGACGACGAGCGCGAGCACCGCGGCCGGCGAGAGCAGGCCGCTCGGCAGCTCGCGTCCCGCGGTGCGCGGGTTCGCGGCGTCGAGCTCGCGGTCGGCGTAGCGGTTGAAGGCCATCGCCGCGGTGCGCGCGGCGACCGTGCAGACCAGCACCCAGCCGAGCACGCGCAGCTCGGGCAGGCCGCCGCTCGCGAGCCACGCGCTCGCGAGCGCGAACGGCAGCGCGAAGATCGAGTGGCTGAAGCGCACGAGGCGAAACCACGTCGCGACGGTCGCGGCGCTCATCGCTCGATCCCCCGCTCCGTCGGCGGCTCGTCGAGGCCGGACCAGCGCGCGCCGCGCGAGTGCTCGACGCCCAGGCGGTCGAGGATCTTGCCGACCACGTGGTCGACGAGATCGTCGAGGTGCTTGGGACGGTGGTAGAACCCCGGCGCCGCCGGCAGCACGATCGCGCCGAGCTTCGCGATGCGCAGCAGGTTCTCGAGGTGGATCTCCGAGAGCGGCGCCTCGCGCGGCACGACGACGAGAGGCCTCCCTTCCTTCAGCGCCACGTCGGCGGCGCGCTCGACCAGGTTGGAGCTGAAGCCGACGGCGACGCGCGCGAGCGTGCCCATGCTGCACGGGCACAGGATGACGCCGCCGGTGAGCGCGGTGCCCGAGGACGGCGGAGCTTCGACCGCGTCGGCGTCGAAGACCCGCACGCCCGGCTCGGCGAGGTCGGCGCGCGCGAGCCCGAGCTCGTGGCGCAGGACCTTCTCGCCGGCGCCGGTGACCGCCAGGTCGACCTCGTGTCCGGCTTCGAGCAGCGCGCGGATCAGAGCGCGCGCGTACGCGTGCCCGCTCGCCCCGGTGATCCCGACGAAGTAGCGTGCCACGCCGACAGGTTAGCGGAACACGCCCGGACCGGAGCCCAGGACGAGCGCCAGGTTGAAGAGTCCGTGCGTCCAGGCCGCGACGCCGGGGCCGCGCCAGCGGAAGACCACCGCGAGGAGCGCGCCTGCGAGGGTCCGCCAGAGGAAGAGCCTGCCGTCGTATGGCTCGCCGTCGATGCCGAGAAGTCGCGACAGGGCGTCCAGGTGGAAGGCGGCGAAGGCGAGCGAGGAGGCCGCCAGCGCGGTGAGCTCCGCCGCGAGGCGCGACGCGTGGCCTCCGGCGCCCAGGAAGCGAACGAGCCGAATCGTTAGTAGGAAGACCAGGCTGTAGAGGCCGACCCGAAAGAGAATTTCCTCCCACGCGCCCGCGCCCAGGAGCCGCCCGGCGCGCGCGAGGTCGAGGTCCTCGCCGGCGGCGTCGAGGCCCAGGTCGGCCGGCGACAGGTCGAAAAGCCCACAGAGCAGGACGAGCAGCGGGCCGAGCGCGAGGGCTCCGAGAACGCCCTCGAGCCCCACCCGGAGGATCGAGCGCCCGAGCCGCAGCCCGTCGAGGCGCACGCGGACGAAGGCCCAGATCGCGCAACCGGCGAGGAACGCGATCCGCACGGCGGTCTCGTAGGCGCTGAGGAACACGAGGGCGCGGCCTAGGAAGAGCTCGGCGGCGTTGCGCGGACCGCCCGCGCCCGCGGCGTGGACGCCGAGCTCGTACGCGAGGAAGAGCGGGACCATCGCGAGGAAGCCGAGAGCCACGCCGCGCCGGCCGGCGCGCGGCTCGCCTTCGCTCTCGGTCTCCGGCACCTCCGCGCTCACGCGGGCACGCGCCCCCAGTGCAGGTAGGCGATGCCGCCGGTCAGCGCGCGGAAGCCGCAGTCCTCGAGGCCGAGCGACGCCATCTCCGCCCGGAGCTCGGTCGCGGTCGGCCAATCGAGAACGGTGTCGGGCAGGTACGAGTACGCGTCGCGGTCGCCGGAGATCCAGCCGCCGACGCGCGGCAGCACGCGCGTGAAATAGAAGCGGTACCACGCCCCGAGGAAGCGCCCCCGCGGCATCCCGAACTCGAGCACGAGCACGAGCCCGCCGGGTCGGAGGACGCGGGCCATCTCGCGCAGGCAGCTCCGCCGGTCCTCCACGTTGCGCAGCCCGAAGGCGATGCTCGCGACGTCGGCGACCGCGGCGCGGAACGGCAAGCGCATGGCGTCGCCCTGGGCGTAGAGCCCGCGCTCGAGCGGTTTCTCCGGCCGCGCGATGCGCAACATCTCGGGCGTGAAGTCGACGCCGACGACGCGCGCGCCGGCGCGCGCGAAGGCGAGGGCGAGATCGCCGGTTCCGCAGCAGGCGTCGACGACCACGCTCCCCTCCAGGGTTCCGGCGCAACCGACGGCGCGCTTGCGCCAACGCCGGTCGATCCCGCCCGACAGCAGCCGGTTCAGGAGGTCGTAGCGGCCGGCGATGCGGCCGAACATCGCTCGCACGCGCGCGGGATCGGGCATGGGCGTAACGTAGCCTGCCGTCCGCCGACGAAAAAGCCGCCCGCCGCGACCAGCGCGGCGGCCGGCCGAACGATGCGCCTTCGAGCTACTGCTGGATGTAGTCCATCACGAACCGGACGCCCGGGACCGGGATGGACTGCACGCCGTCGTCGAAGGGGTTGGTGTCGAAGCGCTGGAAGCCGCCCTCGAGGTTGATCACGTCGACGACGCCCGGCCCCTCATCCGAGGTCGGGACGGCGAGGAACATGAACTGCGGCGTGTTGACCGACCCGAAGGCGGCGCCGACCGGCTTGACCAGGCTCTTCCCGTTGATGGAGAGCGGGAAGCCGGCGCTGAAGTTCGTCGCGTAGTTCGTCAGCGCCGTCCGGTTGCGGTGGTTGTCGAACGCGATGTCGGTCGGAATGCCGGTCAGCCCGAAGTCCTCCTGGCCGATCGAGGCGGCGATGGTGAACTCGATCTCGCGGAGCTGCGGGTCGGTGAAGAAACCCGGGTCGAGCAGGATGATCCCGGGGAACGTGCTCTCGAGGAACATGTTCGTGACGGCGCCGCCGCCGAGCCCGGTCAGCGTTCCGTCGAAGTCAAGCTGGTCCTCGTGCACGATCCAGATCGACGAGTTCAGGTTCGACACGTCGACCTCGATGGCCTTCGGGTTGTTGAACACGAACTCGGGCTGCCCGATGATCTCGTCGAAGCCCCATCCGTTGATGCCGTCGGGGCCCGACTCGAAGAGCGAGACGGTGCCGTTCTGGTTCAGGATGTAGCCGAAGTAGACGCCGCGGCCCAGACCGAAGCCGAGCTGGCGCGGCGTGGTGACCATGTCGAACGGGTTGAAGAGCTGGTTGATCAGGGTCTTCCGCACGTTGAGCGTGAAGGCGGAGATCACCGTCACCGAGCTCTCGGCGGTGTTGCAGACGAAGATGTCCTCGTTGCCGGTCTCCCAGGTGATCCCGGTCGGGCCCTTGCCGACCTCGACCTCCTTGACGACCTGGTGGAACGAGGACGAGCTCGGGTCGATGCTGATGAAGTTCACCGTGCCCGCGAGCTCGTTCGTGACCGCCAGGAAGTCCAGGTCCGGCGACATCGCGAGCGACGTCGGGTCGTCGACGGGGATCCGCTCGATGACCGTCATGCGGTTGGAGTTCAGCACGACGATCTCGCTCGCGACCCGGTCGACCAGGTACAGGAAGTGGCCGATCTGCTGGCGGTACCCGTAGGTGCTGCAGCCGGTCGGATCGGGGGCCGGAAGCGAGGGGCCGACGAAGAACGCGTTCTGCTCCGGCGTCAGGAGCGACTGCGGCGGAATACAGGCGTCCGGAACGCCGAGCGGGATCGGACCCGGGACGAGGATGTTGTTCGCCAGGGTGCCCTTCGGCGGGAGGCAGGGGGTGTCGACCGACGTCGGCTCCTGCCCGTTGATCGCCGGCGAGATGCAGAGCGGCGGGAAGATGAGCGGCGGGGGGTTGGGGTGCGGAGCCCAAGAAACCAGGTTCTCGGCGCCGAAGACGGTCTTGATCGGGAACGAGGACAGCGTGGCCGGCGCGAGGGTGCTCGCGCCCCCCGCGGCGATCATCAGGACCTTGAGGCCGGTCGTCGCGCAGACGTTGCCGCCGCCGGACTGGCAGCCGAACGGGTCGCCGTTGTTGAACACGTTGTCCAGTGCGTGCCCCAGCATCATCTCGCCGACCGATTCGATGATCGGCCCGCGCACGAGCCGCGTGTCGAGCGAGCTGTCGCGCGTGAGCTGGAACGGACCCAGCGAGCCGCCGTCAAAGGGGCACGACCCGTCGACCAGCGGCGGGATCATGAGCGAGCCCTGCAGGAGCACGTTCGGGTTGTTCGGGTAGTTGGTGTTGCCCTCCTTGATCCGACACGTCGGGTCGAAGGTGGGGTCACCCGTGCCGGCGCCGAAGCCGTTCAGGTCGATGACCGAGAGCGAGGAGTCCGCCTGGATGCGGCCGACGTAGATCGCGTCCGGCGTCACCGGGGCGTTGACCAGCCCGGGGCCGGCCCCGGTCTCGAAGAACGTGGTCGGAGAGCCGTCGTTGATCTGGCCCGCCAGGTCCTGGAACTGGTCGGCGTTCACGCTGATCGTGATCTGATTGAACGCCCCGCAGTTCTCGAAGGTGGGTCCGGCTCCGGGGAAGCCGTACACCGGGGTCAGGATCATGCTCGAGAAGTCGAAGACGCTCCGCGGCATGACGCTGAACGGCACGGTGACGAGCGCCGTGGTCGGCCCGAACTGAACCAGGATCGACGCGCTGAGCGACGGCGGGTCCCCGTCCGGCAGATCGCCGATCGTCGGGATCTGCACCGGCTCGGTGAACTCGACGGTGATCGTCGTGCCCGGGTCGACGTTGACGTCGCCGTTGCCGGGGATGATCACGGGGTTTCCGCCGGTGACCTTCACCTCGGGCGTGATCATGTCCGGGCCGACGGTCGACGAGGCCACCGCCTGGTCCTCCAGCTCGTTGCCGTTGATCGCGAGGACGCCGCTCGTCATCTGCATCCGGATCTGGACGCCGGTCGGGAAGGTCTCGTAGGTCGAGAGATCGCCGTCGGAGTCGGGGATGAAGACGAACGAGCGCGCATCGACGAGGTCGGCCGCGCCGGGGAACGGGGAGCTCTGCTCGGTTCCGGGGAAGCCCAGACCCGGGAACTCGAGCGGAGTGCCGGGATCGTTGTCGAAGTCGAAGCCCTGGGCCACCGGCTTGCCGCCCTCGAGCGCGACCCACTGTTCGAAGACGTTCAGCGTCGGGTCTTCGGGATCGGGCGTCGTCCCGTAGGTCTTGCCGCCGATGAAGGCCTGACCCTGGATCTGCGTGGTCGTCCCGGTCGTCGGATCGATCGCCACGACGGTGATCGAGCCGTCGAGGTGCGACGACGAGGCGCTCCCCTGCGACGGGTTGAGCACCGAGTCGGGATCGATCTGCTGGCGGAAGCGCGCGTGGATGTAGTGGTTTCCGGCCTCCCCGTCGGGCAGCTTCGCCGCGGTGGGCCATTCGATGACCGGCTGGATGAAGTTGTCCGTGGTGACGTTCGCGATCAGGTCGTCGGTCGTCCGGATCTCGATGAGCTCCGTGGTCGGGTCACCGTTCTCGTCCAGCTTGAAGACCGTGTACGGGAGAAGGCGCCCGAACCCGTTGTCCGAGAACTCGAGCACCATCGCCGCGGCCGATCCACCACCGGAGCCGCCGCCGCAGGAATAGGGGAGAAAAAGCGCGCCGAGTCCGGTCGCGGCCAATGCCAGCCGGTGTTTCATGGCTTGCGTCGTCTGGGGTTGGGCTTTGCGATGTGAGGGCGAGCCGGACGTCCAGCAACTTTGGGGGGTAGCGATTGCGTCGAGACTCAGCCGTGGCAGGGGGGAGAGCGGTTCTCCCGATTTCGTAGCGGTACAAGGGCCGTGCCCGCCCCGGGGGGCGCTCCCGCAGGGGGAGAACGGGGGGCGGACGGACACGCTTACCTCTTGGGTTTCCAAGGGTTACGGAATCCAAGGGACCCGACGCCGATCCTCCTCCGGTACGTCCGAAGTGCTCCACACCGCACGCCGGCGTGCGGGTTCGCACGCTGGGCGTGGGGATGGGGCCCGGCGTCGGAAGCCCGGATGGACCCCGAGTCCGGCCGGCCAGTGTAGGCCGGCCCGGGGGGGTGTCAAGCGGCCCGGGAACCGCCCCCCCACCGCCCGCGGGCTTGGCCCGCGGGCCGGCGCCGCTACGCTTTGGGGGCCCGCCATGCCGGACACCGACCCCGTCGTCAACCCCGCGGCCTTCGCCGGGCTCCCGAACCGCCCCGCCGATCCCGGGGAGGGTCCCACGACCCCCCAGGCCGGCATCCGGGAGCGCGAGTTCGAGAACACGCTCCGGCCCCGCACCTTCGACGAGTTCGTCGGGCAGCACCGCGTGGTCGAGAACCTGCGGATCGCCCTGGAGGCCGCCCGGGGCCGGGGCGAGGCCCTCGACCACGTGCTCTTCTCCGGCGGCCCGGGCCTTGGCAAAACGAGCCTGGCGCGGATCGTCGCGACCGAGCTCGGCACGCAGCTCCACGCGACCACCGGGCCGGCCCTGGAGCGTCCGCGGGACCTGGTGGGCCTTCTCACCCAGCTCGAGATCGGCGACGTGTTCTTCATCGACGAGGTGCACCGCGTGCCGGCGGCGGTCGAGGAGTACCTCTACACGGCGATGGAGGACTACACGGTCGACTTCACGCTCGACCAGGGCCCCAACGCGCGCGTGCTCCCCCTCCCGCTCAAACGCTTCACGCTCGTGGGCGCCACCACGCGCGAGGGTCTGCTCTCGTCCCCCTTCCGCGGCCGGTTCGGGCTCTTCGAGCGCCTCGGCCCCTATCCCGACGCCGACCTCGTGGCGATCCTGCTCCGGTCGGCGGGCATCCTCGACGTCGAGCTGGACGAGGACGCCGCGGCCCTCGTCGCGGCGCGAAGCCGCGGCACGCCGCGCATCGCCAACCGTTTCCTGCGACGCGTGCGCGACCTGGCCCAGGTGACCCGGCGGAAGCGCGTGACGGAAGACCTGGCGAACGACGCCCTCGAGCGTTTGGGCGTCGACGGAAACGGTCTCGAGGATCTCGACCGGCGCATCCTCGATTGCCTCGCCTCGAGCGGCGCTCCCGTCGGGCTCAAGACGATCGCCGCCGCCGTCGGCGAGAGCGAGGACACGATCGAAGAGGTCTTCGAGCCGCACCTGCTCCGCTCCGGCTTTCTTCAAAAGACCGCGCGCGGCCGCGTCATCACCAACGCGGGCCGCAAGGCGATCGGGCTCCCCCCGGCGGAGCGCGACGATCCGCCGGGACTCTTCTCCTGAGGACCGCCGCGTTGGGAAGCGCCTTCGGGTTCCGCGTCGATCACCGCTGCCCCCACACCGGCGCGCGCGCGGGGACCTTCTCGACGCCGCACGGCGAGATCAAGACGCCGTTCTTCATGCCGGTCGGCACGCGCGGGACCGTCAAGGGCGTTCGACCCGCGGAGCTCTCCGCCGTCGGGACGCAGGTCGTCCTCGCCAACACGTACCACCTCGTGCTTCGCCCGGGAACGGAGACGGTGCGCAAGCTCGGCGGGCTGCATCGCTTCATGGGATGGGAGGGACCCATCCTCACCGACTCCGGCGGCTATCAGATCTTCAGCCTCTCCCACCTCACCTCGATCGACGACGAAGGCGCGTGGTTGAAGTCGGTCGTCGACGGCTCGGACGTGCGCTTCACCCCGGAGGGAGTCATGGACTTCGAGCGCGACCTCGGCGCCGACGTCATCATGGCCCTCGACCAGTGCCCCACCGACCCGGAGGCGCGCCCCGACGTGGAGCAGGCGACGGAGCGGACCCACGCGTGGTTGGATCGGTGCGTGGCCCGCTGGCGCGCGCACGGCGGCGTGGAGGCGGGGCAGGCGCTCTTTGGAATCGTCCAGGGTGGAGCGTTCCCCGATCTGCGCCGCGCTTCGGTGGACGCGGTGACGGCGCACGATCTCCCGGGGTACGCGATCGGGGGGGTGAGCGTCGGCGAAGCGCGGGACGCGATGCGGGTGGCCGTCGAGAGCAGCGCGCCGCTTCTGCCGGAGGACAAGCCCCGGTACCTGATGGGGATCGGCACGCCGCTCGATTGCGTGGAGGCGGTGTGCGCGGGGATCGATATGTTCGACTGCGTGACGCCGACGCGGCATGGACGGACACATCAGGCGTTTACCTCGGAGGGGCGAGTCAACCTGCGCAACCGGAAGTATGCGGACGATCCGTCGCCGATCGATCCGGGGAGCGACTGCAAGCTCACGGGGTCGTTCAGCAAGGGATACCTGCGGCATTTGTGCAAGGCGGACGAGATGTTGGGGGCGATTCTGATCACCTTGCACAACCTCCGGTTCTTTCATCGGCTGATGGAGGAGATGCGGGAGGCGATTGCGGCGGGGACGTTGCTGGAGTTGAGGGAGCGGGTGATCGCGCAGGGGCGTAGCCACGCTGAGTAAGGGCGAGGCCTGCGGTTTGCCGGTCTCGTCAGCAACGGAGGCGAGCACGGAAGAGGAAGAGGCTTTGACGACGCGGGTTTGCCAGGAGGGGAGTGAGAAGGTCCCGGCCGCGTCGGGCGGTTCTGCAGCGCGGGGCGCAACGGCCGGGCTTTAAGTCGTTTGCCGGGCTCGAGGGCGCTTTCCCTGTACTGACTGAAGTGGGCCGCTTCGCTTCTGGAGTGAGAGCGTAGGGCACTTCCGAGCCCAGCCTCTGATTTCTGAGAGTCTCTACTTGGGCCAGAAAATATTACTGCTATAAGTATCTTCGTGAGGCGAGCGAAGCAACTTCACTTCTCTTCCCTCTGGCGCAAGAAGCCGAGCAAGAAGAGGCTCGGGCGACCGCCCAAGGAGGACTCGGGGGTTCCGCATCTGCGGCGGGCGGCGTTGGCGTCGAAATATCCGGTGCACGTCACACTCAAGACGCGCAGTGATCTTCCCCGCCTACGGGCGATCGATCCCTACAACGCGATCTGTGGGGCCTTCGACAAGGGCAAGGAGCGCGCGGGGAGGCTTGCCAAGGGACACTTCCGCCTCGTCCACTTCTCCGTGCAGAACGATCACCTTCACCTGATCGTCGAGGCCACGGATCGGCTGGCGCTGTCACGCGGCATCCAGGGCCTCTCCATCCGCATCGCGAGGGGCCTTAACCGCCTCTGGGGCCGCAAGGGGAGCGTCTTCGCCGACCGCTACCACGACCGCATCCTCCGCTCCGCCCGCGAGGTGCGAAACGTCTTGAGCTACGTCCTGAACAACGGCCGCAAGCACAAGCGCCACATCCCCAAGGGGCAACCGGACACCTTCAGCTCCGGCCACTG
>JANQEJ010000017.1 GCA_028278425.1 Planctomycetota bacterium | reverse complement strand
GCCGGCCCGGAACGGGCCCCAGAACGGAGGCAGGACGACGATGTCGAGCACGAACGAGATGCACCTGATTCGGGAGGTCGCCATTCGCTACGTCGGCGCGCGCCGGCGCGTCCCGAGCAAGATCACGCGGCCCGAGGAGGTCGCGCAGTACCTTCGACGCCGCGTGCGCGACGACGCGCGCGAGCACTTCGTCGCGATCTACCTCGACGGCCGCCACCGGCCCATCGCCGATTCGGTGGTGTCGATCGGGACGGCGACCGCCTCCCTGGTTCACCCGCGCGAGGTGTTCCAGCCCGCCATCGCCCTTGGCTCCGTGGCGTTGCTCATCGCGCACAACCATCCCAGCGGTGACGTCACGCCGAGCGCCGAGGACCTCGAGGTGACGCGCCGCCTAGCCGAGGCCGGCCGCATCCTCGGTGTGACGCTCCTCGACCATGTCGTCTGGGCGCGCAGCGGCGCGTTCCACTCGATCCGCGAGTCGCACCCGGGGCACCTCTCGGCCGCGGGATGATCGGCGACGACGCCGTTCCAACACCGCGGTCAACCGCGCGGCCGCACCGAGGCCTTCACGCAACCTGCTGCAGGACGTCGAGATGCCGCGTCCGCCGGCGGCGTCAAGGCACCGCTGCGCTCGCCTTCGGCGTCCTTGACCCCGCCTCCTTCGGACGCGGCGGATGGCTGCGAGCGGCCAGAGGCCGGGGGCCCTGGCCGCAGGGCGGCCGGCCAGCGAGATCGCGAATCACTCAATCGAGGAGACAAGCAATGGCGAAGGCGAAGTTCCGACTGGGCCGACTTCTGAGCACGCCCGGCGCGCTCGAGCGGGTCCCCAACGGCGAGATGCTGCAGGCGCTCGGACGCCACGTCTCGGGGGATTGGGGGAACGTCTGCCCGGAGGACGCCGAGGCGAACGAGGCGGCGATGCACGACCGGGCGCGCCTCCTCTCCGCGTACACGACGGAGGGGGGCGTGCGCTTCTGGATCATCACCGAGGCGGATCGGTCCGTGACCACGGTGCTCCTGCCGGAGGAGTACTGACGTGGGGCCGCACGAGGAGCAGCCGTCTCTGACCGCCGGCGCCGACGCGGCGGCCTCGCTCCCTCGCCCGTGCCCGCGCTTTGCGACGCCCGACGAGTGGGAGGCGTGGCACGCCTCCCTCACGTGGGACGAGCAGCTCCGCCGCGCGGACCTCGACCCGCCCGAGCACGAGTACAGTGCGGCCGACAACGCGAAGGCGTGCGCGCGCGAGGAGCGGCGTCGGGCGCAGCGCTGGGATCCCGATCCCTTGTCCTACGCAGAGGAGCGCCGGGACGGGCCTTGGCCGCGCGTCGACCAGGTCGAGGCCTCCGCCCTCTCGAACACCTGGCGGATGGAGGCCGCCTCCGGCTACTCGCCTGGCGGCTTCGCGCTGCGCGTGCGGCAGCTCCCGTACCGCGACCTGATCGAGGAGCGCATCCCCGCTCGCGCGCAACGCGACCCCGAGGCGCGCATCGCCTGGCTCCGCGAGTCGATCGAGCAGGAGGAGGCCTCGCTGCGCGACGCGCTCAAGCTGGTCCTGCGCGAGCGGCACGGGAGGCTCTCACCGGACGAGGCCGGCGCCACCGCACGCGCGATGGCCTGGTGTCACCTCCTCGCGGGTCGCTGCCAGCTTCGGGCCCTCCGCGAGCTCGCGAAGGCGGCTCACGCCGAGCTTCGGCGGACGCGCTCCCAGCTCACGCTGTTCTGACTCGACGCGGCCCTCACGCTGGCCGTGTCGTCTCGCCTTGCGTCGGCGGCGCTCCGCGCGGGGCCGCGGCCCCTGGGCCGCTTGCACCTCCGCCTCTCGCAGGTCCCGCGTCGACCCGTCGGGTCGTCACGGTCCCTGCAGCGGGCTCCGGCGCACCCCTCTGCGCGTCGCTGCCGCCTGTCCTCCGGCGTTGCTTCGAGGTCGGTCCCCGGGTCCGGCGAGGGACCGACCCCTCGCAACTCGGAGGACAGGAGGTGCGCAAGAACGAGACGACCAACGACCTCTTCACCGCTGCAAGCGAACTGCTCGGCGCCGGCGTCGCCAGCACCATCGCCCACACCTTCCGCTGCATGGAGATCGCCGAGGAGGAGATCTCCGCGGCCAAGGCGCGCCGCCCGCTGCTGGCAACGCAGCTCCACGACGGCTTCCGGGAGCTCTGCCCTCCGCAGGTCCTTCGCGAGGCCGGCGAGCGACTCTACCGCGCCCACTGTCGCGAGCTCCTCGACCGGATCGCCACGGGGTCACCGCTGCGCCCGGCGACGACCGCGGAGCTCCTGGCGGTGCTCCAGGCGATGTCGCTCGCCGCGCCGCTCGAGCGCGCCGCGACGGTCCTCTACTGGGATCGCTTCGGGGAGCTCTTCCCCGCCGATGCCGCGCGCATCCGCTCGGAGGTGGGGCCCCTCGCCGCCGACAGCTACGACCAGGTGCGCGCGAAGGAGCTCGAGGCGAAGCTCCGTCGCCAACTCGGCCGCGCCCTGGCCGGCACCCACCCGTAGCGCGAGCGCCCGCTCTCGACGCGACGGCGCATCGAGAGCGAGCCGCGCACGCGGCCCAAGGCGCTGTGCTCGCGGTCGTTAGGCCCGCGGCCGCCTGCTGTCACGGCTCGACCTCAGCTCTCTCGCTGCGCGCCGGAAGTAGGCCGCGAACCGTCCGGCGCGGCGCTCCTCGGTGCCGCGGGCTACTCGGCGTCAGCGCGCCTCCACCAGGTCGCGCTCGAGGTCGCTCCGTCCGGTCGGCTGCCTGCCATCTCCTTCGTCCGAGCGGCGCACCGCCGCGCTCCACTTCGTCGCGTCGGCCACAAGCCCGCGCCCTCCGCCTCGAAGACTCCGGCTCGGTCACGCGCTTTGCCTTGCTCCTCGCTTCGCCGGCGCCGGCGCGCCTCGCCCCCCTCGGCCGTCTCTCCTGGCTCGGGCGAGAGAGACGGCCCTACAGGGGGCCACCACATCGAAGGAGATGGACATGGCAGCCAAGAAGACCGATCGCATCGACCTCCAGAAGCACGACCGCCTCGCGGTCTACGGCGTCCGCCGGTTCACCCGGAAGGACCAGACCGAGGACTCCGCGTGGACACTCATCGGGACCGCGTTCCCGTGCAGCGACGGGTCGCTCAA
>JANQEJ010000304.1 GCA_028278425.1 Planctomycetota bacterium | reverse complement strand
CGCAGACACGACCGTCTGCCCGGAGGGAGCGAAGCGACTGACGGTCGTGTCTGCGCGCGCTTCGCCCCCTCGCCGCCGCGCGCGACCGACCGCCCCGGCGAGCACGCAAACGGGGCCCCGGAAAGCCCTCCCCACCCGCTACCCTTACCCCCATGGACGTCTTGATCGTCCGCGACCCCCGCGAGTCCGCGAAGAAGTGCTCCCTGACCCCTCTCCGCGGGCTTGCCGGCATCCGCTTCGTCGACTACCACCCCGAACGCCGCGTGCACGCCGGCGCACGCATCCTGCTCCACCCCGAAGGCGAGCTCCTCACCGAAGCCGACCGCGGCCGCGATCTCCTGCTCGTCGACTGCGCGTGGCGACGCGTGCCGAAGCTCCTGCGCACCGTCGACGGCGAGCTCGTCCGGCGCAGCCTGCCCGAGTTGGCGAGCGCCTACCCGCGCAAGAGCCGGACTTTCGACGATCCGGAGCGGGGCCTCGCTTCGGTCGAGGCCTTGTACGCGGCCTCGGTGCTCTTGGGCGAGCCGCATCCCGAATGGCTCGACGGCTACCGCTGGCGCGCGGAGTTCCTACGCGTGAATCCGGCCTTGGGGTAGGATCCCGCGCATGTCGCGGGCGGACATCGAGAAGGTGCGCAACATCGGCATCGTCGCGCACATCGACGCGGGCAAGACGACCGTGTCCGAGCGGATGCTCTTCTACTCCGGCGTCGAGCGGCGCATGGGCGAAGTGCACGAGGGCACGGCGGTCATGGACTGGATGGAGGAGGAGCGCAAGCGCGGCATCACGATCACCGCGGCGGCCACCTCGCTGCCGTGGCGCGATCACGCGATCCACCTGATCGACACGCCGGGGCACGTGGACTTCACCGTCGAGGTCGAGCGCTGCATGCGCGTTCTCGACGGCGCGGTGCTCGTCATCAACGGCGTCGCGGGCATCCAGGCGCAGTCCGAGACCGTCTGGCGGCAGATGCGGCGCCACGCCGTGCCCTACGTCGTCTTCGTCAACCAGTGCGACCGCGCCGGTGCCGACTACTTCCGTTGCATCGCCGACCTGAAGAAGCGGCTCGACGTGCCCGCGATCGCGGTCCAATATCCGCTCGGCTCGGAGAAGGAGTTCCGCGGCGTCGTCGACGTGATCACCGGCGAGGCGACGCACTTCGACGAGGAGTCGCTCGGGCGCGATCCAAGGCCCATCCCGGTCCCGCCGGAGGTGACCGACGAGGTCGAGGTGCTGCGGGCGGAGCTGATCGAGGCCCTGGCCGAGGACGACGAGGAGCTCCTCGCCTGCGTCCTGGAGGACCGCGAGCCGGAGGTTTCCGCCCTGCGCGCCGCCCTGCGCCGGCGCGTCCTGGACCACACCCTGGTGCCCGCGTTTTGCGGAGCGGCGCTCCGCAACGTCGGGGTCCAGCCGCTCCTCGACGCGGTGATCGACTACCTGCCCTCGCCGTTCGACGTGCCGCCGATCGAGGGGACCGTCCCGGGCACCGACCGGCGCGAGACGCGCCCGCCCGACCCCGGCGCTCCCGCCTGCGCCCTCGCCTTCAAGCTCGCCGCCGACGTGCACGAGGACCTCGCGTTCGTACGCGTGTATTCCGGCGAGATCCTCCCCGGCAAGAAGATCTTCAACCCGCGCGTGCGGCGCATGGAGCGCGTGGCGCGCATCCTCGACATGCACGCCGACGCGAAGGAGGCGGTCGAGAAGGCCGGCCCGGGCGACATCGTGGCGTTGACGGGCTGCAAGCTGACCGCGACGGGCGACACGCTCTGCTCCCGCGACGGCGAGATCGTGCTCGAGTCGCTCGAGTTCCCCGAGCCCGTGATCACGCGGGTCGTCGAGCCGAGGTCGGCCGCCGACCGCGACAAGCTGCGCGCCGCGCTCGACCGGCTGGCGTTCGAGGACCCGAGCTTCCACGTCCGCGAGGACGAGGAGACGGGGCAGTGGCTGATCGCCGGGATGGGGGAGCTCCACCTCGAGATCAAGCAGCACCGCCTCGAGCAGGACTTCCGCCTGGACGTCAAGGTGGGGCAGCCGCGCGTCGCCTACCGCGAGGCCGCGCTGTCCCGCGGCGCCGGCAGCGGGCGCGTGGAGCGCGTGCTCGGCGGCAAGGCCGTCTTCGGGGCGGTCGACGTCGAGCTCATCCCCGACGGCGTGGACGGGGCGAACGCGCAGCCGAAGCTCTCCTGGGACGACGACTGCGCGGTGCCCGACGACTTCCGCCCCGCGGTCGAGGAGGCGCTCGTCCTCGGCGCGCAGGTGGGCCCGCGCTTCGGCTTCCCCCTCGTCGACGCGAGCCTGGTCGTCTCCGGCGGGGAGTCGCACCCGGACTCCGACTCGGAGCTCGGCTTCACCCAGGCGGCCGCCGCCGCTTTGCGCCAGGCCATGCAGGCGGCCGAGATCGCGCTGCTCGAACCCATGATGGCCTTCGAGATCGAGGCGCCGGACGAGTTCATGAGCGGGATCATCGCCGACCTGAACGCCAACAAGGCCGACATCACCGACGTGCGCCGGGAGGGGGCGCTGCGGGCCGTCTCCGGGACGGTGCCCCTGGTCCAGATGTTCGGCTACTCGACCACCCTGCGGTCGCTCTCCCAGGGACGAGCCAGCTTCTCGCTCCAGCCGGCGGGGTTCCGGCCGGTGCCCGAGGAGGACCTGGAGGCCCGGGGGCTGGTCTGGACCTGACCCCCCGCCCGGGCCACAAGGGGCCTCCGGGTTCCGAAAAAACCCCTTTCTTGGCCCCGGGGAGCGTTGACCCGCCCCTGGCGAATCCTTATCTTCTTCGCCCCTTTCCACGCTGGACCCCGGCTCCGCGGCGCGCCCGCAGGGTTCGGACCCGCGCGGCGGGGGCGGTACGACCTGCCGGAAAACGAGCAACGAACGGAACTTAGGAAGTTGAGCGACAGCAAGATCCAGATTCGGATGGAGGCCTACGACCACGAGGCCCTGGACCAGTCCGCCGTCGAGATCGTCGAGACGGCCAAGCGGACGGGTGCCCGGGTCGCGGGTCCGATCCCCCTCCCGACGCGGATCGAGCGCTACACCGTTCTTCGCTCCCCGTTCAAGGACAAGAAGTCGCGCGAGCAGTTCGAGATCCGGACGCACAAGCGACTCATCTACATCTCGGAGCCCACCAGTCAGACGGTGGACGCCTTGAGCAGCCTCAACATGCCCGCGGGGGTGGACATCCGGATCAAGGCCTGAGCCTTGAGCGCCCCCGGCCCGCGCATTCGACGCGGGTTCACGGTCGGGCGTGGGAACCCCAAGGGAATCGCAACGGGCCAAAGGAGAAGGAGCGCGCGCCGCCCCCGACGAGGCCCACTCACAATTTCGTTTCGAGTTGCCGCGTGGCCAGGCGTCGACCGCCTCCGACCCGAACGGGGCGGCCCTGGTCGAACCGGCTTCACACGGTTCAAGGAATCATGACGCTGATCCTAGGACGCAAGAAGGGAATGACGCAGATCTTCGCCGAGGACGGCACCCATCTGGGTGTGACCGTCGTCGCCGCGGGTCCGTGCGTCGTGACCCAGGTCCGCACTCAGGAGAAGGACGGGTACGACGCCCTCCAGCTCGGCTACGAGGACGTGCCGGACAAGGCCGTCGCGAAGCCCCAGCGCGGTGCCCTCAAGAAGGTCGACATCACGCCGAAGCGCTTCCTCCGCGAGGAACGCCTGAAGCAGGCCGCCGAGCGCTCGGTGGGGGACAAGATCACCGTCGAGGAATTCGCCAACGGCGACCTGGTCGACGTGACCGGGACGAGCAAGGGCCGGGGCTTCGCCGGCACGATCAAGCGCCACGGCTTCTCGCGCGGCGCGAAGACGCACGGCTGCATGAACTACCGGGCACCCGGGTCGATCGGCGCCTCCGCCTACCCTGCGCGCGTCTTCAAGGGCAAGCGCATGTCGGGTCACTACGGCAACGAGCGCCACACGACCAAGAACCTCGAGGTGGTCCGCATCGACAGCGAGCGAAACCTGCTCTTCCTGAAGGGCGCGGTGCCCGGACCCAACGGCGGCTTCGTGCAGGTGCGCACGGCCCGCACCGGCCGGAAGAAGGCGAAGGCCTGACATGAACGTTCAGAGCTACAAGTCCGGGAACGTCGGCGAGGTCGAGTTCGACGAGGCGCCCTTCGGCGGCAAGGTCCTCTACCGCACCCTGAAGGACGCGGTGGTCATGCACCAGGCGAACCAGCGCCAGGGCACCGCCAAGACCAAGGGCCGCTCCGAGGTCAAGGGCACCAACAAGAAGCCCTACCGCCAGAAGCACACCGGCCGCGCGCGCGCCGGCGACCGCAAGTCGCCGATCTGGCGCGGCGGCGGCGTCGTGTTCGGCCCCCGGCCGCGCGACTTCAGCTACCACATGCCCGCCAAGGCGCGGCGCGTCGCCCTGCGCTCCGCCATCGCCGGCAAGCTCAAGGACGGCGAGGTCGTGATCGCCGACCTGGGCGAGTTTCCGGCCCCCTCCGCCAAGGCGGCCCGCCGGATCCTGGCCGATCTCGGCTCGCCGCGCCGGGCGCTGATCGTCCTCAACGAGCCCAGCACCAACGTCTGGAAGTCGTTCCGCAACTTCCCCGGGGTGACCGTGCGCAGCGCCATCGACCTCTGCGCCTACGACGTCGTCGCCGGCGGGCTGATCGTCGCCGAGAGCGCGGCGATGGACTCCCTCGCGGCGCGCGTCGGCGCGGGCAAGAAGGAAGGTGACGCGTGACCGACCTCGATCGCTGCTACCACATCATCAAGAAGCCGGTCATCACCGAGAAGGCGACCGACGACGGCGCGACGCGCAACGCCTACCACTTCCGCGTGCCGGTCGACGCCAACAAGGTCGAGATCCGCCACGCGGTCGAGAAGCTCTTCGACGTGAAGGTCACCGGCGTCAACACGCTCGTCGTCTCGGGCAAGTGGCGCCGCCGCGGGTACACGCGCGGCCGCACGCAGACGTGGAAGAAGGCGATGGTCACCCTCGCCGAGGGCCAGACCATCGACATCCTCTAGGAACGCTCCCATGGGAATCAAAACCTACAAGCCGACTTCGCCTGGCCGCCGCCACGGCAGCGTGCTCGATTTCTCGGAGCTGACCACGAAGAAGCCCGAGAAGAGCCTGCTCCGCCCGATCAAGAAGACCGGCGGGCGGAACAACATGGGCCGCATCACGGTGCGCCACCGCGGGGGCGGCCACAAGCGCCGCTACCGGGTCATCGACTTCAAGCGCAACAAGGACGGCATCCCGGCGCGCGTCAAGTCGATCGAATACGACCCGAACCGCTCCGCGAACATCGCGCTCCTCTGGTACGCCGACGGCGAGAAGCGCTACATCCTGGCGCCCCTCGGGCTCACCGTGGGCCAGGTGCTTCAGAGCGGCATCGACGCCGACCCGCTGCCGGGCAACGCGATGCCGCTCTCGCACATTCCGGTGGGCCTGATGATTCACAACATCGAGCTCTCGCCGCGGCGCGGCGGCCAGCTCTGCCGCTCGGCCGGATCCTACGCGCAGCTCACGAACCGCGAGGGCAAGTACGCGATCGTGCAGCTCCCCTCGGGCGAGCTCCGCAAGATCCACGTGAGCTGCCGCGCCACGATCGGACGGGTCGGCAACACCGATCACCAGAACGTCAAGCTCGGCAAGGCCGGCCGCAAGCGCCACATGGGCCGCCGTCCGCACGTCCGCGGCACGGCGATGAACCCGATCGACCACCCGCTCGGTGGTGGAGAGGGACGGACCAAGGGCGGGCGCCATCCCTGCTCGCCGACCGCCGTGCTGGCCAAGGGTGGCCGCACGCGCAAGAAGCGTCACCGCACCGACCCCTTCATCCTCCGCCGCCGGAAGTCCAGGAAGAGCTCTTAGACATGGGTAGAAGCATCAAGAAGGGGCCGTTCATCGACCCGAAGCTCGCCAAGAGGGTGGCGAACATGGGCGGCAGCCGCGACCCGATCAAGACGTGGGCGCGCCGCTCGACGATCCCGCCGGACTTCATCGGGCACACCTTCATGGTCCACAACGGCAAGCACCACCTGAAGGTGTTCGTCACCGAGGACATGGTCGGGCACAAGCTCGGCGAGTTTGCGCCGAGCCGCACCTTCCGCGGTCACACCAACAAGAAAGAGGGCCAAAAGGCCTCCCGCTGATGGTCACCGCAACCAAGCAGTACACGGCGCGGCACCGCTACGCGAGCATCACCGCCCGCAAGGCGCGCCTGATCGCCGACATGATCCGCGGCCTGCCGGTCAACGACGCGCTCGAGCTGCTCGAGTTCGCGCCGCAGCGCGCCGCGAGCTTCTATCTCAAGGTGCTCCGCTCCGCGATGGCGAACGCCGGCCACGACGAGGAGGCCGAGGTCAACGTGAACAACCTCTTCATCAGCGAGTGCTACGCGGACGACGGGCCGCTGCTCAACAACCGCATGCGCTGGCGCCCTGGCCCGCAGGGGCGCGCGATGCCCTTCCGCAAACGGACCAGCCATCTGACCGTGATCGTGCAGGAGATCCCGAAGGAGCAAGAGGGCTAGCGCATGGGACAGAAGGTACACCCCACCGGCTACCGCGTCGCGGTCATCGAACCGTGGCGTTCGCGCTGGTACGCCAACAGCAAGGACTTCTCGCGGCTCCTGATTCAGGACCACAAGATCAGGAAGCACATCAACACGGAGTACAAGGCGGCCGGCATCCCGCGCATCGAGATCGAGCGCACCGGCGAGGCCGTCAACGTCGTCGTGCACACCGCGCGCCCCGGCGTGCTCGTGGGCCGCAAGGGCGTCCGCGTCGACCAGCTCAAGAAGTCGCTCCAGGACATCACCGGGATGACCTGCCACCTGACCGTGCGCGAGATCAAGCGCCCCGAGCTCGAGGCCAACCTCGTCGCCGAGGTGGTGGCGGAGGCGCTTGAGAAGCGCATGGCCTTCCGCCGTGCGGTCAAGAAGGCGATCCAGACGACCATGCAGGCCGGCTCGCTCGGCGTGAAGGTCGAGATCAACGGACGCCTCGGCGGCGCGGAGATGGCCCGCACCGCGAAGGAGCGCGACGGCCGCGTGCCGCTCTCGACGCTCCGCTCCCACGTCGACTACGGCACCGCCGAGGCCCGCACGACCTACGGGATCATCGGCGTGAAGGTCTGGATCTACAAAGGCGACCTCGAGCCCGGCCAGAAGATCGACTACCGCTTCTCGCAGGGCGGCGGCGGCAACGGCGGCGGCGGTCGGGGACGTTCGGATCGCGGCGGCGGCGGCCGGCGCGGCGGCCGCGGCGGAGAACGGAGGAGCTGAGCCATGGCGATGATGCCCAAGCGGACGAAGTTCCGGAAGCAGCAGCGCGGCCGCCTGCGCGGTCACGCGACGCGCGGCAACGCGGTGTCGTTCGGCGACTTCGGCCTCCAGGCGATGGACTGGGGCTGGATCAGCGGCCGCCAGATCGAGGCTGGCCGGATCGCCGCCAACCGCGCGACCGCGGGCCAGGCGAAGATCTGGATCCGCATCTTCCCCCACAAGCCGGTTTCCGCGAAGCCGGCCGAGACGCGCATGGGCAAGGGCAAGGGCGACGTCGACCGCTGGGTCGCGCCCGTCAAGCCCGGGACCGTGCTGTTCGAGCTCGGCGGAGTGCCCGAGGACACAGCGAAGCTCGCGCTGAAGCGCGTGGCTCACAAGATGCCCATCAAGGTGAAGATGGTTCGCCGTCTGCCTGCCACCTAGAGAACGCGATGAAGATCGAAGAGATCAGAGGCAAGACCGACGCGGAGCTCGACTTCGAGCTCGAGAGCATGAAGAAGGAGCTCTTCGACCTCCGCTTCCGCACCGCGTCCGAAACGGCGGCCAACCCCGCCAGGATCCGCGTGCTGCGTCGCAACATCGCTCGGGCCAACACCATTCTGCACGAGCGCCGCAAGGGCATCCGCGGCCAGGAGGCCAAGTAACCATGACCACCACCCGTCATGCCCGCCGCGTGCTGCAGGGCGTCGTCACGAGCACCAAGGGCGCGAAGACCATCACGGTCTCGGTCGAGCGCACCTTCAAGCACCCGAAGTACGGCAAGTACGTGCGGAAGCGCAAGAAGTACATGGCCCACGACGAGAAGGAAGAGGCGGGCGTCGGCGATACGGTCGAGCTCGCTTCGACGCGGCCGCTCAGCAAGCTGAAGCGCTGGCGGCTCGTGCGCATCCTCGACAAGGCGGTGCTCGGCGAGGAGGAGACGGCGCGATGATCCAGATGCAGACCATGCTGGACGTGGCCGACAACACCGGGGCCAAGCGCGCGCAGTGCATCAAGGTTCTCGGCGGCACGCACCGGCGCTACGCCCACCTCGGCGACCTGATCGTCGCCTCGGTCAAGAAGTCGATGCCGGGCTCGGACGTCAAGACCGGCACGGTCGTGCGCGGCGTGATCGTGCGCACGAGCAAGAACGTCCGACGCAAGGACGGCTCCTACATCCGCTTCGACAAGAACGCGATGGTGATCATCGACAACGACGGCAACCCGAAGGGCACGCGCATCTTCGGCGCCGTCGCCCGCGAGCTGCGCGAGCGCAACTACATGAAGATCATCTCGCTGGCCCAGGAGGTCGTCTGATGCCCGGCCGCCGGAAGCAACCCCAGAAGACCGGCGCGAAGCGCGGCCTGAAGGTGAAGAAGGGCGACGTCGTGATCGTTATCGCCGGCAACGACCGCGGCAAGACCGGCGAGGTCAAGATCGTCGACGCGAAGCGCAACCGCGTGCTCGTCGACGGCGTGAACATGCGCTGGTGCAACAAGAAGCCCACGCAGCAGAACCCCAAGGGCGAGCGCGTTCAGGAAGAGCGCTCGGTCCACGCGAGCAACGTGATGCTCCTCGACCCCGAAACGGGCAAGGGCACGCGCAAACGGAAGAAGCAGGAGGCCTAGCGATGCCCCCCCGCTTGAAAGAGAAGTACCTGTCGGAGGTCCGCTCCAAGATGATGGACCGCTTCGACATCAAGAACCAGCACGCCGCCCCGAAGCTCTCCCGCATCGTCGTGAACATGGGCTGCAAGGGCGCGGTCGAGAACAAGGGACGCATCGACGCCGCCGTCAAGGACATGGCGATCATCACCGGCCAGCGGCCGACCGTCCGCAAGGCGCGCAAGTCGATCGCCGGCTTCAAGCTGCGCGAGGGCATGCCGATCGGCGTCGCCGTCACGCTGCGCCAGGACCGCATGTGGGAGTTCGCCGACCGCCTGATCAGCGTCGTCCTCCCGCGTATCCGCGACTTCCGCGGCGTCAAGAACAAGCTGGACGGCCGCGGCAACTACACCCTCGGGCTGGCCGAGCAGACCGTCTTCCCCGAGATCGATTTCGACAAGCTCGAGTTCAGCCAGGGCATGGACATCACCTTCGTCACCACCGCCAGGAGCGACGACGAGGGTTACTTCCTCCTCAAAGAGCTCGGCATGCCCTTTCGCGAAGCAGGGCAGGAGTAGGCATGGCCAAGACAGCACTCATCCACAAAGCCAACCGGAAGCCGAAGTTCAAGTCGCGCCGCATCCGGCGGTGCGGCCTGTGCGGCCGTCCGCGCGCGATCTACCGCAAGTTCGGGATCTGCCGCATCTGCCTGCGCGAGCGGGCCCTGCTCGGCGAGATCCCCGGCATGCGCAAGGCGTCCTGGTAGGAGATCCAGAGCGATGATGACAGACCCGATCGCGGACATGCTCACGCGCATCCGCAACGCCAACCGGACGGCCAAGGCCTCGGTGTCGATGCCCGCCTCGAAGATGAAGGTGGGGATCGCCGCGGTGCTCAAGGACGAGGGCTTCATCGAGGGCTACGCCGTCGAGCAGGGCAAGCCCGCGAGCACGCTGAAGATCGACCTGAAGTACGGCCCGGACGGCGAGCACGTGATCCGCACCATCGACCGCGTCTCCAAGCCCGGCCGCCGCGTCTACTCGGGCGCGAGCGACATCCCCAAGGTCCTGGGCGGCCTCGGGATCTTCATCCTCTCCACGCCGAAGGGCGTCGTCTCGGATCGCACGGCCCACGCGGACAACGTGGGCGGCGAGATCCTCTGCAAGGTGTTCTGAGATGTCCCGCATCGGAAGCCTGCCGATTCAGTTGCCTTCGGGCGTCAGCGTCGAGGCGAAGGGCCGCGAGGTCACCGTCAAGGGCCCCAAGGGCTCGCTCGGCCTCTCGCTGCGTCCCGAGATCGACCTGAGCGTCGACGACGGCACCGTCACCCTCGCCCCCAACGGCTCCGGCGGCGCGCGCCAGTCGCGGGCCTTTCACGGCATGACCCGCGCGCTCCTGAACAACATGGTTCTCGGCGTGACGAACGGCTTCTCGAAGACGCTCGAGATCGTCGGCGTCGGCTGGAACGCGCAGGCCCAGGGCAAGCAGCTCACGCTCAACATCGGCTTCTGCCACCCGGTCGTGTTCCAGCTTCCCGAGGGCGTGGAGTGCGAGACCCCCAAGCCGACGACCATCATCGTCCGGGGCGCGGACAAGCAGGCGGTGGGACAGTTCGCCGCCAACGTGCGCAAGGTCCGACCGCCGGAGCCCTACAAGGGCAAGGGCATCCGTTACGAGGGCGAGTTCGTCCGCCGCAAGGCCGGCAAGACCTTCGGCAGCTAGGTATCGCGATGAAAGTCTCCGAGATCAAGAAGACCCGCCGCAAGCGCCGCCGCCAGTCGGTGCGCCGCCGGCTCCGCGCCACCGGCTCGGGCGTGCGCCTGTCGGTGCACCGCTCGCTGAAGCACATCTACGCCCAGGTCGTCGACGACAATCGGGGCAAGACGCTGTGCGCGGTCGGCACGGACACGAAGAAGCTCGCCTCGGATCTCGACGGCAAGACCAAGACCGAGCGCGCGGCCGTGATCGGCAAGGAGATCGCGCGCCTCGCCAAGGAAGCCGGCGTCGAGGAGCTCGTCTTCGACCGCGGCCACTGCAAGTACCACGGACGCGTCAAGGCCCTCGCCGACGCGGCCCGCGAGGAAGGCCTGAAGTTCTAAGCATGAAAGCCAAACCGACCTACCTCGACACCGCCGAGTCCGCGGAGCTCGAGAACATCAGCGAGATCCTGATCAAGATCAACCGCTCCGCCGCGGTCGTGAAGGGCGGACGGCGCTTCTCGTTCAGCGCCCTGTCCGTCGCCGGCAACCGCGACGGCATCGTCGGCCACGGCTTCGGCAAGGCCCGCCAGGTGCCCGCCGCGATCGAGAAGGCCGCCAAGGACGCGCGCAAGCACATGATGCGCGTCAAGCTGACCCCCGAGGGGACCATCCCCCACGAGGTCACCGGCATCTTCTGCGGCTCGCAGCTCCGGCTGATCCCGGCCTCGCCCGGCACCGGCATCATCGCCGGCGCCTCGGTGCGCGCCGTGTGCGAGATGGCCGGCATCAAGGACATCCTGACCAAGGCCTACGGCTCGACCAACCCGGTCAACCTGGTCAAGGCCACCTTCGAGGCGCTCGGGCAGCTCCGCATGCGCGAGACCGTCGAGGAACTGCGCGGGGTGAAGCTATGAACCTGAAGAGCGTTTGCGAGAAGGGCACCAAGCACAAGGCCGCCCGCCGCGTGGGCCGCGGCATCGGTAGCGGCACCGGCAAGACCGCCGGCCGCGGCCACAAGGGCTGGGGCGCGCGCTCCGGCTCCTACCGCCGCCCGGGCTACGAAGGCGGCCAGATGCCGATCTACCGGCGCGTGCCGAAGCGCGGCTTCACCAACGCGCGCTTCCGCACCGACTACACCGTGATCAACGTCGACAAGCTCGACGCCTTCGACGACGGAGCCGAGGTCGACCTCCAGGCCATCCTCGGCGCGGGCCTCGTCAGCATGAACACCCCGCTCCTGAAGGTGCTCGGCAACGGCGAGCTCAAGAAGAAGCTCACGGTCAAGGCGCAGAAGTTCTCGAAGAGCGCGGCGGAGAAGATCCAGGCCGCCGGCGGCACCACCGTGCTGCTCGACGCGCGCGGCCGCGAGAAGACCGAGGAGGCGCCCACCTCGTGAACTTCGTCGCCCTTCAGCTCCTGAAGATCCCGGAGACCCGGCGTCGCATCCTCACGACGTTTGGGCTGCTCGTGGCGTACCGCGTCGGGTTCCAGATCCCGATCCCCGGGATGAGCCCGGAGTACGTCGAGCGGATCACGGGGGAGGCGGGCAGCACGGCGTTCGGACTTCTGTCGGCCTTCTCCGGCGGCATGATCGGCCAGACCGTGATCTTCGCGCTCGGGATCATGCCCTACATCTCGGCGTCGATCATCTTCTCGATCCTGGCCAAGGTGTCGCCGCGCATCGAGGCGCTGCAGAAGGAGGGGGCCACCGGGCAGAAGAAGATCAACCAGTACACGCGCCTTTCCGTCGTGCCCATCGCGTTCCTGCAGGCCCTCTTCATCTGGTTCGGAATCTTCCGGAAGGACGAGCAGATGATCGCGGGCAACCAGGATCCCGACAGCATCATGCTGATGATGTCGGTGGTCCTGTCGCTCATGGCGGGCGCGATCCTCGTGATGTGGATCGGCGAGCTGATCACCGAGTACGGCGTCGGCAACGGCGCGTCGTTGATCATCATGGCCGGCATCATCGCCACGATGCCGAGCAGTCTGGGCCAGATGTACGCGCAGCAGCAGGATCAGGCCTACAACACGCTGATGACCCTGATCGGCATCTGGGTGGCGATCGTGCTCGTGATCGTGTTCATCCAGAAGGGCGAGCGCCGCGTTCCGATCCAGTACGCGCGCCTGACCCGGGGCCGCCGGGTCTACGGCGGCCAGCGTCACTACCTCCCGCTCAAGGTGAACATGGCCGGCGTCATGCCGATCATCTTCGCCTCCGCGCTCTTCATCATCCCGGGCGTGCTCTTCGGCTTCCTCGAGTGGGACACGCTGAACTCGATGTTCCAGGACACCGACGGCTTCGTCTACATCTTCATGTCGATGTCGCTCGTGTTCGCCTTCTGCTTCTTCTGGAACAACCTGATGTTCCGGCCCGAGGAGATCGCCGACAACCTCCGCGAGCACGGGTCCTTCATCCCCGGCATCCGTCCGGGCGCGAAGACCGCCGGCTATCTGAAGGAGATCCTGACCCGCATCACGCTGGCCGGCGCGGCCTTCCTGGCGCTGATCGCGGTGCTGCCGAACTTCATCACCGGGGGGATTCCCGGGCTGCAGGGACAGCTCGCGTATTTCCTCGGCGGTACGTCCGTGCTGATCGTCGTCGGAGTCGCGCTCGACCTCGTCGACCGCCTGAACGCGCAGCTCGTCATGCGCAACTACGACGGCTTCATGAAGGGGCGCTCGTCGGGCGGCTGGGCGAAGACCGGGGGGACGAAGGGGTGAGCAAGGTCATCATCCTTCTGGGCGCGCCGGGATCCGGCAAGGGCACGCAGGCCGTGCGGCTCGCCGAGGCGACCGCGCTTCCGCACGTGTCGACCGGCGACCTGTTCCGCGCGAACATCAAGTCCCAGACCGAGCTCGGCTCGCGCGCCAAGGGGTACATGGACGCCGGCGAGCTCGTTCCCGACGAGCTCGTCCTCGACATGCTGTTCGACCGGGTCGGACACGAGGACTGCCGCATCGGCTACATCCTGGACGGCTTCCCGCGCACGATGCCGCAGGCCGAGGCGCTCGACGCGAGGCTCGACGGCTCGGTCGAGCAGCGCGTCGCGAACCTCCAGGTGTCCGACGAGGCGATCGTCGAGCGCGCCGCCGGGCGCCTGCTCTGCAAGGAGTGCGGCGCGATCCACCACCGAACCTTCGCTCCGCCGAAGGTGGAGGGCGTCTGCGACGCCTGCGGCGGGCCGCTCTACCAGCGCCCCGACGACGCGCCCGACGTCGTGCGGGAGCGGCTACGGGTCTACACCGAGCAAACCGCGCCGCTGGTGCGGTATTACGAGGAGCGGAACCTGCTGACGCACGTGGACGGCAGCGGTTCCCCCGACGAAGTCTTCCGCAACCTCCTGACCACCGTTCAACCCGACGCGGAGGCGCAGGGCTAGCCATGGCCAAGGAAGAACCGATCGTCGTCGAAGCCATCGTGACGGAGGCGCTGCCCAACGCTCGCTTCCGGGCCAAGCTGGACAACGGCCACAAGATCCTGGCCCACGTCAGCGGCAAGATGCGCATGCACTACATCCGGATCCTGCCCGGCGACAAGATCACCGTCGAGATGTCCCCCTACGACCTGACCAAGGGCCGGATCGTGTACCGGGGCGACCGGAGAACTCGGAGAGGCAGATGAAAGTACGAAGCAGCGTTCGGCGGATCTGCATGCACTGCAAGATCGTGAAGCGCAGGGGCGTCATCCGCGTCATCTGCAAGGCCGACCCGACCCACAAGCAACGGCAGGGCAAGTAGCCCTCAACGGAGCGACAGAACATGCCGCGTGTCATCGGTGTCGAGATTCCCGACAACAAGCGACTGGAGATCGCGCTGACCTACATCTTCGGTGTGGGCCGCTCGACGGCGCACAAGGTCTGCGACGAGCTCAACCTGGATCGCGGCATGAAGGCGCGCGACCTGAACGAGGAACAGCTCACGACGCTGGCCGGCTACATCCAGAAGACCTACTCGGTCGAGGGCCAGCTCCGTCGCGAGATCGCGGGCAACATCTCGCGCCTGCGGGACATCGCCTGCTACCGCGGGCTGCGCCACCGCCGGGGGCTGCCGGTCCGCGGTCAGCGCACGCGGACCAACGCGCGGACCCGAAAAGGGCCCAAGAAGACGGTCGCCGGGAAGAAGTCCGTGAAGGGGATGAAGTAGCGAACCATGGCGAAATCAACGAAACGCACGGTCAAGAAGAACATCGCCAAGGGCATCGCCCACGTGAAGGCGTCGTTCAACAACACGCACATCACGATCACCAGCCCGACCGGCGAGACGGTCGCCTGGGGCTCCGCGGGCACCATGGGCTTCAAGGGGACGCGCAAGAGCACGCCCTACGCCGCCCAGCGCGCGGCCGACCGCGCCGCCACGGCGGCGATCCGCCACGGCATGAAAGAGGTCGTCGTCCGCGTCAAGGGCGTCGGTTCCGGGCGCGAGTCCGCGGTGCGAGCGCTCGCCCACGCCGGGCTCAAGGTGCTCTCCATCACCGACACGACCCCGCTTCCGCACAACGGTTGCCGGGCGCGCAAGCGCCGGCGAGTTTGAGGTAAGGACGGAGAATGGCTCGATACATCGGCAACAAGTGCAAGCTCTGTCGGCGGGAGGGCATGAAGCTCTTCCTCAAGGGACAGCGGTGCTTCACCGACAAGTGCGCGCTGTCGCGGCGCGACTATCCGCCGGGCGTCCACGCCCAGCGCCGTAGCAAGGTCACCGACTACGGCCTGCACCTGCGCGAGAAGCAGAAGCTCAAGCGCATCTACGGCGTCCTGGAGAGGCAGTTCCGCCTCTACTTCAAGGAGGCCGAGCGCCGCAAGGGCAACACCGGCGAGAACCTGCTCTCGCTCTTGGAGCGGCGGCTGGACAACGTCGTCCTCGCCAGCGGCTTTGCGCTCTCGCGGAACCACGCGCGGCAGATGATCCGCCACGGCCACTTCCGCGTGAACTCGCGGCGGGTCGACATCCCGTCCTTCCAGGTGCGCCCGGGCGACAAGGTCGTCCCGCGCGAGCACGAGAAGACGAAGAAGATGGTCGACGAGGCCATCGAGGTGAACAAGTCGCAGGCGGCGCCCGATTGGATCACGGTCACCGGCGAGGCCGCTGAGGTCGTCGGTCTCCCGCGCCGCGAGCACATCATCCATCCGATCCAAGAACAGCTCGTCGTCGAGCTTTGCTCCAAGTAGCTAGGAGAACACTTCGATGAGAATCCGTTGGCGCAATTTCGAGCTGCCGAGCAAGGTCCAACCGGACGCCGACTCGCTGACCGGCGAGTACGGTCGCTTCTACGTGGAGCCCTTCGAGCGCGGCTTCGGCCACACGATCGGAAACGGTCTGCGCCGGGTCCTCCTGTCCTCGATCGAGGGAACCGCCGTGACCGCCGTGCGCATCGATGGCGCGGAGCACGAGTTCGCCTCGCTCGAGGGCGTCTACGAGGACGTCACCGACATCATCCTCAACCTGAAGAAGCTTCGCATCCGCTTCGACGGCCGCGGCAAGGCGAAGTGCAGCATCTCGAAGTCCGGCAAGGGCAAGATCACCGGCGCCGACGTCCAGTGCGACGGCGACGCGGCGGTCATCAACACCGATCTCCACATCGCCGAGCTGACGCTCGACCGCGAGCTCAACGTCGAGATGGAGATCTCCCGCGGCCGCGGCTACGTCCCCGCCGAGGAGAACCGCTCCGAGGAGCAGGAGCTCGGCACGATTCCGATCGACTCGATCTACTCGCCCGTCCACCGCGTGCGCTACGCCGTCGAGGCCACCCGCGTCGGCAAGTTCACGAACTACGACCGGCTGGTGCTCGAGATCTGGACCGACGGGACGATCGCGCCCGACATGGCCCTCGTCGAGGCGGCCAAGATCTACCGCAAGCACCTGAACCCCTTCGTGCTCTACGGCAAGGAGGAGGACGAGGCGCCGATGGCCGGCGATCCGAGCCAGTCGGAGTTCAACCAGCAGAACCGCGAGGACGACGAGCTGCGTAGGATCCTCGACCGTCCGATCAGCGAGCTCGAGCTCTCCGTGCGCGCCCGCAACTGCCTGGACAGCGCCAACCTGACCACGCTTCACGACCTCGTCTCGCTGAGCGAGAGCGAGGTGATGAAGCTCAAGAACCTCGGCAAGACCAGCCTCACCGAGATCAAGACCCGCCTCGCGGAAAAGGGCCTGAGCCTCGGCATGGCCGTCACGAGCTAGAGAGAAGCCCGATGCGACACAAAGTAGCCGGCAGAAAGCTCGGCCGAACGACGAGCCACCGCATCGCCATGACCCGCAACATGGCGTCGTCGCTCATCGAGCACGAGCGGATCGTCACGACGATCCAGAAGGCGAAGACCGTCAAGCCCTTCGTCGAGAAGCTCGTGACGCTGTCGAAGGACCCCACCGTCCACCACCGCCGCCTGGCCTTCGCGAGGCTGCGCAACCGCGAAGCCGTCGAGAAGCTCTTCGGCGTGCTCGGACCCCGCTTCAAGGAGCGCCCCGGCGGCTACTGCCGCATCCTGAAGCTCAACAAACCCCGCCTCGGCGACAACGGCCAACGCGCCGTGCTCGAGTTCGTCGAACGCACTCCGAAGGAGGACGAGGTCGTCGAGGCCGAAGCGGCTGAGTAGACGGCGAACGGGTTGAGTTTTCGAGGCGGGCGCCGGATGGCGGCCGCCTCTTTTTTTGGGGGGCGCGGAAGAAGAAGAAAACCGCAGAGGAGCGGAGGTCAGCAGAGGATCGCAGAGGCGTGGGCGGCTTCCCCGCCCACGCGAATTCAATCGACTGGTTCCAGCGTTCGGCGCTTTGTGGCTTTGAGGCGCAGAGGCGGGTCGGCTTCGCCTCCCCGCATCTTTTTGAGGCAAGGGAGGGAGCGGAGGGACATGAGCAGAGAAGGGTCCGGGCACTTCCAACCGATTCCTAGATCGTCGGTGCCTCCAACACAACCGCCGCGGTCCCGCGACTTCCAACGACCTCGACGCCAGATCGCCGTTCGCGCACGCCATAGGTGCGAACGGAGACCTGGGGGTTTGCTTGGGTCGCTCAGGGAAGAGAGACGGCTGGAAGTCCCCGTTGCTTTCTCTCCCTCTTCAGCCTCTGCCGTTTCTGCTCTCTAAGATTGCGGGGAGGCGAAGCCGACCCGCCTCTGCGCCTCAAAGCCACAAAGCGCCGAAACGCTGGAGCCAGTGCTTTCAAATCGCGAGGGCGGCGCAGCCGCCCTCGCCTCTGCGAACCTCTGCCGACCTCCGCTCCTCTGCGGTGTTCTTCTTCTTCTTCTTCTTAGCTAGCGCGGCAACCGCTCCTCGAGATCCGCCACGACGTAACACATCGCCGCCATCACGCCCGCTCCCAGGTTGAGCTCGCGCGGGCTGACGGTGTCGAGCGTGTCGCGCTCCGAGTGATGGACGTCGAAGTAGCGCTGCGAGTCGGGCAGGTACCCCATCGTGATCACGCCGTCGCGCGCCATCGGGGTGACGTCCGCGCCGCCGCCGCCGGGGATCACGCGGTCGGCGCCGGAGGGGGCCATCAGGTCGACGATGCCGCGCAGGATCGCCATCGCCTCCGGGCCGGCGTCGGAGGTGAAGCCGCGGGGGGTGAAGCCGCCGCGGTCGGATTCCATGGCGAGGACGTGGTTCTCCATCTCGTCCTGGTGCGTGTCGCGGTAGGCGCGGGCGCCGCGCAGGCCGTTTTCTTCGTTCATGAAGAGCACGACGCGCAGCGTGCGGCGGGGTTGCAGGTCGAGCGCGCGAAAGAGTCGCGCAACCTCGAGCGACTGGCACGAGCCGGACCCGTCGTCGTGCGCGCCCTGGCCGACGTCCCAGCCGTCGAGGTGGCCGCCGACCACGACGATCTCGTCCGGAAGCTCGCGCCCGACGATCTCGCCGACCACGTTGAAGGAGGGCTTGTCCTCGAGCGTGCGGCAAGAGAGCTCGAGCTTCGCCACGACCTCCTCGCCGGCCGCGAGCAGGGCGGCGATCCGATCCGCGCCGTTCGTGCTGATCGCGGCGGCCGGGACCTTCTCCGGTACGCGCGGGTCGTAGTGCATCGCGCCGGTGTGGGGGGAGTCGTCCCGGCTCGTCGTCATGGAACGCACCAGCGCCGCGATGCCGCCGGCGCGGGCGGCGCGGGACGCGCCCTGGGTGCGCTGGTCGACGGCGAGGCCGTAGGCGGCGAAGGTGCTGAGCAGCTCGCCGTTCATCGGCCGGTTGAAGAACACGATCTTGCCGCGCGCCTCCTCTCCGAGCTCGGTCAGCTCGTCGAAGCTCCTGACCTCGACCAGCGGGGCGGTGACGCCGCCCTCCGGCGTGGCGACGCTCCCGCCGAGGGCGAGGATCGGGAGCCGCGTGCCCGCGAGCTCCTCCGGCTTCACGATGGCGAGCGTTTCGGTCTCGCCGCGCTCCCAGTGCGGCACGGTGCAAGGCTCGAGGCGCACGTTGTCGAGCCCGATGGCCTCCATCGTCGCACGGGCCCACTCGACCGCGGTCGCGGCTCCGGCGGAGCCGGACAGCCGATGGGGCGCCGTGGTGCAGAGGCTCTCCAGCATCCGGTACGCCTCGCCGCGCGCCGTCGCCTCCTCGAGCAGTTGCGTGACCGTCGCGCGGTAGGCCTCGGTCCCCGGCGGAGCGGAGCCGGGCTCGGGCGCCGGGCTCTGGTGGACCGCGGGGGCGAGGAAGAACGCCGGCAGAAGAAAGAGGAGCCGTGTCGTCATGGCAAGAGGATGGTGCCGATCCCCTCCAAATGCGAGGCGGGAGCTCGACGGCCCCGTTTCAGGACCGCCGCGCTCCCGCTCGGATCGCGGCCGTCTACCGGGCGATCGCGACCGTGTCGGCCTCGGAGCGCTCGACGTAGGGCTTGCCGTTCTCGTCGAGACCCATCTTGCCGGTGCACTTCCCCTCGCCGTTGAAGAACTCGAGCGACGGCTTCTTGCCGTCGAGCGTCAGCTTGGCGAAGGTCTTGCCGCTCTCGTCGCTGGCCGTGATCACGGGCGCGCCCGAGCGGTAGGCGTCGATCATCATCCGGCCGCTGCCGGACGAGTCCTTGAGGACGAACCGCTCCGCCCAAACCGTCTTGCAGAGCGAGGGAACCGCCATGCTGGTGAGCCCGATCGTGCCGACGACGGCGATCAGGGCCCCGCCCCAGCGCTTCAGCTTCCGGTTCTCCCTCTCCAGCTTCTCCAACCGACGGACGAGATCACTGTTCTCGGTCATGTTTGCTCTCCTCAGAGTTTCCAGGGTTGGCGGTGGGCGACCGCCAGGCCTACCGCCCCGGGCGGGGCCTGCCTACGGCTCATTGTGCGGATCGACCGCGCGCGTGGGTGGATCTTCCCGCCGCGAGCGCTAGAACCGGGCGAGTTTTACACGCCCGCCGCCGAGGAGCCCGTCGATCCCGCGGACGAGGTCGGTGGAGATCCTGACCCCGTGGCGCTCGTCCGCCCGGACGCGCCGTTGGTTGCCGTCGGCCCCCGCGACGTCGAAGAAGACGCGCCGCGAGCCCTTGTTCGCGGTCAGGAACTCGTTCAGCGGGCGGAGCGCGGCCCGGTCGGCCGGCGTGAGCTGGATCACGATCCCGCCCTCGAAGCGCTCGAGGGCGTCCTCCAGGGGCAGGATCTCCTCGAGCAGGAGCCCCACCTGGGTGCGCACCTCGTCCTCCGCCGTCTCCTCGGTGCGGGCCCGGCAGATGACGAGCACGTCGTCCTGGAGCTTGTCGCGGTTCTCCTCGAACGTGCGCGGGAAGCAGACGACGTTCACGCCGCCGTGGAGGTCCTCCAGGCGGAAGCGCGCCATCTTCTTGCCGGCGCGGGTGTTCACTTCCTTGAGGTTGACGATCAGTCCCCCGAGCGTGATCTCGGCGCCGCCCGGCAGGCCGGCGAGCTCCTTCGTGCTGGCGGTGGACAGGATCGAGAAGAGCCCCGCCTGCTCCTCGAGCGGGTGGCCGGACAGGTAGAAGCCGAGCACCTCGTGCTCCGCCCGCAGGGCGTCGGCCTTGGAAAAGGCGGCCGACGCGTCCAGGCCCGGCGGGGGCTGCGGCTCGTCGGACCCTCCGCCCATGGCCTCGAAGAGCGAGGCTTGGCCCGCCCTCCGGTCGGCGGCGGCGCGGTTCCCCTCCGCGAGGGCCGCGTCGAGGGCGGCGAGGAGCGAGCCGCGGCTGGACCAGGCGTCGTACCGCGCGTCGAAGGCGCCGCCCTTGATCAGCGCCTCCCAGGTCAGCCGCGTCATGTCGGTCGGGTCGACCTCGGTGCAGAGGGCGTGCAGGTCGAGGGGCTTCTTCTCCGCGCAGAGCTTCGCGCGGCCGTCGGCCAGCGCCTCGATGGCCTTCTGGCCGGTGCCCTTGATCGCGCCGAAGCCGAACCGGATGGCGAGCCCGCCCTCGACCTCCTCCGGTGCGAACTCCCAGTGCGACCGCTCGACGTCGGGCGGGAGGATCGCGATGTCCGCGCGGCGGGCGTCGTCGACGAGCTCCTTGATCTTGTCGGAGTCGTGCATCTCGCACGACATGTTCGCGGCGAGGAACTCGGTGCGGTAGTTCGCCTTCAGGTAGGCGGTGCGCCAGGTGATCATCGCGTAGGCGGCCGAGTGCGACTTGTTGAAGCCGTAGCCGCCGAACTTGACGATGTTGTCCCAGATCTCGCGCGCCGTCGCCTCGGCGCAGCCGTTCTTCACCGCGCCCTCGACGAACTGGGCGGAGAACTGCTCCATGATCTCGGGCTTCTTCTTGCCCATCGCCTTGCGCAGGTTGTCCGCCTCGTTCATCGAGAAGTCGGCGAGCACGTTGGAGATGCGCATCACCTGCTCCTGGTAGACCAGGCAGCCGTAGGTCTCGCGCAGGATCTCCTCGAGCGAGGCGTGGGGGTACTCGATCTCCTCCAGCCCGTGCTTGCGGCGGGAGAACATCTCGTCCATGCCCGACTCGAGCGGTCCGGGCCGGTAGAGCGCGAGCACCGCCACCAGATCGCCGAAGCAGTCGGGGCGCAGCCGGCCGAGGAGCTTGCGCATGCCCTCGGATTCGAGCTGGAAGACGCCCATGGTGTCGCCGCGGATCAGGAGCTCGAAGGTCTTGTCGTCGGTCGACGGCAGGGCGTCGAGGTCCGGCGGCTCCTTCCCCGCGCGCCGGATGTTCGCGAGCGCGCGATCCAGGATCGTGAGGGTCCGCAGCCCGAGGTAGTCCATCTTGAGGAGCCCCAGGTCCTCGAGCTGCGTCGCCGGCCACTGCGTCGCGACGTCGCCGTCGTGCGTGCAGAGGGGCACGTATTGGTCGATCGGCTTGTCGGCGATCACGACGCCGGCCGCGTGCGTCGAGATGTGGCGCGCCATCCCCTCGAGCTTCACCGAGAAGTCGAAGAGCTCGGTCAGGTCCTCGTGGTCCCGGCGGTAGGCGACCAGGTCCTTGTCCTTCGCGAGCGCCTTCTTCAGCGGCGGCGCCCCGGGCCCCGCGGGGATCATCTTCGCGAGGCGGTTGACCTCGCCGAGGGGCACGTCGAGCACGCGCCCCACGTCGCGGACGACGGTGCGCGACGCCATCGTCCCGAAGGTGACGATCTGGGCGACGTTGTCGCCGCCGTAGCGCTCGCGCGTGTATTGGAGCACGCGCTCGCGCCCCTCCTTGCAGAAGTCGATGTCGATGTCGGGCATCGACACGCGGCCGCTGTTCAGGAAGCGCTCGAAGATCAGCCCGTGCTCGAGCGGGTCGATCTGCGTGATCTGCAGCACGTAGGCGACGATCGAGCCGGCGGCGGAGCCGCGTCCGGGGCCGACCGAGATCCCGTGCTCGCGCGCCCAGCGGATCAGATCCCAGACGATCAGGAAGTAGGACTCGAAGCCGAGCTCGCGGATGACGCGCTTCTCGTACTCGAGCCGCTCGCGCGCCCCCGCGTTGCCGTCGCCGTAGAAGCGGCGCAGGCCGTCCTCGCACAGCCGCTCGAAGAGCTGCGTCGGCGTCTCGCCGCCGTCGGGCGTGAAGACGGGCAGGTGGTACTTGCCGAACTCGAGTTGGACGTCGACCTGGTCCGCCACGTCGAGCGTGGCGGTCAGGGCCTCGGGCAGGTCGTGGAACACCTTCTCCATCTCCTCGCGCGTGCGGAAGAAGAGCGTGTCGGTGTCCATCCTGAAGCGCTTCTCGTCGTCACGCTTCGCGCCCGTGTTGATGCACAACAGGACGTCCTGTGCTCGGCAGTCCTCGTGGCGCAGGTAGTGGATGTCGTTCGTCGCGACGAGCGGGATGCCCATCCGCTGGCTCATCCGCACCATCGACTCGTTGCAGCGCTCCTGGATCTCGATGCCGTTGCGCTGCAATTCCAGCCAGAAGTGCTCGGGGCCGAAGAGGTCGCGCAGCTCGGACGCCAGGCGCTCCGCCTCGGCCTCCTTGTCGCGCAGGAAGAGCTTGTTCAGCTCGCCGGAGAGGCAGCCCGAGAGACACGTGATCCCGCGCGCGTGCTGCGACAGCGCCTCCTTGTCGATCCGCGGGCGGTAGTGGTAGCCCTCGGTGTAGGAGAGCGACGTGAGCTTCAGGAGGTTCTGGAACCCCTCCATGTTCCGCGCGAGCAGCGTCAGGTGGGTGTAGGGGTTCTCGCTCCGGTGGTACGGCTTGAGCCGACTCTCGCGCGCGATGTAGACCTCGTTGCCGAGGATCGGCTTGATCCCCGCGGCGGTGCACTTCTGGTAGAGCTCGACCGCGCCGAACATGTTGCCGTGGTCGGTGAGCGCGAGCGCCTTCTGCCCGTCCTCCTCGCACGCGCGCACGAGGTCGGAGATCCGGTTCGCGCCGTCGAGCAGCGAGTATTCCGAGTGGACGTGGAGGTGGACGAACTCGGGGGCCGTCGACATTACCGGAGCAGGGTGAGCAGCAGCGCCTTCTGCGAGTGCAGGCGGTTCTCGGCCTGCTGGTACACCAGGCTTCGCGGTCCGTCGAGGATCGCGTCCGAGACCTCGACGTTGCGCCGGATCGGCATCGCGTGCATGAGCTTCGCGTCGTCGCCGAGCTCCATCAGCTTCTCGTCGATCTTCCAGTCGGTCAGGCGGCTTCGGTGGCTGGCGCCGAGGGTCTTGTTGCCGTAGTCCTCGAGCGACTGCCACGAGCGCGCGTAGACGATCTGCGCGCCTTCGACCGCGTCCTCGAGGGCCAGCCCGGTCGAGAGGCTGCCGCCGGTGTCCTGGGCGAGCTCCTCCACCTCGGCGATCACGCCGCCGTCGAGCTCGTAGCCCGGCGGGTGCGCGACGCGGACCTCCATGCCCTCCTGGAGTGCCGCGTGCAAGAGCGAGTGCACGACGCCGACGGTCGCGGGCTCGGGCGAGTGTACCCAGGTGACGGCGAGCCGCTTGCCGTCTAGCTTGCCGAGCTGCTCGCGCATCGTCATCAGGTCGGCGAGCCCTTGAAGGGGGTGGCGCTGGGCGCTCTCCATGTTGATCACCGGAACGGTCGCGTGGCGCGACCACGCCTGGATCTCGCGGTCCTGGCGGTCGACGTCCCACGAGAGCCCCTGCTGCGCCGGCCGGATCGCGAGCAGATCGACGTAGCGCGAGAGCACCGCGGCGGCGTCCTTCACGTGCTCGGGGGCGCGGCCGTCCATGACGGACCCGTCGCGCTCCTCGAGGTCCCAGAAGTCGCTCATCGCGGTGAGGTTCAGCGTCTGCCCGCCGAGCTGGTTCACCGCGGCCTCGAACGAGGCGCGCGTGCGCAGCGAACCGCGGAAGAAGAGCATCCCGGCGGTCTTCCCGGCGAGCTCGCCGCGTCCGGGGCGGCCCTTGAGGCGGGCGGCGAGGTCCAGGACGTCGCGCACGCGATCGGGACCGAGATCGGCCAGACGGATCAGGTGGGTGGGGGGGCCGTCGCTCGGCATGTCGCCAAGATTAACCGTGGCGACGCGGGCTTCCCAGCACGTTCCCGCTCGCCTTGACAGCCTCCGGGGGCACCGCTACAACCTTTCCCCCCCAGGTGCACCCATAGCTCAATTGGATAGAGCATCTGACTACGGATCAGAAGGTTAGAGGTTCAAGTCCTCTTGGGTGTACCACCTCCCTCCGTCCCGCTTATCCACAAGGGTGGGGCGGGAACCTTGACAACAGGACCAACAGCTTGGCCTCCGACCTCGAGTTCATGGATCTTGCGCTCGAAGAGGCGCGCGCGGCGCGGGCCGAGGACGAGGTGCCGATCGGAGCCGTCGTCGTCCGCGACGGCGAGGTTCTCGCCCGCGGCCACAACCGCACCCGGGCCGACGGCGACCCGACCGCTCACGCCGAGATGATCGCGCTGCGGGCGGCGGCGCGGGCCACGGGCTACCCCCGGCTGGAGGGCTGCACGGTTTACACGACCGTCGAGCCCTGCTTCATGTGCGCCGGCGCCCTGGTGCACGCCCGCGTCGAGCGGGTGGTGTGGGGCGTCCGCGACCCGAAGTTCGGCGGCGCCGCTTCGCTCGGCGAGGTGCTGAACGACCCCCGCCTGAACCACCGCTGCGAGATCGCCGAGGGCGTGCGCGCCGACGAGTGCCGCGACCTCCTGCAGGACTTCTTCCGCGAGAAGCGCGGGCCAAGCCGTGAGTAGACGAAGACCGCGCGGAGAGGTGCCAGAGCGGCTGAATGGGCTGGTTTCGAAAACCAGAGTGTCCTTACGGGCACCGGGGGTTCAAATCCCTCCCTCTCCGCCATCTTCGTTTTCGCATTCCAGGAGAGGTGTCCGAGTGGCTGAAGGAGCACGCTTGGAAAGCGTGTGTGTCGGTTCCCGGCACCGAGGGTTCGAATCCCTCCCTCTCCGCCACTCTCCTCTCACGAGGTCGCGAAGCGCGAGCGCGCCGGTGGGCTCGGTCCCTTGCAATGGGTCCGGTTCGAACCGGGTCAGGCCGGGAACGGAGCAGCCCTAAGGACAGGGGCTCATGTGCCTTGGGCCCGGGCCCATCCGCGCGCTCGCGCAACTTCCCTTACCTCTATAAACTGGCGCGCGCATGGCCGGTTACCTCGTTCTGGCGCGGAAGTACCGCCCGCGCACGTTCGCCGACGTCATCGGACAGGAGGTGGTCACCCGGGTCCTGGTCGGCGCCATCGAGGAGGGGCGCATCGGCCACGCCTACCTCTTCTCCGGGCCGCG
>JANQEJ010000165.1 GCA_028278425.1 Planctomycetota bacterium | reverse complement strand
GCGGTCAACCAGGCCGAGATCGACGTCGCTGAGCAGCAGAAGAAGGGCGCGATCGGCGTCGCTGACGCGGACCGCGAACAGAAGGTCCAGGTGGCGAACGCCGAGAAGGTCCGCGACATCGGCGTGAAGGACGCCGAGCGCGAGCGCGCGGTCAGCATCGCCGACCTCGACAAGCAGAAGACCGTCGGCGAGCAGTCCGCCCAGTTCGAGCAGGAGGCCCAAGTCCGCGACAAGGAGCGCGAGATGCGCGTCTCGGTCGCCGACGCGAACGCGAAGGCGGTCGTCGGCGAGAACGAGGCCAAGGCCGAGATCGCCCAGACCAACGCCGACCTCAAGGTGAAGGAAGCGAACGCCTATCAGCTCGGCGAGACCCGCCGGCGCGAGGCGGAAGCCGCCGTCCTCGAGGCCCAGTACAACGCCCAGGCCAAGGCGGCCGAGGCCGAGGCGCTCAAGATCGAGGCGGAGCGGCGCGCCGAGCTCGAGGCCTCCGCGAAGGCCGAGAAGGCCAAGACGGTCGTCGACGCCGAGGCGACCGCGGCGCAGAAGCGCATCCTCGCCGAGGGCGAGGCCGCCGCGATCTTCGCGAAGCTCGACGCCGAAGCGCGCGGTCAGTACGAGATCCTCGCCAAGAAGGGCCTGGGTCTGAAAGAGATCGTCGACAACTGCGGCGGCCCGCAGTACGCGTTCCAGATGATGATGCTCGAGCACCTCGACCATCTCTCCGAGACCGCGGCCAAGGCGATCGCCAACGTCAAGTTCGACAAGGTCATCGTCTGGGACGGCGGCCAGAACGGCGAGAACGGAAACGGCGGCTCCACCGCCGGGTTTCTCCGCGGCCTCGCCGGCGCGCTCCCGCCGATGATGCAGATCATGCGCGACGTCGGCGGCGTCGAGATGCCGGAGTACTTCGGGCGAATCCTGGACGAGAAGGCGAAGGAGACGGAGCCGGAGAAGGGCGACGACGCGGAAGGCGAGGCGGCTGCTCCCGCCAGCCAGAACGGCGACGGGGCGTCGAAAGGGTCGGCGTAGGGCCGCTCGGGCGTTCCGCTCCGGATCAGGTCGGCGGTGTGAACACCGGCCGATCAGGCCCTCCCTCGAACCACGGCAGGGACCGTTGCGTCTCTCCGTCGGACTCCAGGAGTTCCAAGAGCAGGGCGTGGCTGATCGCGTCCGGGTCGCTTCGGACTCGCTCGACGGTCTGCAGGTGGACCGACGTTCGTGTCGGATTCTCGGGCACCTGGAACCACTCCTCCCGGATCAGCCCTTCGAAGAACCAGCGGTCCGGCGGCTTGCGGCACATGACCCATCCTGCGCCGCGCTCGATCGACAGCACGAGGCCGACGGTGAGGCGCTCAGGCAGGTCCAACTCGTCAAACACCGCGCGTATCACCCTCATGAGCGAGGCGACCGTCTCGACGACGGCATATGGATAGAGCTGTCCCTTCAGAGGTTGCTCGAACTCGACGCCAGTCGCGTCCGCGTTCTCCTTCCAGACCAGATGCTCCAACGCCGTGAAGAACTGAACTCTGCCCACCGGCGACACTTCTAGCATCCGATAGTCGCCCTGTCCGGCGCGGATCGATCCGCGGTTGCTTCCTGGCTTGGCATAGCGAGAATGCCACGTCCAACCCGATTCCCGGGCAACGCTGGGGGGAGGAGACGTGAGCAACGCCTTCACGCTCGGAGCTACCTTGGTGGGTGCCTCGTCGGGGCTTCCTTCCGGCAACGCGCTCACGGCCAGTCCAGCCGTAGGATCGAATTCTTGTGACCACAGTTCGTGCTGGCGATCGACTTCGGCGCGGAGCGAAGGCGACTCCTTTCCGGGTGCGACGATCTCAGCGTACGAGAGCGGCTTGTTGCGACTGCCGGAGCGAGTCAGGAACTCTCGTCTTCTCCCCTTCGTCATGCAACTCGGCGGGCCTTTGAGTGATTTGACTTCCAGGCCGAGAACCCATCCGCCCTCGACCTCGACGGAGTGGAGCAGGACGTCGGTCTCGAGCCGGGGCATCGGCTCGATCAGGTCGATCAACTGATTGCGGAGATCCTCGATCAGCGGCTTGTCAGACTCGCCGAGCGGATCTTGTCGCTCGAGCTTCTCTCCCTTCTCCGCAAGGCCGACCCACACCGTGCCTCCGTCAGCGTTACGCATCGCAACCACCGTGCGCACGATGTCGAGCCGACGATCGCGGTTCCGGAGTTTCTCGGCACGCTTGAACTCGATCTGCGTGCCCTCCGGCGTCCCGGGGGTCGGTATCTTGGGCTTCATCGGAAGAGCTCTTCCACGTTGATCCCACACCTGTAGAGCGTTAGAAGGAACTCCGGCACCGGCCATAGATGGATCTCGACGTCTCGGCCGTCGGCTGTTCGGCGCTCGGTTCGTCGTTCCGTTCCAGCGTGGACAAGGAGGCACCGCGAAGCCTTCAGCCGCGCGGCGACTCTCGCGAGTCGGGTGATTCGGTCTCCGGCGACACGCGTTGCGCCCTTGGCTTCCACAAGCAGCGACACGTCGCGTGCCTCCACCCGGAAGTCGATTTCATTGGGGCCGCGAACGCGATCATCCCGCCAGAACGTCAAGTGAGGTCTACGACCGGCGGCGTCTAGCGCTTCACGCAGAGCTTCGAGGTGGCTAAGGACCATGGCTTCCATGCCGCCACCTTCCAGCACTGGAACGCCGTAGGCGCCAGACAGGGCATGATCGACGGGGTAAACGCGCGAGTACCGCCCTTTTCCTTCTTCCGGCGCTCCGGCTGGAGTCGACGGACGGATCTGCCTGATCATCTCGGCTCGCGCGAGGGCTTCGACCCAGTCTTCCAGCGTCTCGCGGGAGACGCCGAACTCCTGGTGAAGGTCTCTCCAATCCAGGGTCCGTCCCGGGTGATGGACAAGGTGTCGCCACACGCGCCCGAACGTGTTCCTGCGGCGGATTCGGAGTCGATGCACGAGATCTCCGTCGATCACGCGCTGTTCGCATAGGGCCCTGAGCCGGCGTCTCGCTTCGTGCGGCGAGTCTTCAAAGACAAGTCCGGGAAAGCCGCCGCGCACCGTGAAGCGTTCGAAGGTGTCGTGAAGCGGGGGCCCCGCCACCACGCCTTTTTGCCCTACGAAACGGAGCCATTCTCCCAACAGCATGGGCGAGAGCCGCATTTGGCGTGCTCTGTCGAGCAGGACGTCCCCGCTTGCTCCGCGCAACGTCAAGGCACTCGACCCGGTCGCAAGCACGTAGATCTCCGGTTTGCGCGTCTCATGGAGCACCGCGCGGAGCTTCTTGTCCCAGTCGGGCAGGAACTGGATCTCGTCGAAGACGACACAGCAAGGGTGCCCAGGTTCCCTGCGTCTGCGCAGGAACTCGAGGATGTCGATTGGCTCGACGTCGGAGAACGAGTCCTCCTGGAAGTCAACGTAAAGCAGATTGGTGACAGGGATCTTCTCGTCTTCCGCGAGATGGCGGAGGATCTGTTTCGCCAGGACCGTCTTGCCCACGCGCCGGAAGCCAACCAGAAGGACGCCTGGCTCGGCCCCTGGGTCCAGAAGGGCCGCTAGAACAGATGAATGGAGGTCGCGCCGATCGAGGCGCTGTCCCCAGCCCCGGGCCGGTTCCCACCACGGGTTCAGGAGCGCGAGCCGCTCTTCCATGATGTAGAGTACACTCGGCTAAAGGGCGATAGAAAGTCAAGTATATTCGATTATGCCTCGGTCCAGCGGCGCGGCGCAGTCACCTGAGCGCCCGGCTGACTCGGCCGGACCGCTGCTAGACTTCCATTGCGACTTCCCGCTCCCCCCGGCCCCTCATGATCCAGCGCTCCAAAGGCAAGATCGTCCTCTACCAGCCCCAGCAGGTGGACGCGTCCCTCGGCGCCGAGTCGAGCAAGGACATGCTGCCGCTGGAGTGCCTCGCGATCGCGGCGGAGCCGCTGGCGCAGGGCTACGAGGTCGTGATCGTCGACGGGAGCCTCTACGACCAGGAGACGGCCCACCGCATGGTGCTCGAGGCGTGCGAGGGCGCGATGCTTTACGGCACGACCGGCATCCTCGGTTTCATGGTCAAGGACGCGTATCTCTGCACGGAGAAGGTGCACGCGCGCTTCCCCGACCTGAAGAGGGTGATCGGCGGCTGGTTCGCGAGCGTGCGGCCCGACCTGCAGCTTCAGTCGGGCTTCTACGACGCCGTTGTTTGCGGCCAGGGCGAGCAGGCCTTCGCCGAGATCGTCGAGGCGGTCCAGTGTGGCGAGCCGCTCGACGACTTGAAGAGTCTGGCGGTGATGCGCGACGGCGAGGTCGTCCACAACCAGCGCCATCCGGTCGTCGGCTGGGACCAGATCCGCAACATGCCGTGGCACGTGCTCGACATCGAGCCGTACCGCGCGCACCAGATGCGCGCCGACAGCCACCGCGACATCCTGCGCATGCCGTCGCCGTCCTGGATCGGCGAGCGCAAGCCGTACTTCGGCATCGTCTACTTCTCGTCGTTCGGCTGCCCCGAGCCGTGCAAGTTCTGCTGCTCGCCGTTCGTGACGAACCGGCGCTGGAAGGCGATGCCGGCCGAGCGGATGCTCGACGACCTGTGCGAGCTCAAGGAGCGCTGGAACTTCGACGTGGTGCGCTTCCACGACGCCAACTTCGGCGTGCTGAAGCCGCGCGTGCGCGAGTTCGCGGAGGGCATCCTCGACCGCGGCGTCAAGTTCGGCTGGAACTGCTTCATCGAGACGCACTCGATCCTGTCGTACGAGGAGGACCTCCTCGACAAGATGGCGGAGAGCGGGATGCACCTCGCCGAGATCGGCGCCGAGACCGGCACCGACGAGTTCATGAAGGCGCAGATCGGGAAGCCCATCAAGGGCGACGACAACGTCCGCGCCACCGCCGAAATGGACAAGCGCGGCATCGAGTGCTCGGTCACCTACATCATCGGCTACCCGCACGAGTCAGCGGAGAACATGCTCGCCACGCTCGACCAGGCGCGGCAGTGCCAGGTCGCGTCGCCGCGCTCGTCGCCGACGGTCTGGCCGTACCGGCCGATCCCGGGGACCGAGATGTGGGACCAGTCGCTCGAGCTCGGCTTCGAGCCGCCGAAGGAGCTCGTCGACTGGGGCTCGCTCGGCGAGTACCACCTGCACGAGACGTGGCCCGGCCGCATCCCGCCCGAGGTGGCGAAGGTGCGGCGGCTTTACTGCCACTACCAGACGCTCGCCCGCGGTCTGGTGCGGGAGAAGGACGGTCTGTGGGAGAACCTCGCGCGCTGGCGGCTGCGCAGCGGCAACTACGCCCTCGGCTCGGTCGAGGCGAAGGCCTTCGACGTCTGGAACCGCATCGCGAAGCGCTTCCGGAGGGACGAGGAGAAGTCGCGTTCCTGGGTCGACCCCGGGCACAAGACCGGCACCGAAGAGAGCGCCGCCGCGAAGGGCATCGACCAGAAGCGCGCGGTCAGCCGCGTGACGACGGGCTAGTCGCGCGCCAGCCGGATGTTCCGCCAGGTCGGCGTTTCGCCGCGGAAGTCGAGCGCTTCGCCGGTGGAGCTGAAGAAGAGACCCGGTGCGTACTCCTCCAGTCGGTAGCCGTCGAACCAGAGGTAGCCGTTCTCCCGGTGGCACGTCTTCGTGCGCGCGGCGGCGCCGAGCGTGCTCTTCGCGGTGCAGGACAGGCTCGTCGACCTGGACGAAGTATCGCTCGCCGACCGGGTAGCGCAGCCAGGTGTCGTAGTTGCTCTCTCGCGCTCGTTCTCCGCGAGCTCGCCGGCGCGCGAGGGCGAGACGCTCACGCTCTCCTGGACCGGCGTTCCCGGCGACCTCGCAACGGGCAAGATCTCGCTCGGCGGCGCGTCGGTCGTGGTCCTTCTCGATCAGGCGTTGTAGCACTGGGAAGACGGCAAGGGCGCTTGCTTGACATGCAGCGGTGACCGGCCTAGCGTCCTCTCCAACGCTCAGCGGCGTTGGATGAGTTCGATTGTCTACGATCCCTTGGAGACTGTTTGTATGCGAATTCAATGGTTGAGGTTGGCCGCGTCGCCGCGTCGCTCGCTGCTGGTGTGAACCCCAACCCAATCGCCTCTGGACAGGGGCATGACTCGGGCTTCTTCAGGTGCGGTGCGTATGAGACCCCTAGTCTTCGCCACCGTTGTAGTGGCAGGAGTCTCGATGCTCTTCCTGGTCCTCTCACCGGGACCTCGGTCAACGGAGTCCACTCCAAGCCGTCGCGGATCGGGTGGCGATGGCGCTGGCCGCATCGAGGCCTCGAGTGAGAACCGAGCGGAGGAGGTGGGTTGGCGACGCGTTCCGTCGCCTGACGACTTGCTGGGTTCGGGGCCACCGGCCGAAGCGCGCGGAGCTTACGTTTCGGGCCGGGTCGTGTGTGCCGTTACAGGGCAAGCTCTCAGGGCGGTCGTCGACACCGGCCGAGAGCGTGCCGTGTGCATGTCTGATGGCTCCTTTCGGGTCTGGATGCACGACGCGAGTGCTGCCGCCACCGTCGCGGCTCCCGGCTATGAGCTGACTGAGATAGCGTGCGAAACGATTCTGGCGTCGGGCGAAGTAGCCTTGGTGCCCGAGCGCTTGACGACGGTAGTCGTCGTCGACGAGCTCGGACGGCCGATCACCGGTGCCGTCGTTGAAACCGTAGTGTCGGAATCTGAGGCACTTCGGGGAGAGCGGTCTCGAGCTCTTGGGGCAACGGACGTTGACGGACGGGTGTCCTTCGTGCTGGGCTCCACGAAGCTGATCATCGCCAGGTCGGCGGGTCGAGTATCGAAGGAGGGCCTCTGCGAGCCGGGGGTAACGTCCCGTTTGACGGTTTACGATGGTGGGTGGATCGGACTGCGTGACAGGGAGGCGGGAGTAGGCATCTCCGACGCCTCAATTCGCGTTGTGCGCTTCCACCCACAGCCCACGGCGAGTTTCGACAGATCGACGGCGCAGTCCGGCAGGATTGCTCACCCGCTCCCATTCGGCCAGTACGAGATTGTGGATACGGGCGGGGCCTTTGGTTCCGCGGCGGGCGAACAGGATCACGGCTTCTTCTTTGTGATTGGCGAGGCGGATCCAGAGGTCTGGTTGGAGGTCTCGCAGAACTCAGCGGATCGGGCCTTGCTCCTGAGCAGCTCGACCTCGACGCCAATCACGGAAGTGTCCTTGTGGACAGCCTCGCTCGGCCCAGGCGGAGATTGGCGCGTGCGTCTCAAGCCGCAGCTCCGAAGTGTCACGGCCGGGCGCGTCGACCTTCCGAACCGCTGGCTGGAACAGATCGGTGCGATCCGCTCGCGTCTGTATGTGAAGGCCGGCGGCCATGACTTGTCGTTCGTCGAGGATCCTTGGTCGTCCATCTTGCCGGGCACTGCCAAGCGGTTGGAATTGAAGCCTTCTTCCTCCTCGACCTGGATTCGAATACTCACAAGCGCCGGACAGCCGTATCGGCAACCGGTGAGATTGCTGGCATGGCCGTCACGCTTCATTGTTGATGAGGCGTGTCCTGGAGTTGGGGGGCGGGTGGGGCCGATCGATTGGATGGAGAGTGAGCTGGTCGTGACGACGACGGGGACACCGGGGGTTGAGCTTGCGCGTGTGGAGGCAAACGACCTCATCCAAACGGAAGAAGTGCTCCTAACGGTCGACGCGTCCTGCACGATCGACGTGCGATTCCCCGAGGAACCAGTAGACGCGGTTCCTCTCGGATGCCGGTTAGCGAACGGAGCGAGCTACGCCGGCCGTTACGTCGGCGATGTTCTTCGATTCGACCAACTCATCCCCGGCGAGTATGAGGTGGGTAGCGAGGAGTTACTCTGGAGCTTTAGTCTCCGCCGGTTCCACCGGCGAGCATACTCTCCAATTCGACTCGAGACGGGGGACCATGTCGTCCTTGAATGGGAGCCGGAAGAGCGTGTACCAGAGCGTCTAACGGGGATCATCAAGGCTGCTGGAATCGATACCGATAGGCTCTTTGTGGCACCTGTGTTCGAACCTCGTGGAGTTCCCCTCTGGGGCGGTAGAGCACATCAAAGAGTGCCCGTTTCGAAGGATGGGTTCTTCGCAATCACCGGACTCACGACGCGGCCGACTCAGCTCATGGTCGGTTGCATGACCTGGGACGGGAACGAGCTCGCCCTAGGTTTCTGTGACGATGTCGAGGCGCCCCTGCTGCACGTCGAGTGCGGGGATCTGGAGATCGCCGTTCCCAAGAGGCTGGCGGGGGAGCAGGCTTTGTTGGTACATCGTCCCGACTTCGCCAACAGACCCGTGCAGCCTGTCTTTCTGAGGGAGCCCGTCGACGAGCACGGCGTGGTGCGCGTTCGAGGGCTCCCTGTGCGGACCCGAGAGCTGGAGCTCTTCTTGGCCGGGTTCAAGAGGGTCGTGGAAGTCCGGCTAGAGCCCGGCCTGACGGCGAGAGTTGCCGTAGAGCTGCCGTGATCCTCAGTCAGCGGCTGTAGCGTCGCGCGACCGTCGCTCCGACGAAGGCGCACAGGAAGCCGAACGGGACGCCCGCGGCCACGTCGAGCGCCCAGTGGATGCCCAGCGCGACGACGACCCACCCGGTGCCGACGGCGACGGCGCCGGCGAGCCAACGGAGCGTCGCCGGTCCGTGGCGCAAAGCCACCGCGAAGGCCGTGCAGGTCATCGAGACGTGCAGGCTCGGGAAGCAGTTGTCGAGCCCGCTGCCGACGCGCGTCTGCCCGGCGATGCCCGGCCAGACGGTGTCCATCAACGGGACGGCTTGGGAGAGCGTGCTCCAACCGACCTCCTGAACCGGGAAGAAGAGATAGAAGGGGAGCGCGAGGACGTAGTTCGCGCCGTAGGCGAAGACCAGCGTCGCGATGGCGCGATGGTCGCGCTGCACCGTCCACACCACCGCCGGCGCGAGCAGTCCGGCGAGGTAGCCCGAGAGGTAGAACCAGCCGAGGAGCGGTACGAGGGCCAGGGGAACGACCGCCTGCCAGCGCTCGACGAGGTCGCCCTCGACCGAGCGCACCCAGGCGGTGAGGTCATAGCCGAGCGCGGAGGCGAGCCAGGGCTCGAAGAGGCACTCGAAGAAGTTCGCCCCCGTGATCAGGAGCCCCGCGCCGAGCACGAGCTTGCCGCCGCGCGTCGAGATGCCGGTGTGGAGCGCGTCGGCCACGTCGGCCAGCGGGTTGGCCCGCGGCCGGGCGATCAGCACGAAGAAGACCAGCGTGATCGGCGTCCAGAGGGCGTGGATGAGGAAGAGCGCCATCCGGGCTATTCCGCGCCGACGCCCTCCTCCGCGGACACGATGATCCCGCCCTCGACGAGGAGCTCGCCCGGTGTCGTGATGACGTATTCCACGTTGGGCGGGCAAGAGGCCTCGAGCACGTTGTCCCCCTGCGGCATCACGAACACCGCGCGGTTCGCCTCGGTGTCGTGCGGCTCCTTGAGCCGGACGAGCACGATGAAGGGGTGGGACGTGGGGTTCAGCGCGAGCTCCTCGAGGTGGAGCGCGCAGTGCTCGCAGGTCCAGCGCCAGATCACCCAGAGACCGTCGCCGGGCAGCGAGTAGGGGTCGCCCTCGATCCACTTCGCGAGCTCGGTGTCGTAGATGAGCTCGCCTTCCCAGTCTTCGACGTTGAGCTCGGCCCACTCCTGGCCGAGCCCGCCGCCGCCTTCCGTTCCGCCGCCGTCGGCGGCCGGTCCCGACGCCTGGCGGTCGAGCAGGAAGGGCAGCGCGATCCCGATCGCGCAAGCGACGAGCACGGCCACCCACGGGAGCCCGCCCGTGATGCGCCACGGCCGCGTGACGAGCACGGCGACGAGCAGCACCGTGTCCATGACCATCATCATCCACGGCTTCATCGGCACATCGGACCCGAAGCAGCCGCAGGAGGCCTCGCCGCCGGCCATTTGCGTGACGAGCACGACCTCGAAGACGAGATACACCGCCGTCAGCGGGATCCAGCCGATCCGCGGCCTCAGGATCGCGACGGAGGCGACGCAGAGCTCGATCGCGATCGCGAGCTTGTACGTCAGCCCGAGCTCGAGCGGGAAGTCCCGGACGACCTGCGGCAGGTCCGCCGGCGTGCCGAGGAGGAGCTTGAAGAGCGCGCCGGCCAGGATCCAGAGGGCCGCCGCGCGGACCGCCCAGGCGGCGAGGGGATTGGTCTTGGGTTCGTCGTTCATTCCGTCCACGCCGTACCGATGTCGCGACACCGGCTCGGGCGGGGCGGAATCTTAGCCCATCGCGCGGGGCGTCAAAGGCCGACGCCGCGGCGGAAGGGGAAGCCGCCGGCGGCCCGGGGGCGCCGCCGGCGGTCCGCGGCGTAGGGAATCAGCGCAGGCCGAGCCCGGCGCTGACTTCGAACGGGATGGAGAGGAGCTCCGGGTCCTGCCAGGCTTCGACGACGAAGGCGGCCACCTCGACCGGGCGGTCGTAGTCGAGCGTCTGCTGCCAGCTTCCGCCGCCGCTCATGCTCATCGTCGGGCGGAGCTCGATCGACTGCCCCTCGCCGTCGATCATGCCGTAGCTCACGATCGGGCCCGGGTCGGTCTTCGTCACGAGCGTGAGCGAGTAGCCCTCGCCCCACTCCGACGCGCCGACCTCGCGGATCTCGAAGTCGAAGCCGGCGACGGAGAAGGTCGTGCCTTCCGCGACCTTGACGTTCTCGACCTTGAAGCTCTCCGCCTGGTCGGCGACGAGCACGGCCACCTTGCCCTTGGCGGCAAGCTTCGACGCGGTCGGGTAGGGCAGCTTGTCCGAGCCGGCGACGAAGACGAGGTGGCGGCCGTCCTCCGCGACCCGCGGCATCATCTCGAAGGGCCCGAAGAACTGGTCCGTCTTGCGCAGGTCGGTGCCCTTGTCGTCCTCGAAGACGGTGAGCTCGGACTCCTCGTTCTTGAGCTCGATGATGCCGCCCTTCGGGAAGACGAGCTCGAGCGCCAGGCGCGTCTTCTCGAACGTGCCGTAGAACGCGAGGTCGACCGCGAACGTGTCGTCGGACTCCGGGTCCGCGCCGGTGTGCGTCGGCGAGTTGATCATGATCCCGACCGGGTACACGGCCGGCGGGCTCTCCACGGCGCCGGCCACCGGCTTCGACAGCGAGGTGGAGATCGGATTCGCGGTCTCCGTGTCTTTGCCGAGCCAGGTGAAACCGACCAGCGTGACGATGGCGAGCGTGCAGAAGAGAACGATGGTTCTTGCGTTCACGGCTTCTCTCCGGGGGCGTGGATGGGGGACCCCCCTGGATCGGCCCCGGAAGCCTTTTCCTTTAGCCCCCGGTAGCATGGCGGGATGATCACCCCCCTGCTCCTTGCCGCCGCGCTCGCGCCCGCCCTTCAAGACGAGGACCCCCAGGCCGTCGCAGAGGCCGCCGTCGAGGTCGAGGACCGCGAGTCGGTAACGCGGCACTCCGTGGTCATCCAGGGCGAAACCGTCGACTACACCGCGCGCGCGGCGACGCTGGTTCTCAGGGAGGAGGACGGCTCGCCCAAGGCCGAGGTCTTCTACTTCGACTACCGGAAGGACGGCGTCGACGACCTCGCCAGGCGGCCGGTGATGTTCTGCTTCAACGGCGGGCCCGGCTCGTCGTCGGTCTGGCTGCACCTCGGCGTGTACGGCCCGCGGCGCGTCGCCATGGGGCCCGACGGTTTCGCGCCGCCGCCGCCCTACGAGCTCGTCGACAACGAGTCGAGCCTGCTCGACCTGACCGACCTGGTCTTCATCGACCCGGTGACGACCGGCTACAGCCGGCCGGCGGAGGGCGAGGACCCCGCGCAGTTCCACGGCCTCGAGGAGGACGTGCAGTGGGTGGGCGAGTTCATCCGGCTCTACACGTCGCGCAACGAACGCTGGGCGTCGCCCAAGTTCCTCTCCGGCGAGAGCTACGGCACGACGCGCGCGGCGCACCTGGCCGGCCATCTCCAGGACCGCCACGGCCTCTACCTGAACGGCATCGTGATGGTGTCGGCCATCCTGAACTTCCAGACCGCGCGCTTCGACCGCGGGAACGACCTGCCCTACGTCCTGTTCTTGCCCACGTACACGGCGACGGCCTGGTACCACAAGCGGCTCGAGCCCGCGCTCCAGGCGGACCTGCGCGCCACGCTCGACGAGGTCGAGGCCTTCGCGCTGGGCGACTACACGCTCGCCCTGATGAAGGGCGACGCCCTCGGCGAGGAGGCCGCCGACGGGATCGCGCGGCGGCTCGCCCGCTACACCGGGCTCTCCGTCGACTACGTCAAGGGGACGAACCTGAGGGTCGGCATCCACCGCTTCTGCAAGGAGCTCCTGCGCGCGGAGGACCGCACCGTCGGGCGTCTCGACAGCCGCTTCCGCTCCACGGATTACGACGCGGTGGGAGAGGGCTACGAGTTCGACCCGAGCTACGCCGCCATCCAGGGGCCCTTCACGGCGACGCTCAACCACTACGTCCGGAGCGAGCTCGGCTTCGAAAGCGACCTGCCGTACGAGATCCTGACCGGGCGCGTGTGGCCGTGGAGCTACGCGAGCTCGGAGAACCGCTACGTGAACGTCGGCGAGACCCTGCGGCGCGCGATGACGCGGAACCCGGAGCTGCGCGTGTACGTCGCCAGCGGCTACTACGACCTCGCCACGCCCTACTTCGCCACGGATTACACGTTTGACCACCTCGGGTTGGACCCCGAGCTGCGCGGGAACGTGACGACGGGCTACTACGAGTCGGGGCACATGATGTACATCCACCCGCCGTCCCTGCGCCAGTTCCGCGCCGAGGTGGCGGAATTTCTTACGCGGTCGCTGCCCCAATAGCCGCAATCGAGGAGCGTCGGGGGTCCCCTGAGCCGGCGGCCCTGCTAGGATGGCCGTACCTTCGGCAGAACCCCCGATCGAGCCGGAAGGGCCGGTTCGCGGGGGCTCGTATCCCTCCCTACCCCCAAAGCGAGAACCATGCCTTCCTTCCCTCAGGTGGCGGTCTCCCTGGCGCTCCTCGCGCCAGCCGTTCTGGCGAGTGACCTCAACGTCAGCGTCGAGAGCGGCGGGAGCAACACCGTCACCGTCAATCCCGGAACCACCGTCAACTACACCGTGGTCGGCGAGCTCAGCGACCTCCTCAACGAGGGCCTGGCCGGCGTCTCCCTCGACCTCAAGTTCACCGGCGGCGATCTGACCCAGGCGGACGCCCCGACGTCGGGCAACATGCTCAACTTCACCGACGACCTGGGGCTCAGCAACCCGGCCGGCTACGGCGGAACCGTGATCAACGGCGACCTGATCCAGATCGGCGGGATGCAGAACACGTTCAAGAACAGCTTCACGACGAAGCTCAGCGGCGGCGTCGTGACCGGCGTGGCCTGGAACGGCTCGCCCGAGGTCCTGGTCACCGGAACCCTGACCGCTCCGTTCACGCCCGGCACCTACTCGCTCCAGGCCGTCAACGTCCTGGCCAACGTGATCGTCCAGGGCGAGGACGGCACCGGCGAGTTCTGGGCGGTCGAGCTGGCCGGGGAGGGCCAGATCGACAACCTGGTCATCAACGTGGCCGAGGTGCTCTCGGCCGACGTGAGCTCCGTCTCGCTGCTCGCGGGCGGCGACCAGAACTGGACGCTCGACGCCGGCCTGGCGAACGGCGGCCGCAACTACTGGGTCTTCGGGTCGTTCGGGGGCACGAGCCCCGGCACGCCCTTCGGCCTGGTCGCCCTGCCGCTCAACACGCCCGACGCCTGGTTCAACTTCACGTTGACCCACCCGAACATGCCCCCGCTCGTCGATTCGTTCGGGACCCTCAGCGGTACCGGCACGGCGAACGCGAAGATCTCCATCCCGCCCGCGTCGAACCCGGGGCTCGCGGGTCTGACCGTGAACCACGCCTACCTGCTCGGTCCGACGATCGACTTCTCCTCCAACCCGGTCTCCCTGACCTTCCTTCCGTAGGAGCACAGCCATGAAGAAAGCAAACACGCTCTTCGTCGCCGGCCTGCTCCTCGGTGCGCCCCTGGGCGCTCAGCAGGTCGACTTCCAGCCCCGCATGGGCGAGCCGGTGCGCGGGCTCTCCGCCGCGCAGCTCCTCGCGTTCAGCGACGGCCAGACCGAGTTCGATCACATCCTCACGAACGGCGAGGGCCTCGGCCCGATCTTCAACGACTCCTCCTGCGGCCAGTGCCACAGCGGCCCGGCGATCGGCGGTGCGAGCACCACCTTCGTCGTCCGCTTCGGCAAGGCGGCGGCCGGCGGCATGCCGTTCGATCCGCTGGAGGACCTCGGCGGCTCGCTGCGCCAGGAGAAGACGATCGATCCCGCGTGCCAGGAAACGGTGCCCGTCGAGGCGACGGTGACCGCGAACCGGACGACGCCGCACACCTTCGGCGCCGGCCTGCTCGAGGCGATCGTCGACCAGGACATCGTCGACAACGCTTCGACCCCCGGCGTCAGCGGCATCGTGCGCATGGTCCAGCCCATCGAGGGCGGCCCGATGCGTCCCGGGCGCTTCGGCTGGAAGGGCGGCGTCGCCACGGTGTTCACCTTCTCGGCGGACGCCTCGCTGAACGAGCTCGGCCTCACGAGCCCGTCCTTCCCGACCGAGAACGCGCCGAACGGCGACGCGTCGCTGCTCGGCCCGCCGACGAACTGCGACCAGGTCGCGGACCCCGAGGACCCCGGTCACGTGCGGATCAACAAGCAGACCGACTTCCAGAAGCTGCTCGCTCCGCCGCCGCAGACGCCGAAGAGCGGCATGACCGGCGAGATCGTCTTCAACAACATCGGCTGCTCCGCGTGCCACGTGTCGACGTACACGACCGGCACCGTCTCCGAAGCCGTGCTCTCGAACGTGGAGATCAAGCCCTACTCGGACTTCCTGCTCCACGACATGGGTGACACCGCCCCGCTCGGCGACGGCTGCGGCGACGGGATCGTCGACGGCATCGCCACCGAGCGTGAGATGCACACCCGCGCGCTCTGGGGCCTCGGCCAGCGGGAGGGTTTCCTCCACGACGGCCGCGCCACCGGCTCGACCTTCGGCGGCAACATCGACCTCGCGATCCAGGATCACGGGGGCGAGGCGGCCTTCTCGCGGACGGCGTACAACGCCCTGAGCCAACCGGCGAAGGACCAGCTCTACGCCTTCCTGGAGTCGCTCGGCCGTCCCGAGTTCGACGAGGACAACAACAACACCGTCGACGTCTTCGACTGGTTCTTCCTCGAGGCGGACTTCAACGGTCCCGACCCCGTGGACACGCACTCGCCCGACGACCACGGCGCGATCGCGGACGTCGACCAGGACCGGGACTTCGACCTCGCCGACATGCTGGTGATGCAGAGGGCCTTCACGGGCCAGTAGTCCTTGCTGGTTCCCGCCCTCGCATTCCTAGCGGGATTCGCGGCGCCCCCGGGTGGCGACGAGCTGCCCGAGGGCGCCGTGCTGCGTCTCGGCTCCGCGCGCTTGCGGCACCGGGATCCGGTGGCGGTGCTGGAGTTCGCGCCGGGCGGCGACGCGCTCGCTTCGTCCGGTCACGACGGGGCCGTGACGCTCTGGGATCCGGAGGACGGCGCGCGGCTCTTCCACCGCAGGATCGGGGGGACCGTCCAGCTCGGCCTCTCCTTCGCGTCCGACGGAAAAGAGCTGCTCCTCGCGGGCGGCGACTCGATCGTGCGCACCTGGCGCTTCCGCGAGGAAGAAGCCAAGCCGTTCCAAGTCGAAGAGTCGGCGCGTCAGGTGCGCCTCGCACCCGACGGAAGGACCTTCGCCGCGACCGGGCACGACACCTTCGCGCGCATCCTCGACGCCGAGACCGGGGCCACGATCCACTCCGTCTCCTGCGGCGACCTTCTGCCGGGCGCGGCCGCGTTCTCTCCCGACGGAGCGACGCTCGCCGTCATCGCGGTCAACCGCAACAAGCTGCTCCAGCGGCGCGGCTTTCAGGAACAGCCGAGCGCGGTGCTGCACCTGATCGACACGGCGACCGGCGAGGAGCGGACGCCCATCGTTGCGCAGAACGTCGTGCTCCAGGACCTGGCCTGGCTCGACGGAGCGCGCCTTCTCACGTGCGACGCCAAGGGGGACCTGAAGATCTGGGACGCCGCATCCGCCGAGCTCCTGCGCGGCGTCACCGTGCCCGAGGCCGCACCGGCCCGCTGCATGGCGCTCGCTCCGGCCGGAGACCTCGTCGCGATCGGCCTCGACGACGGGACGGTGTCGCTGCGCACGCTCGCCGAGGACGCCGAGAAGCGCGAGCTCGCGCGCCTCGAGGTCGGCCGGATGCCGGTGGCGGACGTCGCGATCGCGCCGGACGGCGGCATGCTCGCCGCCGCCGCGGGCATCGCCGTGCGCCTCTGGACGCTTCCCGAGGCGGAGCCCCACCTCGCCTTCCCGCGCCACGCCGGGCCGGTGTCGGCGGTCGCCTTCGCCGACGGCGGCGCGCGCATCGCGACGGCGAGCTACGACCACACGCTGCGGCTCTGGGACGCCGCGGACGGCGGCGAGGTGCAGAACGTCGAGGCGAGCGCCGGGTTCGTCTTCGGGCTCGCGAGCCACGGCGGCCGCGTCGTCACCGCGGGCCAGGACGGAACCGTCCGCACCTGGGCGCCTGCCGAGGCGAGCGAGGAGAGCGAGCAAGCGCTCGCCCTCGGCCTCGACCTCGTCGCCCACGGCGCCGCGACCACCGGCGTCGCGCTCTCGGCGGACGGCGCGACGATCGCCTCGGTGGGGGCGGACAAGACGCTCGCGCTGTGGGACGCGGAGACCGGCGTTCTGAAGCGGCGCATCGAGGGTCTCAGGGGCCTGCGCTTCGTCGTGAGCTTCGCCCCCGAGGGCAACCGCGTCGCGGTCGGCTCGATCGACCTGCAGGCCTTCGAAGTCCAGAGCGGCGAGGAGGCCTTCAAGGTCTCCGGCTTCGGCGCGCCGATCACGACGCAGGCCTGGTCGCCGGACGGCGCGACGATCGCGGTCGGCCTCGCCGACCGTTCGATCCGTCTGCTCGACGGCAAGACCGGCGACCAGATCCACGTCCTTTACGGCCACCTCGGCCGCTTGAACGCGGTCGCCTTCTCGCCCGACTCGCGCACCCTCGCGAGCGCGAGCGCGCACGAGCTCGGCCTGCGCCTTTGGGACGTCGCGAAGGGCGAGGAGCTCCGCCGCCTCGAGGGCCACGACCGCGACGTCCTCAGCCTCGCGTTCTCCCCCGACGGCAAGCTCGTCGCCGCCGGGTCGATGGACGCGAGCGTCCTGGTCTGGCGCGTCGCCGATTAAGGCAGGAGCGAGAGCTTGACCCGGTTCGTGTTCCGCGCCGTGTAGACGCCCCCCGGGGTGCCGACCCAGATGCCCTGGATGAAGAACGTCACGCCCGCGAGGCCCGCCGGGAGCGGGATCGGCGGCGAGGCGAAGGAGCCTTCCCCGCCCGACTGGACGACCGGCCCGTTGAAGGTCTGCAACGTGAGGAAGAACAGCGGGTCCAGGGCGACCTGGAGGTAGCCGCCGAGCAGGGGGATCGTGAACGTCTCTTCGAGGAGGGAGGCGCCGCAGGCCGCGAACTGGGCCGTGCCGGCCAGGTCGCGGACCTCGATGCCGAACTGGGCGCTCCCGCCGCCCACGTTGAGCTTCAGGCCGTTGAGCGCGCCGCCGCCGTTGTTGCCGACGTCCAGGCCGAGGCCGTCCGAGTCGCCGACGACGTTCAGGATCGTGTTGCGGAAGTTGACGTTGACCTCCGGGGCCTCGGTAACCAGGTCCGCGACCGGTCCTCCGCCGGCGAACTGCTGGCCGCCGAAGGCGCTGATGCCGAACAAATCGTCGGCTTGATCCTCGTCGGTGGAGCGCAGGTTCTGGATCACGTAGTCGCCCTGGAGGCAGGGCCCGCCGGTGAAGGGCATCCCGCCGGGCAGGAAGTACGTCGTCGCCAGCCCCGCCGCCGTGCTTCCATCGGCCAGGCAGGCGATGCCGGTCCCGGTCGTCTCGCCGAGCTGGATGTCGACGATGTAGCCGTTGGCGAAGCCGATCGGCGCGCACGAGCCCCCGGGCGGCGAGCACAGCGAGGGGAAGACGGTGCAGGGGTTTCCGAAGCCCGAGTTGCCGAGGCTCACCAGCGTCTCGGTCGTGATGCCGTTCTGGAAGAAGGCGGGCTCCAGCAGTCCCGGAACCGTGGTCGACGGCAGGACCGGGCCGTGCGTCCGATCGTAGAAGTCGGCCGGAGTGGCCCAGTCGGTGTCCCAGATGGTCTCGAAGTACCCGTCGATCTCCATCACCGAGATCCCGGAGGAGCCGGAGTTGTGGCGCATGATCCGGTCGCCCGAATAGACCTTCCAAAACAGGTCGCTGAAGACGTCGGGCGGGCTCGTGCCGAGCGGGGAGCCGACGCTCGGAACGCTCATCAGGGCGCCCCCCTCGGCGCTGTTGTTCAGGGGGATGTTGTTCGACTTGACTCCGAAGTTGTCTTCCACGGGAACCGCGACGACCACCGGATACGCCGTTTCGCCGAACAAGGCACCGCTGTCGGCGGGGTCCTTGATCGTGATGGTCGCGGTCGAGCCGCAGGCGCCCAGGCCGGCGAACGCGCCGGTCTGCCAGGCGCCGGCCCACCTCGCCGGAACGACGGGCATGCCCAGGGCGTCGACCACGGGGTCCGCGGTGAAGACGGTCTCCGGGAACGTCGTCCCGTCGTCGACGACGACGGACACGGTGAAGGTCGGCCCCTCCAGGTGCCGCGCCGCGCCGACGAAGCCGTAGGTGCATCCCCCCGGCCCGGGTTGGTTGCGGCCGTCCCCGTAGCCGCCGCTGCCGGTCAGCGGGGGACCCTGTGCGAGCGAAGCGGGAGCGAAAACGAGCAGAGGAGCAACGGCAAGCAGCCTCGAGGACTTCATAGAACCGCCTTTCGGGCGTGAGAGAACGTGGCCGGATCGGGGCGAACCCGATCATAAAGATCTTTATGAAAGGCGGTTGGCGCCTGCCCGCGGAGTTGAGCGAGCCGCGTCCCCACGGTTTCTCCGGTCGACCTATCCTGGTCCTTGCCAGCAACAAAGGAGGGACGAAGGTGAAGAACCGATCCGCACCCGTTGTGCCTTTTCTCTTCGCGTCGGTCTCCGGGACGGCCCTAGCCCAGACCGAGCTCTATTCCACCGAAGGCGAGGACATGGGAGCCTTCGGCTGGTCGGTGAAGATGACGGACGACATCGACGGCGATGGCCACGCCGACATCGCGGTCGGCGCGCCGTGGTCCGACAACGACGGCGGCCGCGCCTACGTGCTCTCGGGCTTCGACGGCTCGATCCACTACACGTTCTTCGGCGACGGCTTTCCGAACCGGCTCGGCGAGTCGGTGAGCGGAGCGGGCGACGTCGACGGCAACGGGGTCGAGGACGTGATCGTGGGCGCGATCAACCGCGCCGGGATCGTCGGCTTCACGGGCTACGCGCGGATCTACGCCGGCGAGGACGGCTCCGAGATCCGCACGCTGAGCGGTTTCGGCCCGGGGGATACGTTCGGCAAGTCCGTCGCCGGCATCGGCGACATCGACAACGACGGTTTCCCCGACGTCGCGGTCGGCGCGAGCGAGCTTTGGATCGGCGGCGCGGGCTCCGTCGAGATCTTCTCCGGGATGGACGGCACGAAGATGCTGCGCGTCGAGGGGCTCGCCATCCTGGACCAGTTCGGCTACGACGTCGACTCCGCCGGAGACTTCAACGCGGACGGGGTTCAGGACTTCATCGTCGGAGGACCGGAGCTGGTCGTCCCCACGGTCGGTTACAGCGTCATCATCTCCGGCAAGGACGCGTTCGACTACGGGAGCCCGACGATCCCGCTCTCGGATCCCGGCGTGATGGCTTCGGACATCGTCGTCTTCGCGGCCGGCGGAGACTCGCTCTTCGGTCTCTTCGGAACGTCGGTCGACGTCATCGGCGACGTGAACAACGACGGGACGGACGACGTCCTGGTCGGAGGGCCCTTCGCGAACCCGGCCGGGATGATGTCGGGTCGGGCGCGGCTGATCTCCGGCTTCGACGGGGCCCCGATCCGATCCCACGACGGCTCGGCGGGCTTCGATCAGTACGGCCACGGGGTGACGGGCGCCGGCGACCTCGACGGCGACGACGTGCCCGACTACATCGTCGGCGGCAAGCAGTCGCAGGGCTGGAGCTTCGCGCCCGAGATCGGCTCGGGCGCCGGCTACGCCGAGGCGTACTCCGGCGACGACGGCTCGTTCCTCTTTCCTCTCGTCGGTCCGGGCTTCAACTCCCTGTTCGGCTTCGCCATGGACGGAGGCGGCGACGTGAACGGCGACGGCGCGCCCGACTTCGCGATCAGCGCGCCCTTCGACGCGGGGATGATGGGAGTGGTCTTCGTCTACACCGGCGACACGGCGATCTCGGACTACGGCGACGGCTGTCCCGGATCGGGGGGCTTCGTGCCCGCGCTGAGCATGTCCTGCAGCCCGGTGCCGTACGGGCCGCTCGGCCTGAAGGTCACCGGCGGTCTGGGCGGCGCCGCGACCCTGATCGCGGTCGGGACCGGGGCGGGAGACCTGCCGTTCGCCGGCTGCTCGCTCCTGATCTCGCCGATCCCGACGCAGCCCCAGCTCGGCCTGACGCTCCTCGGCTCCGCGCCCGGAGCGGGGACCGGCAGCCTGGACACGACGCTGCCCTCGGGAGTCGTCTCGGGCACGACCCTCGCGTTCCAGGGCTTCGTCGTCGACCCGGGAGCGCCGGCCACCGTCAGCGCGACGAACGGCTGCCTGCTGACGATTCCCTAGGAGCTCCGCGAAAGCCGCAGGAACCGAAAGCGCCCGCGCGCGTCGGGAACGCCCGGCAGGGCGTCCAGCGCGCCCAGGACCTTCCCGAGCGCGAGCGCGACGCGCCGGCTTCCCGGCGAGAAGTTGCGCGTGCGGAAGGCGAGCTCCTCCGGTTGCGGAGCGGCCTGCGCGCCGAAGCGCTCCTCGACGCGCAACCCCGCGCCCGCGCAGAGGCGCTCCACGCCCGCGGGGTCGAGGCTCTCGAAGGGCCCCACGTTCGGGTCGGGGGAGAGCACGTACTCGACGCCCTTCGGTCCGCCGCGCCGCGCGCGCATGCGCTCGGTCCAGTCGTGGAACGAGCGCTTGCTGACGAAGCCGAGGAGGACGCGCCCCTCCGGCTTCACCCAGCGCGCCAGGTCGGCGAGCAGCGCGGGCCGGTCGCCCGGCGCGAGGTCCTCGAGCCGGAACAGGCAAGTCACCACGTCGTACGCCGCCTCCGGCGGAGGGTCGAAGCCCTCGGCCGCGCCGTCCGGCGGCCACGCGCGCGCGCCGGCGGCCGGCCGCGTGCGCCGCGCGACGAACTCGGCCACCTCCGGCGTGCGCTCGGCGACGTCGAAGCGGTAGGCCTGCCGCTCGCGCGCCATGCGCTCGGTCAGGATCCCCGTGCACGGCAGCACGTCGAGCCAGCGCGCCTCGCCCGCGGGCTCGCGGGGCGCGAAGCGCTCGAGCAGCGCGAGCAAGGCGCGCGTCTCCCACGGCCGCGGCTTGTTGTGCCGCAGCCCGTTCAGGACGCGCGCGCGCTGGTAGATCGCGAGCAGCTCCGGCGACCAGTCCGCCGGGTCCGGCGACGAGGGGATCGGCTCGCCCGCGTAGTGGTTCCAGTGCGTCACCTGGCCCAGCGGCCGGCGCTTCGGTCCCTGCTTCGCCGGGTGTTGGGGATAGCCGAGGGCGAGCACCGCGATCACGAGCCGGTCGAAGGGCAGCCCGACGGTCTCGCGCACCTTCTCGGCGTCGCCCATCTGCGTGATCCAGAAGGTGCCGAGCCCGAGCACGTTCGCCGCCAGGCTCATGTTCTGGATCAGCGCGCTCGCCGACTGGACGTTGGCCCAGGCCTCTTCGGAAAACTCGCGGCCGTAGGAGACGACGATGTTCACCGGCGCGTTCGCCATCTGGAGCGAGAGCGCGCCGAGCTTCTTGTTCACCTCCGGGTCGTCGACCGCGACGAGATCCCACATCTGATAGTTGCAGGACGACGGCGCCCAGATCCCCGCGTGCATCACCTGATCGACGAGCTCCCGCGCCACCGGCTCGTCGCGGAACTTGCGCACGGACCGCCGCGAGTACAGCGCCTCCCAGAAGTCCATCGGCGGCGTCGGACCGACCGGACGACCCTCATCCAGCTCGCGCGCCTGCCGCGGGCCGCCCGCGGGCTCGTCGGGGATGTCGCCGCCGGCGGGACGCGGGTCGGGCTTCTCCAGGTCGTCGGCCATGGATCGGCCCAAGTGTGCGCGCCCCGCCCGCGGGGGCCAAGCTCTCTCTAGCCGGCGGGCGAGAGGTGCATTTGCCAGACCTTGAAGCCGGTCTTCGTGTGGCGGACGAGCGAGGTGAGGCGGAACCTCCGGACCTCCACGCCGTCGCCCACCGTGCACGTGCGCTCGAGCTCGAGCGTCGCGTAGCTCAGGTTCGACGTCGGGCAGTCCATCCAGCCGTCGGTGATGCGCGTCGTCCACCCTTCGCCGCCCCACTTGGCGAGGCAGTCGGCGGCGCAGTGGACCCCGTCGCAGGAGACCGGCTTCCCCTTGCCGTCGAGGACGAAGGCCCCGAAGCCGCGCGCGTCGCCGAACCTGCCGTTCGCGTCGACGCCGACGCCCGCGGTGCTCTCGGCGAAGAACTGACAGACCTTCGCCTCGTCGCCGGCGTCGATGGCGCGGAGGAGCTTCAAGTGCATCTCATACACGCCGCCCGGACCCCGGAAGGCGGGCTGGGGTGCGGCGGACGAGGCGGTGAAGGCGGAGCCCCCGGCCACGAGGCCGGCGGCCAGAACGGTGGCTGCGACGAGAGAACGGATCATGGCGAGGCCTCCTTCGGCGTCGGGTGGGCGTCTTACCCGGCTCGACGGTCCGGATCGCGCGCTGTTATCCTCGCATCCGAGGCCATGTTCCGCCGCAAGCACGACGACGACCGCGCACGGGAGCGCGACCGCATGGTCGACGAGCAGATCGTCGCCCGCGGCATCGCCGACCCCGCCGTTCTCGCCGCCATGCGCGGCGTGCGCAGGCACCGCTTCGTGCCGCCGGCCGAGGCGCGGCGGGCCTACGACGACGGCCCGCTTCCGATCGGCCGCGGGCAGACGATCTCGCAGCCCTACGTGGTCGCCTTCATGACGGAGGCGGCCCGGCCGGGCCCGGAGGACCGTGTGCTCGAGATCGGAACCGGGTCGGGCTACCAGGCGGCGGTGCTCGGCGAGATCGCGGCGCGCGTCGACACCATCGAGATCGTCGAGGAGCTGGCCCGGCGCGCCGCCGAGGTGCTCGCCGCCGAGGCCTATGCGAACGTCCACGTCACCGTGGGCGACGGATACCGGGGCCACCCCGACGGTGCGCGCTACGACGCGATCCTCCTGACGGCCGCTCCGGACCACGTGCCCGAGCCGCTGCTCGCGCAGCTCGCCCCGGGCGGACGCTTCGTCCTCCCCGTCGGCGAGGCCGAGCAGCGCCTGCTCCGGATCGAGCGCCGCGACGACGGCTTCGTGGAGGAGGAGCTGCTTCCCGTGCGATTCGTGCCGATGACCGGGGAGGCCTTACGGGGATAGCGGGGCCTTGTGTATGCTCTCGCGCCCTTGAAACCGCGAAGGCACCTCCCCACGCTCCGCGCCCCCCTCGTTCTCGGCCTGGCCGTCCTCGCGACCGGCGGCTGCGGCGGCGAGAAGACCAAAGCCGTTCCGGCGCCGCCGCCGGACGTCGTTCTCGTCGCCATCGAGTCGCTGCGGGCCGACGCGCTTTCCGTCTACGGCAACGAGCTGCCGACCGTGCCCTGGATCGGCGGGCTGGCGGAGGAGGGCGCGGTCTTCGAGGACGTGACCGCTCAGTCGACGCTCCCCCTGGTGTCCACCGCCTCGCTGTTCCAGGGTCGCTACCCGCGCGAGGGCGCGGACGAGCCGGACGCGGCCTACCCCACGCTGGCCGAGCGCTTCCGCGAAGCGGGGTACCACACCGTCGGGTTCATCGGCAGCTTCCACATCAAGCGCGAGAGCGGCTTCGCGCGCGGCTTCGACCACTTCGATGCGCGCAGCGTGGACGACCGCCTCACCCTGCCCGTCGGCAAGCGGCGCGTCGACGAGCTCGCGTACAACCTGCGCGCTTGGATCAAGACCTTCCTGGGAGAGGTGCAGGCGGAAGGCGGCAAGCGGCCGCCGCTCTTCCTGTACCTGCACCTCATGGACGTGGGCACGCCGTTCGACGCCTATCCGCAGTACGACCACTTCATCCCGCAGGCGGCGCCGGGCGAGCCGATGCCGTGGCCCTGGCAGCGCGAAGCCTACGAGGCCGAAGGACCGCGACCGCCGGACTTCGACCCGGGCTGGGCGAAGCGCTGGGAGGTCGTGAACGCCGAGCGCGGGCGCTATCACCAAGGCGTCCGCTACACCGACGAAGGGCTCGAAGAGCTCTTCGAGAAGCTGGGCGAGACCGGCGTGCTGGACAACGCGCTGGTCGCCTTCGTGGGGACCCACGGCGAGGGCCTTTGGGAGCGGCGCGCGCCGTACGCCGATAGAGCGCGCTACGCGAAGCTGATGCCGACCGAGTTCTTCATGCGACTCCACCTGGAGCGCGTGAACCAGGAGCTCGTCTCGACGCCGCTCATCCTGTGGGGCGCTCCGGTGCCCGCCGGCCGCCGCATCGCGACGCCGGTGGCGAACGTCGACCTCGCGCCGACGCTGCTCGAGCTCTGCGGACTGCCGATCTCCGCGGGGGTCGAGGGGCGGAGCCTCGTGCCCCTGCTCGAGGGGGACGACCTCGAAGCCGGGCCGATCCTTTCCACCTGCAAGAACGCGGTCGCCGTGCGCGATCCGGCCGGCGGGCTCAAGCTCATCCTGCCGAAGCCCGGCGTCGAGCTCGTGGGCATCGAGCCGGAGCTCTTCGATCTCAGGTCCGATCCCGGCGAGCGCGTCAACCTGCACGACGAACGACCGGACGACGTGCGCCGGTTGACCGAGCTCCTCGCCGGGTGGGAATAGCGGCTATCCTGGTCGGCATGTTCCGACCGCCGGCCGCCCTGCTCGCCCTCGCCCCGCTCGCCGCCGCCCAGGACGTTACCACGCCGGAGGAGCACCTCGGCCGCCCGGTCGGGCGCGACTTCGAGCTCGCCGACTGGGACGAGGTCAGCGGGTACTTCCGCAAGCTCGCCACCGAGAGCCCGCGCGTGATCGTCGAGACGGTCGGTAACACCACCGAGGGCCGCGACTTCCTGCTGGCGACGATCGCGAGCGAGGAGAACCTCGCCCGGCGCGACGAGCTGCGTGCCCTTTCGAAGCGCATCGCCGACCCGCGCGGTCTGGAGGACGGCGAGCGCGAGCGCGTGCTGGCCGCCGCCAAGCCGATCCTCTTCGTGTCGCTCGGCATGCACTCGACCGAGACCGCCGCGCCGCAGTTCGGGCTCGAGCTCGCGCACCGGTTGGCGACGTCCGACGACGAGCCGTACCGGAGCGCCCGCGACGAGCTCTTGGTCCTGATCGCGCCGTGCCTGAACCCCGACGGGCTCGACCACGTCGTCTCGTGGTACCGCGAGACCGTCGGGACGCCGTACGAGGCGGCGTCGCTGCTCAAGCTGTACCAGTACTACTCCGGCCACGACAACAACCGCGACTGGTTCATGCTGACGCAGAACGAGACGCGCATCGTGACCGAGCTGCTCTACTCGAAGTGGTTCCCGCAGGTGTACTGGGACGTGCACCAGCAGGGGAGCTCGCGCGAGCGCATGTTCGTGCCGCCGTTTCGCGACCCGTTGAACCCGAACCTGGACCCCGGCGTGATCGCCGGCATCGACCAGATCGGCACGCGGGCGCTCTTCGACATGACGCGCGAGGGCCTCACCGGCGTGTCGACCGGCGTGACGTACGACATGTGGTGGAACGGCGGCAACCGCAACGTCCCGGTGCGCCACAACATCGTCGGCCTCCTGACCGAGGCGGCATCGGTGAACGTCGCGTCGCCGCGCTGGATACCACTCGACAGCCTGTCGGCCCCGCGCGGGCTCGGGGGCTACGCGCCGTCGAACCGCTTCCCCGCGCCATGGCCCGGCGGGTGGTGGCGGATGCGCGACATCATCGACTACGAGCACGCCTTCGCGCGCTCGCTCCTCGGCAGCCTCGCGCGCGAGCCACAGGTCTGGCTCGAGAACGCGCTCGGAGCGGCCGAGCGCTCGATCGCCCGCGGCGTCGAGGAGGCGCCGCGCGCCTGGGTGCTCCCCAGCGACAACCGCGACGTCGGCGCCACGCGGCGGCTGATGGACGCACTGATCCTCGCCGGCGTCGAGATCCACGTTGCGGAGCGCGACTTCGCGGCCGACGGCCGGCGCTGGCCCGCGGGCTCGATCGTGATCCGCGGCGACCAACCCTACGGCAACCACGTGCGCGACCTGTTCCAGGTGCAGCGCTACCCCGACGGCGACCCGCCCTACGACGTCGCCGGCTGGACGCTGCCGTTCCTGCTCGGCGTGCGGCGCGTGGAGCTGATGGAGCTCTCCGGCGAGGTCCCGCTCCGGCGGGTCGCGACGCCCGAGGAGGCCGTGGGCGGCTTCCAGTCCCGGCGCCAGGGCCCGGTGCGCGACGCGCTCGACAGCGACGCCTGGAGCGAGGTGATCCGCGTGCTCGCCGGCGGCGAGGCGGTGGGCTGGGACGTCGGCGAGTTCCGCATCGGCGGCGGCGAGACGGTGATCCGCGAAATGCCGCGCATCGGCGTGTACTCGCCCTGGAGCGGCAGCATGGACGAGGGGTGGCTGCGGTTCGTGCTCGACCGCTTCGGCGTGCCGTACGTCACCGTCCGGAACGAAATGCTCCGCGCGGCGGAGCTCGAGTCGTTCCTCGACGTGCTCCTCCTGCCCAGCGTGAGCGGCCGCCAGCTCGACCGCGGACGCCGGCCGGGCACCGTTCCCGCCGAGTACGCCGGCGGACTCGACCCCGAGGGCGCGGTGGCGGTCGAGGCCTTCGTCCGCGGCGGCGGAACGCTCGTGTGCATGTCGAGCTCCGCGGCCTGGGCGATCGAGCTCTTCGACTTCCCGCTCGAGGACGTCACCCGCGGCGACGGCGCGGGCGAGTTTTCGTGCCCGGGCAGCGTGCTGCGCACGATTCCCGCCGAGTCGGGCTTCACGGCGGCTCTCCCCGCCTCGGTCGCGGTCTTCTTCTCGCGCTCGTCGGCGTGGAAGCAGGTGAAGCGCGAGGAGCCCAAGGGCGAGGAGACGGAGAAGGACCTACGCGACCTCGAGGTCCTCCTGCGCTACGCGCCGACGCGCGTACTGCTCTCCGGCTGGATCCGCGAGCCCGAGGTGATCGCGGACCGCGCGGCCTGGGTGCGCGCCGAGCACGGCGACGGCGCGGTGCACCTCTTCGGCTTCCGGCCGCAGTACCGCGGCTGGTCGCAGCAGGCGTTCCAGCTCCTGTTCCGCGCCGTGTTCCTGGAGGAACCGCTGCGTTGAGGCGGATCGGGCTTCTCGCGCTCTGCGCCGTCGCGGCCTGCACGACGACCTCGGCGCCCGACCTTCCCGAGGAGCCGCCCGTTTCCGAGGTCCGCCGCGTCTGGTATCCGGGGCGCGAGCAGTTGAAGAAGCGCTACGGCGTCCTGATCCACCCCGACGGCCGCGTCGTCAAGCACGGCGAGGAACTGGAGTTCTTCGAGAACGGCGAGCCGCTCGCCGAGCGCGAGTTCCGCCACGGCGAGCCGGCCGGCACCTGGCGCACCTGGTACGCGAGCGGCGCCCAACGCTCCGAGGTCGTCATCGGTTCGGGCACCGAGCTCCTGCCGATGACGTGGTGGTTCGAGGACGGCACGGTCCAGGCCGAGGGCGAAGGCCGCGGCGGCGTACGGGAAGGGCCTTGGACCTACCGGCACCCCGACGGCTCACTCGCCGAGCGCGGCACGTTCCGCCACAGCCTGCGGCACGGCCCGTGGACCCTCTGGTACCGCTCCGGCGGCAAGAAGGCCGAGGGGCTCTACCGCGACGGCAAGCGCGTGGGGGAGTGGAAGCTCTGGGATGAGGCGGGTCGGTTGACGGTCAAGTCGGGGGAGCCGGTTGAGGAGGAAGCGGCGGAGCGTCCGTAGGTCAGCGACGCGCATTTGCGTCCGTCCGGGCACGTCTTGCGTTTTCCCTGCGCGAGGCGCAACGGCCTTTCTTTGACACGCGAGGGGGCTTTGAGGCGGTTGAAGAGGCCCCGGCCGCGTCGGGCGGTGCCGTAGCGCGTAACGCAACGGCCGGGCTTTAAATCGTTTGCCGGACTCGAGGGCGTGTTCCCTGTACTGACTGAAGTGGGCCGCTTCGCTCGCGAGGTGAGAGGATTAGGGACCTCCGGGCGTTTCGGCGAGGTGGA
>JANQEJ010000164.1 GCA_028278425.1 Planctomycetota bacterium | reverse complement strand
GAGCGGGCTTCTTTCCGAGCATGGTGCTTCGATGTCCTTCCAAAGAAGAGCATCGGCACTCTAGCGGCTCGGTGGCCCTTTTTCGGCCAGGCCTCTAGGTTGGGTGAGCGATGCGCCTCGGAGGGAAAGGCCCGCTCGTCGTCGTTGCGGCGCTCTTGATCCCGTGCGCGTGCCGGGACGAGCCGAGGGAAGCGTCGACTCACCCCGCGATGTCCAACGCGTTGCTCGTCGGTGAGTGTGCGGAGTATTGTCGCGAGCTTCTCGACGCCTGGACCGAGCGCGCGGAGCCGCTCAGCGGGCTCCTGCCCGAGAGCCGCGAGACCATCGTCTGGACGCCGGAGAACGCGGGGGCGGACCTCTTTCCGTTCCTCGTGCTCTCCGCGGAGTGGGTCGGCGGCCCCGAGGATCGCGAGCGCATGCGCCGGCTGCTCGCGGCGGAGATCGCGCTCACGCCGCGGTGGGGCAAGCTTCCCGACGCGCTCGAGCTCGAGCAACTCGAGTTCTACTTCCTGGAGCCCAAGCTCGACCGGTTGATCTACGGCGCGGCGGAGTACGCGAAGGACGGGCTGCTCCCGCTGCTCGAGTCGCTGGGCGACAGCGCGTGGACCGACCGGCTGCTCGGCATCGCGGAGGATCTCGTCCGCTTCCGCGAGCTCGCGACCGGGGGAACGCTGCCCTCGGACCGCGCGGAGGTGAACGGAGAGATCCTGCAGGTTCTCTCGCGGCTCTACTTCTACACCGGCGACCCGCGCTACGTTCCGGACATCGAGCGGATCGCGCGCGCCTACGTCGAGGTCGTCGGCCCGCAGTGCAACGGGTTGCCGTGCCACCGCTTCGACTTCGCGGCCGGCACGCCGATCGACCGGAGGCTGCTCTTCGTCGATCACGGGAGCGAGATCCTGAACGGGTTGACCGAAGCCCTCCTGGCGCTCGAGCGCGCGGGCTCGCCGATCGCCGGCGAGCTGCGCGCGTATCTGGGCGGCGTTTTCGAGCTCGTCGCGGCGCGCGGCCTGACCGAGGAGGGGCTGCTGCACACCGGCCTGGATACGCAGACCCTCGAGCCGATCCGCGGCGCGACGCCCGACACCTTCGGCTACACCTTCGGCGCCATGCTCGCCTTTGAGCGGATTCGGGGCGACGTCGACTGCACGCCGATGTTGCGCCGCTGCCTCGATGCGATGTCCGCGGGAGCACACGAGCACTGGCCCAACGACGACGGCTACGCGGACGCGATCGAGAGCGCCCTTCTCTTGATGAACCGCGTCCCGCACGAGCCTGCTTCGGAGTGGGTGCGGAGGATGACCGCGGCGCTCTTGGAGCGCGCCAACACGAACAACCACCGTCCGGGAGAGAGCTACGGCGAGGGCAACGTGATGCGCAGCGCGCGACTCGTCGCGCGCTGGCTGACGCAGGGCACGTCGCTCTCGCCTTATCGCAGCGACGTCCTGCTCGGCGCGCGGGCGGCGACGGACGGGATCGACGCGGTGCTCGCGTGCGAAGAGCCCTACGAGGGCGTGTGGCGCTTCGACGTGCCGCGTCACCAGAAGCACATGCGCCTCCCGATCGACATCCCGCGCGTGAACGAGGACCTCGAGTGGTTCACCGTGGCCGGCGACGAGTGGTACGCCCTGGAGGAGGAAGGGCGCGCGCCGCGCGTTCTCCTCGGCGCCCGGCTCGCGGAGGGGGTCCCGGTGGCGCTCGAAGCCGGCGAGGTCCGCGGCATTCGCGTCCGCGCGCTGCCGTCGTCCTCCGACGCGGGGCTCCGCATCGACGTGAAGGGCCCGCGCGTCGCGGGCGCGGTCGGAGCGGAGCTGCGCCTCGTCGTGACGCACCCGTTCCCGTGGAAGCGCAACCTGCGCGTGCTCGCGCGCGGCGCGGAGCCGATCGAGCTCGAGGTCGGCCCGGGCGAAGCACGCGCGGTCACGCTCCCCCTTCCGCCCGCGGAAGACGCTCCCGCGGCGATCGCGGTGCACCGCGTCGACGTCGAGGACGCGGACTCCCCGGCGGTCGGCCGGTGGACCGGCCTCGCGGTGCCCGGCCGCGAGACGGTCGACGCACGCCTGCTGCGTCGCGACGGCGTGCACCACGGCCTTCGCTACGTGGACACGGCCGCGAGCGATCTCATTCTCGCGCTCGACCCGGGCGACGCGGCGGGAGAGCTCGAGCTTCTTCTTCTTTGGGGCGCGCGCGACGACACACGCGGCGGCGAGCTGGTGTGGCCGAACGGCGAGGCGACCCGTCTGCAACAGGGCGGGTACGACGGATTTCGCTGGCTGGGCGTTCCGGTTCCGCCGGAGCACGGGAGCGGCGAGCTTCGCGTCCGGCTTCGCGCGATCGAAGGGCAAGACACGACGTTCGTCGCGGGGGCGGCGTTGTGCCGCGCGAAGCGGTGACGCCACCCGCAGAGAGTCTCCTCTGCTTCGGCTGAGCACCATGGTGCCCACGAACGCCGTCGCCTTCCTTCTTGGTTCCCACAGAGCACGTCCCGTTGTCGGTGACGGGGTCGCTTCGACGCTCCTTTTGCCCCCGAGGGCCATAGGATGGTCACGACACCCTCGTCGAGGAGGCGAATCCCATGCTTGCCCGGACTCTTCGCGTCCAGTCGTTCCTGACGTTCGGACTTCTTGCCTGCGGGCCTTCGGCGACGGAGGCACAGGGCAACGGGGGCTCGGCCGCCCTGAGAGCGGAGGACTGTTTCACCCGCGCGATGATGGACTTCGACGCGGGAGACTACGCCGCGGCCGAAGGCGGCTTCGACCGTTGCCTCGAGCTCGACCCGGAGCGTGCCTACGCGCTCGTGTATCGCGGCTGGTGCCGGTTCGAGCAGGGGCGCTTCGACGAAGCCCTCGCGGACTATCGAACCGCGCTTCCTCTCCGCGACGACTACGGCCTGCCCTTTCACTTCCGCGAGATGTACAAGATCTGTGCTCTCGCGGGCCGGCTGGACGAGGCCGAGCGGCATCTCACCCGCGCGGTCGCGATGCAACGCGAGTCTTGGGTCGGCCAGCTCTCCATCTGGGCCTCCGACGACCCGAGGCGCGAGCTGGACGCGGCCGTCGCCAAGCACAAGGACCACCTGGCCTACTTCGCCCGGGCGAACTGGAAGATCCGGAACGACGAGCTCTCCGACGCCGTTCGCGATCTCGAGGCCGCCGTGAAGATCAAGCCCCGGTTCGCGGTCGCGCACTACCACCTGGGCCGGGCCTTCGACGGAAGCCTGCGCGAATGGGACGTCGACTACGCCAGGGCCGCGAAGCACTACGAGAAGGCCCTCGACGGTCTCGAGGACTGCGGCGCCGTCTACGAGCGGCTGGCCTTCTGCCGCACCCGCCTCGGCGACGACGCGGCGGCCAACGAGGCCCTGGCTAAGGGGGCCGCATCGGACTATCCGACGCCCGGGCTCCTGGCGGATCGGACGAACGCGTTTCTCGACCTCTCGGAACGCAAGGAGCTGCTCACGCGCGCCGTTCGACTCGACCCGAAGGCCCGGCACTTGACTTGGCCCGCGCGCTCGATCACGGATGAGACGTTGCCCCCGGGAACGTCGGACCGCGAGTTCCAGGACCTCGCCTACGAGCGCGGCCGAGTGCGCCGGCACCCGCGGGACCTCGTCGAGGGGTTCCTGTCCCGGAATCCCGGGGACGCCTGGCTGAGCTTCTTGATGGGCAGCATCCTGCTGCACGAAGACGAGGACGCCGAGGGGGCGGAACGCCACTTCCGCGCCGCGCTGTCGGCCGACCCCGAGTTCGCGCTCGCTCGTTGCGGCCTGGCGGACGCGCGCTTGAAGCGGGGCGACGCGAACGGGGCCATCCAGGAATACCAGGCGCGGCGGGACAGGACGCGCGACTCGCCTTCGCCTGGTACGAGGCCGGGAACCTGCTCAAGGACCGGGAGAGCTGGAAGGCCGCCGAGGGGATGTATGCGAAGGCTCTCGAAGACGGATACGACCCCGGGTTGTGTCACCGCGCTCTGGCGGAGGCGCGGCTCGAGCTGGGACGGCACTCCGAAGCGATCGCGTCCTGCAGTCTCTCCCTGCGGACGCGGCACTGGGACGACTGGACGCTCTGGTACCGCGCGAAAGCGCGGCGGGCCACCGAAGACCGGCAAGGAGCTCTTCTCGACGTCAGCCGGTCGCTGGAGATCGACTGGTGGCAGGAGGGCGCCATCTTCCGCGGCCAGCTCCGCACCGAGGGGGGAGACGTCGACGGCGCGATGGAGGACTTCCTCGACGCGGTTCGCGCGGACCGCGCGTCGGACGAGGGCATAGCCGCCGAAGCTCTGCTCGCGGACCTCGGGTGGAGCGTCGTCGGCTGTGGGGCCTGCAGTTCCTCCGGTCGCGTGACTTGCGGCTCGTGCGGAGGCTACGGGACGCGCTTCGCCGGAACGGGCAACCCGACGGGCGACAGCGCGTGTCCGGACTGCGGTGGCTCGGGCTTCTTCATGTGCCGGCCCTGCGGAGGCTCGGGCCTCTTTGCCGAGAAGGACTGAGCCCGTCCTCCGAATCGTCAGTCGCGGTCGGCCTCGCCGATCGCGTACAGGTGCCGTGCCGTCCGCAGATAGAGCGTGTCTTCGACCACGGCCGGGCTGGCGGTGATGCTCTCCCCGAAGTCGTTGCGCGCGACGATCTCGAGCTCGTCGCCGGTGCCGAGGACCAGCACGGTCCCGGAGTGGGAGGCGACCAGCACGCGGTCCCCGACACCGACCGGGGTCGAGTAGTACTCGCCGGGAACGCCCGTGCGCTCGGCTTCGTAGTAGGCCTCGCCCGTCTTCGCATCGATGCAGGAGGCGAAGCCGCCCTTCTTGAAGTAGTAGAGCCGGTCCTCGTACAGGAGCGGCGTGGCGACGTAGGGGATGCCGCGGCGCTTCTGCCACATGACGTGGGAGCCGGTGACGTCGCCCTCGCCGCCCGGCCGGACCGCGACGAGGACGTTCTTGCCGGGCGCGGTGGGCATCGCGACGAGACCCTGAAGCTCGAACTGCTCCCAGGCGCCGCTCTTGTTGAAGTCGAAGAGCGAAAACGCGTCCTTGGCGCGGCCCGCCGGAATCTCCTCCGGGGACAGCGCGCCGTCGCCGTCCTCGTCCAGCGCGCCGAACAGGCTGGGGACGTCCTTCAGGGCTTCTTTGGTGACCTTCCCGCCGAGCTCGAAGCCCGTCGCCAAGCGATTCTCCGGCTGAACGTTCGGCGTGGACCAGCCTCCAAAGTAGAGCGCGTCCGGCGAGGCGACCGGTGACGGGCACACGATGGCGGTCAACCCGTTGACCCACCACCTGGCTTCGCCGGTCTTCCGGTCGTACGCCTTCAAGACGGAGCTGCCCGCGACGACGAGCTCGTCTCCCCAGATCACCGGCGTGCCGAAGTTCGCTCCCGCTTCGGGGCGGGCCGTGACCCAGCGCTCCTCGCCCGTTTTCGCGTCGAGGCAGTAGACGGCGGAGAAGCCCTCGTCGAGGTCCCGCACCAAATAGACGGCGCCGCCTTCGAGAACGGGGGACGTGCCCTCGCCGAACTGGCTCGCGACGAACGGGAGTCTCTTCTCCCACAGGACCTCGCCGTCCATGTCCAGGGCGACCAGTCCGTAGGCGGCGAAGTAGGCGATGACGCGCTCGCCGTCCGTGCACGTCGTCGCCGCGGCGGGCGAGCCCGCCGGGTGATCGAACGTCTCCTCTCCCGTCCGCTCGAAGTCGGTGCGCCAGGTCAGGTTGCCGCTCCGGCGATCGAAGCACAGGACGGCGAGCTTCGTTCTCTCGAACCCCGTCAGGAAGAGCCGGTCGCCCCAGACGCACGGAGACGAGCTCCCGGCGAGCACTGGCGCGCGCCACAGGACGTTCTCCTCGGGACCGAAAGAATCGGGGATGCTCTGGTCCATCGTGCCGGCCGAGCGGCCGACACCGCCGAACTGCGGCCAGGTCTGCTCCTGGGGGACGATGCTCGGGGTCAACGCGACGGCTAGGGTGGGGAGGAGCATGAGGGGTTCGCCCCAACGGGCGCTCGGGAGGACAGGAAGGGCTCTGTCGGGTCGGGAGAGCGGTCTCACGCTCTCGCCGGGAGCGGCGCAGACTACTCCGACTGGACCTTCGCGCCAACCGGACGGGTGCACGCCGTAGGAAGGCGCCGCGCTACGAGGTCTCGGCGGCGCGGTGACGGCGGCCCCCTCGTTTTTCTTCGCGAATCGGCGCGACCGAAACCCAGCTTTGACCCGGCACCTGCATCACCGTGCCGGCGAGCGCGACTAGTCTCGACGACGCGCTTCAATCCCGACGAGGAGGCCTGCTCCATGAACCGCTTTCGTCTCGCCGTCTTCGCTCCCTTCGCCACGGCCGCGGCCCTGCCGCTTGCCGCGCAGGAGCGCTCCCTCTTCGACGAGTCGCTCGTCGAGCACCTGTCCGGGCTTTCGTCGCCGGGCTTCGAGGCGAAGCCCGAGATCTCGCACGACAAGCTCACGCTCTACTTCGCGTCCGACCAGGCGGGCGGAGCGGGCGATCTCGACCTCTGGTTCGCGCAGCGCGCGACCCCGAGCGCCCCGTTCGGGCCCGCGACGAACGAAGCCGCGCTCAATTCCGCCTTCCGCGACCACACGCCGACGACCAATGCCGACGGGACGGTCATGATCTTCTCGTCCGACCGGCCGGGCGGAGACGGAACCGACGACGCGTGGATCGCGACCCGCACAGGTCCCGGCGGACCGTGGGGGGCGCCGGTGCGCGTTCCGGGCATCAACTCCGTGGACCGGGACATGGGCTACTCGATGACGCCGGACGGGCTCGTGCTCTACTTCACGTCCAACCGAGCCGGGGGCTCCGGCGGCTTCGACCTCTACCGGACCTCGCGCGCCGACGCGAGCGCGCCCTGGGCGGCGCCGCAGCCCGTCGCGGAGCTCAACACTCCGTTCGACGACAAGTTCCCCTCCGTGACGGAGGACGAGCTCACCCTCTACTTCGCTTCCAACCGCCCCGGGAGCGAGCTCAACCCCTCGGGGTTCCTGACGAGCCTCGACATCTGGGTGGCGATGCGGCCGACGACGAGCTCTCCGTGGACCGTCGTCGAGAACGTGTTCGAGCTGAACACGACCTACAACGAGTACCTCATGTCGGTGGCGGACGACGGCTCGGAGCTCTTCTTCGTCTCGAACCGGCCCGGGACCCTCGGCTTCTTCGACCTCTACCGCTCGCCGGCGATTCCGGGCGTGGCCCGTTACGGCGCGGCGACCGACGGCACGGCCGGCGCGCCCCGGTTGCGTCCGCTGGGTGGAGCGCCGGTCATCGGGAACGCGGCCTGGACCTACGAGATCACGAACGTCTCGAGCACGGCCTTCGGCCTCATCGCGCACGCGGGAGCGCCGGCGACGACGCCGTTCCTCGTGGCCATCACGCCGGCCGTCCCGGTCGCGTTGTTCCAGACGGCCTTCGCGCTGAACCCGCCGCCGGAGGTGCCGCGTCTCGTGCCGACACCGATTCCCAACGACCCCGGGATCGTCGGAGGAACCGTCTACACGCAGGTCGGGATGTTCGGCGACCCCTTCGGCGCCGGCGTGTTGCCCGGGCCTGTGCCCTTCGCGGCGAGCCCCGGGTTGAAACAGACCCTGCTCGCCCCCTGATTCAACCTCGGGACTCTCGTCATGCAGGCCATCGCGCGTTTCGTCTTCGCCCTCCTCCTCGCCGCGCGCGCCGGCGCGGACGTGCTCGTCGTCGACCCCGGCGCGGGGCCGTTCACGACCATCGACGCCGCCGCTTCCGCGGCGCAGCCCGGGGACACGGTGCTCGTGAAGTCCGGCACCTACGGCGCGCTGGCGATCGGTTCGAAGTCGCTCGTCATCTCGGCCGACGTGGGCGCCAACGTGCAGCTCACCGAGACGCTGACCGTGCAGAACCTCGCCGCGGGCGACTCGATCGTGCTCCGCGGGCTGAACGTGGAGTCCGGTTTCGGCGGAGCGGGTTTGCGCGTCCTCGACAGCGCGGGGGAGGTCTGGGCCGAGGACTGCCTGTTCGAAGGCACGAGCCAGCCGCGCTTCGTCGTCGGCGTGGGGGCGGTCATCGAGAACTCGAGCTCTGCGTCGCTGGTGCGCTGCGAGCTCCGCGGCGGCTCGGGCGGCGCGTTCCTGATTTCCGGAGGCGACGGGCTCCTTGTCCGGGGCGGCTCCGAGGCGCACCTGTACGACTGCATCGTGCGCGGCGGCACCGGCCCGACGCCGTGCTCGCCGGGACCGGGCTTCGTCGGCGGTGCCGGCGCGCGCGTGCGCGACGGGTTCCTCTACGCGTCGGGGTCGACCTTCTTCGGCGGGCTCGGCGGCGCGGCGTTCCTCGACATCTTCGGCGGCTCCTGCTTCGACGGCGGTCCCGGTGGTCCCGGTCTCATCCTCGACGACGCGGCCGCCGACGTTCAGCTTCACGACCACGCGGCGATGGGCGGGTCGGGCGGGCCCGCCGGCGGCGCGGCCTGCTTCCCCGGCCCGGCCGGAGCGGACGTCGACGCCGCGTTCGGCACCCTGACGCTCATTCCGGGCACCGCGCGTCGCGTGGACGCCTCGCACCCCGTGCGCGAGGGGCAGAGCCTGGCGGTGACCTATTCCGGCGTGCCCGGCGATCTCGTGCTCCACTTCGCGGCGCTGGACCACGTGCCGCTGTTCGCGCCGGCGCTCGGAGGAACCGCGCTCATCGACGCAGCCGCGCTGGTGTTCGTCGGAAGCCAGTCGCTTCCGGCCGGCGGTCCGCAGCAGGTCTCCGTACCGATCGCGCTGATCCCCGGTCCGTCCGCGCTCGTCTACACGCAGGTCATCGCGTTCCATCCGAGCGAGCCGCTGCCGCTCCAGCTCGGCAACGGCCAGGCCGTGCTCGTTCTGGACGCGGCCTTCTGAGAGGTTGCGGCTCTTGGCGGAATCAGCGCGCCCCAGTCCAATGGGGTGCAACCCGGAGGGTTCCCATCAAGACGCTGCTGCTCGGCCTGCTTCTCTACCTCGCCTTGCCGGCGTCTCCGGCGAGGGCAAGCAGACCGGCCGGATGTTGGCCTACCGGCTGGCGAACTGACACAGTACGGCCTTGACGGCCTCGCTTCGTTTCACCTTCGCCGCGCTGGTGGGAGCGTCCGCGATCGCGGTGGGCGCGTGGGTGAGCGTTCCGATGACGCCCGTCCCGATGACGTTGCAGACGCTGGCGGTCGTGATCGTCGGCGGATGGCTTCCCAGGTCGCGAGCCCTCGCCGCCGTGGCGGCTTACCTGCTCGCGGCTCTGGTCGGACTTCCGGTCCTCGCCGATTTCGCCCGCGCACCGGGGCTTTCGTTCCTCGAGCTTCGGAGCTGCGGTTACGTCCTCGGCTTCGTGCCAGGCGCTCTACTGGCCGCTCGAATCGCCGGTTCGGCTTCCTTCGTTGTGCAATGTAGCTGGGCCCTTTTGGCGCACGCCGTAATCCTCGCCTGCGGGATCGCCCGGCTCGCGTTCGCCATCGGCTTCGCGCCCGCGATCGAGCACGGACTGACGCCGTTCCTCCCCGGAGCCGTCGTGAAGAGCTTCTTCGCGGTGCTGGCGATCCGAATCCTCGTGCGCGCGGGGTCGCGCCAGCCCGTCAGGGCAGAAACTCGATCGTCGTGAAGTTGCTGGCCGCGGCGGGGAAGATCGGGTCGAAGACCGCGAACGCGTGGTAGGCGGTGAGCCCCACGAGCGACGCCGGCAGCTCGGCCGGACCCGCCGTGAACGAGGCCGTCGCCGCGCCGCTTCCGTCCAGGTTGGCGACGTTGTTCAAGAGCGGCGGCAGGTTCGGGTTGAGCAGCGTGTGCAGCGTATAGCCGTCGAAGGTCAGCGGAATCGTGACCATCCCGAACGTGATGCCGGACGTGCCGGTGATCGAGCCGGTGAGGACGTAAAGGTCGCCGGAGAAGTCGCTGGACGAGGTCAGGCTGAGCGTCTGCGTTCCGCCGCCCGAGACGGAAAACGTGGGCACGTCGGCCTCGAGGCCGGCCACCTTCACGATCCGGAAGATCGAGGACTTGTCGGCGATCAGGATCTCACCATCGCCGTCGTAGCCGAAGCTCCTCACCGTGTCGAAGGTCTGCGGTCCGGGAGGGTCGAGCTCGACCGTGCGGTCCGTCAGCTCCTGCACGCCGAGCACCGGGTCGTACCGGAAGCTCCACACGTCGCCGGCGCAGAAGTCCCCGAAGAAGTAGGTGCCGTCGAGGCCGGGAATGCCGTTCCCGCGGTAGACCAGACCGCCGATCACCGCGCACGGAGGCGCGCCGAAGTCGCCGTGGGCGTACTCGTGAATCGGGTCGGCGAGGGAGGCGCAGGCCGGCGAGGTGGCCGGACAGGTACCGGGTCCGAAGCAGAGGCTCCCCGTCTTGACGGGCCAGCCGAAGTTGACGCCACTCGCTCCCGAAGGGACGTAATGAACCTCCTCGAAGTCGCCGCCGACGTCCGAGACGTACATGTCGCCGTTCGCGGGATCGAAGGCCCAGCGCCAGGGGTTGCGGAGACCGAGGTGATAGATCTCGTCCAGGATCGTCGGGTCGCTCAGAAAGGGGTTGGAAGGCGGGATCCCGTAGTTGCGCTGCGGGTCCCCCGGAAAGTCGTCCGTGTCGACGTCGATCCGGATCATCTTCCCGAGCAGGGTGTCGCCGTCCTGCGCGTTGCACCAACCTCCTCCGCCGCCGTTGCCGAAGGCGAAGTACAGGAGGCCGTCGTCCCCGAACTGGAGGTTTCCGCCGCGGTGGTTCGACGTCGGCTGCTGCTGCTCGATGATGAGCGTCGCGCTCGCCGGGTCGGCGGCGCCGCCGCTCGGCGGCGTGACCGTGTAGCGCTCGATGCGGGTGCTGACGCCCGTGTTGTCGAAGTAGACGAAGACGTGGCCGTTCGTCTCGAAGTCCGGATGGAACGCCAGCGACAGGAGCCCGCGTTCGCCCCCCGACACGACCTTGCCCGAGAGGTCGAGGAACTTGCCGAGGTACGCGCCGTTCGCGTCGAAGACCTCGACGTCCGCCTGGTTCTGCTCGAGCACGAAGATCCGGTCGTCACCCGGCGGGGAGCCGACCCAGGTGGGCTCGCTGGCGGAGAGGACGAGCTCCGTTTGGAGCTCCTGAGCCCCGGCTGAACCGGCGAGCAGGGCGCCGGCGAAGAGCATCGACAGGCTCTCACGAATTCGGGCTTGAGCGGGACGGAGCATCGGCTGTCCTTGGTGCGGTGCGAGGGTTTGGGGGACTCGGTCTCGTGGGCTCGAGGGTACAGGAACCCGGAAGCCGTTGGGGCCGCCCGGCGCAAACAAACGGCGCTCGGTGCGACGACTCAGGCGTCCGAACGATCCCGCCGGACCCAGCTTCCGAGGAAGAGGACCGCCAGGTAGGCGACGAGCGCACAAGCGCCGCCCGCGCCGAGGGACACTTGGGACTCGATGCCGAAGACGCGGATCCACGTCGAGAGAACCGTCACGGCGCTCCCAAGCCCGACGAGCTTGGCCCAGAGCGGAGCGCGCCTGAAGTCACTGGATCGTAGGCCCACGTTTCCTGCTCAATGACTCTTGGCGGAGTGGAAGGCGCGAACCAGGCTCATGAGGTCGGACGAGCTCGCGCGGATCAGAGCGAGCCGACCGTGATGTCCAGCGCGTTGGTCAGGGCGATCGTCGACGCGTCCAAGGCGCCTCCCTGAGAACAGAGCGAGACGCCGACCAGCACGCAGTCGGCCGGAACCGGAACGGCGAAGGGAACTCCTGCGGAAGCCGTGAACGTCAACCCGGGGAGTGGGGGAGCGCAGAGAAGCGTGCCGATGCCCGTCGGCGTGTTGAGCGCCGTCGCGGAGATCCCCATGAAGTCCGTGATCGCGCCGGGAAAGAACGTCGAGTGGTCGATGACGGGGTCCCAGGTCCGCCCGACGACCGGGCCGGAGGTGACTCCGGGCAGGAAGACGTCGGGGTTGGGGGGCACGCCGGGGCGGGAGACTTCGGCGGACGCCAGCGTCGGGCAGGGCCCGATCCTGAACACGTTGTCGGTGATCAGCCCGGTCACGTAGACGTTGCCCAAGCCGTCCACCGCGAGCTGATCGGCGAGCTTGAGCGAGTTGCCCGCTCCGTCGCCGGTCTCGTCGATGATCTCGACGATCGCTCCGGCGGGGGTGATCTTGAACACGTTGTCGCTCTGCCGGCCCGCCACGTAGACGTTCCCGGCTCCATCGATCGCGACGCCCGCGGGGCCTGCCAGCGTCTTTCCGGCGCCATCTCCCGTTTCATCGATCAACACGCTGATCGTTCCGCCCGGCGTGATCTTGAACACGTTGTCGCTGAAGGACCCGGTCACGTAGACGTTGCCCGACGGATCGACGGCGAGGCTTTCGGGCCTTTCCAGCGGGTTCCCCAGGCCGTCCCCCGTTTCGTCGATGATCTCGGTGATCACGCCACCGGGAGTGATCTTGAAAGCGTTGCCGCTCGTCGTTCCGGTCACGTACACGTTACCCGCTGCATCCAGGGCCACGCCGCTCGTTTCGTCCAGGACGTTGCCGAGCCCGTCTCCGCTCGCGTTGATGATCTCCGTGATCGTTCCCCCGGGGGTGATCTTGTAGGCGTTGTCGCTCACGTTGCCCGTGACGTAGACGTTGCCCGCGCCGTCCACGGCGAGGCCGAAGCCTTCGTCCAGGCCGCTCGTCCCGTCGATGATCTCGGTGATCTGCCCGCCCGGAGTGATCTTGAACACGTTGTCGGTGAAGAGACCCGCGACGTAGACGTTGCCGGATGCGTCCACCGCGACGCCTTCGGTCGCATCGAGCGGGTTTCCGATCCCATCGCCCGTCGGATCGATGATCTCCGTGATGGCGCCGGCGAGGGTGACCTGAAAAGCGTTGTCGGAGTGCAGCGCGCCGATGTAGGCGTTGCCCGACGCGTCCGCCGCGATGAAGCGAGGTGCATCGAGCGGATTGCCCGCGCCGTCGCCCGAGGCGTCCATGATCTCGGTGATCTGCGCGGTGCCCAGCGCGGGCAGCAGGCAAAGAACGAACGCAAACGCGGGACGGAAGACTCCGGTGAGCTCGGTTCGCATGACGGGCACTCTCCCTTCACGGGGCGGGGTCGTCCAAGCTACCGCAACGCCGCCGTCGGGAGCAGCAATTCGGACGAATCGGGCGGCCAGTGGCGGATCCAACGGCGCGGAAGCTCACGCGTGCTATGATTTCCCAGTCCGCCCCGATCCGGAGAAACCGATCGGTGGCGATTCGTCCATGTCGCAGATCGTGCCTGAAAGAGTTATCACTCGGCGCGGCATCCTGTCGGTTCTCGTCGGTGCGGGCATGGCGGCTTCGAGCCTGGGCCAGAGCCCGTGCGAATGGAACGAGGTCGCGCCCTCGCCGGTCGCGAAGGTCGAGGCGCCGACGCTCGTGATCGACGACCGTCTCGTGTCGTTCGGTGGCTTCACCACGAACCTGATCGCGAGTCCGACGGTCCACGCCTACAACCCGGCGACGGACGGTTGGTCGAGCCTCGCCGACATGCCGACTCCCGTGACCCACTACGGCATCGCCATCGACGACCGGACGGTCTGGGTCGCGGGCGGTTTCGTCGGCGATCATCCCGGCTTCGTCACCGACGAGGTCTGGACCTACGACGTCGACCTCGACGTCTGGAGCGCCGGACCTCCCTTGCCCGAACCGCGAGGCAGCGGCGGCCTCTTCCTTCTCGGGAGAAAGCTGAGCTTCGTCGGCGGCGTGGAAGCCGATCGCGACACCGACAGCGAGAAGCACTGGATCCTCGACCTGGACAACGTCGCGGCCGGCTGGGTCCTCGCCGCTCCGCTGCCCATCCCGCGCAACCACTTCGGCGCCATCGCGTTCCAAGGGCGAGGCTACGTCGTCGGCGGTCAGTTCCGGCACGACACGAACCCGCAGGACGTCGACTTCGTGTCCGCGTTCGACCCGGTGAGCGGCTGGACGGCGCTCGCGAGCCTGCCCATACCGCGCTCGCACTTCGAACCCTCCACGTTCGAATCCGACGGCAAGATCGTCATCGCGGGCGGGCGCGCCAACACCCTGGGGATCGGCGCGGTTCCCGAAATGACCGCCTATGATCCGGTGGGCAATACGTGGGCCGGGCTCGCCACGATGCCGACGCCGCTGCTGGCGCCGGGCGCGAAGCGTATCGGAGACGACATCCTCCTGACCGGCGGGGGGCCGACCGCCTTCACGCCCGTGACAAAGAGCTACACGCGCGCCGCCGACGTGGGGCTCCCGAGCGGACATCTGTACGTCAACGCCGGCGGCACCAACCTGAGCCTCGCCCAGCCGTGGTGTGCCGACGCGGGCTACCTCAGCGGGAAGTCCTTCTCGAACCCCGGCGTCGGCGACGTCCAGAGCACCGACAGCGACGAGCTCTACTGGACCGAGCGCACCGGCAGCGATTCGTCTCCGCTCGCCTTCGACTACTCGTTGGCGCTCGTCCCCGGGCAGTACCGCGTGCGGCTCCACTTCGCGGAGATCTTCTGGAGCTCGGCGGGCAAGCGGATCTTCGACGTGCGCCTCGAAGGCCAGCTCGTGCTCGACGACTACGACATCACCGCCGACGTGGGCCCCGCGACGGCCGCGGTTCACGAGTTCGACTTGAGCGTCGCGGACGGAGCGCTCGACATGGAGTTCGACGCCAGCGTCGATCGCCCCAAGCTCTCGGCTTACGAGGTGATCCCCCTTAGCACCCCGCCGGTGTGGAACGACTTGGGGCTCGGTCTCGCCGGTACGCACGGCATTCCCGAGCTCCACGGGAGCGGTTCCCTTTTGCCCGGCTCGGTGTTCAACCTCGAGCTGCTCGGCGCGCTCGAGAACAGTCCCGGCGTCCTCGTCTTCGGCTTCCACCGGATCGACTTTCCGATCGCCGGCGGCACCCTCGTCCCTTCCCCCGACGGGATCGCGATCTACCTGACCGACGCCGTCGGTGAGGTCAGCTTGAGCGGCGATTGGTACCCGACGCCCGGCCTCGGCGTCTTCCTCCAGGCCTGGACCGTGGACCCCGGCGGACCGCAGGGGGGGGCGGCGAGCAACGGGTTGTTCGCCAACGCGCCCTGAGGGCGAACTTGGAGGAGCCGCGGCTTCCCGGGTTGTTGGGGATGCTGCTCGCGACCGTCGTGGTCCTCGGCCACAGCGGCTGCACGTCCACCATCGAGCCTCCATCCGATCCCAGGGATCCGGTGACCGTCTTCCTCCGCAAGGAGGCCCGGCACAAGGCGTTGCTCCTACCCGGTGAGATTGGAGGGTTCGTGGAGTACGGGTTCGGCGACTACGATTGGTACGCGCTCCGGAAAGACCGCTGGTACCACGCGTTCGACACCGTCTTGTGGCCGACGAAGGGGACCCTCGGTCGCAAGAGCCTTGCCGCGATCGACGTCGCGGGACTTCAAGCCCATTATCCCTACTCGACGCTGTTCCCGATCGTCGTCGGAGGAGACGAAGCGACCCGACTCAGGCGGCGGCTTGCGGAGCAATACGCCGACCACGGAGACGGCGAAATCTACAACCACACCTACGACCTGTTCTTCGTGGAGCACGACGACAGGTTCTGGTTCCTCCACAACTGCCACGATGCGATGGCGGCATGGCTGCGAGAGTTGGGGTGCTCCGTGTCCTTTGCCCCGGTGCGCGTCGGGCTGTCCTTCGAGCCTTCCGAAGGCGTGCCGGAAAGTCGATAGTGTCGGATCGGCAGGGTCCGCTCACCGCGAGCCGTCCTTTCTGCTTGTCGGGATCGCCGGAACGGCGTACCAAGGAGGGGAGATCGGCGAAGCGCCGCCAAGGCGACGGTCGATGAAAGAAGCACCCGAGGACGCCGACGGGAGGACGACAAAAGAGCTCTTTTTCGAGGCGCTCGAGCGCGAGGGCGCCGCCAGGAAAGAGCTCGTCGGCGCGGTGCGCGCGCGCGACCCCGGGCGCGGCGCTCGCCTGGAGAAGCTCGTCGAGGACTATGAGGAGGCCGGAACCTGGGCGCCGATTCTGCCGCCCGTGGTGAAGCGGTTCATCGAGACCGCCGAGTCCGCGCCCGCACCGGGGATGCTCGTCGGGGATTACGAGCTGGTCGAGAAAGTGGGCGTCGGCTCGTCGGGCGTTATCTGGCGGGCGCGGCAGGTGTCGCTCGATCGGACGGTCGCGCTGAAGTTGCTGCGCCTCGGCACGCTCGCCAAGGAGAGCGAGATCGAACGCTTTCGCGCCGAGGCCGAGACCGTGGCGCGGTTGGATCACCCCAACATCGTCCCGGTCTACGAGGTCGGCGAACTCGAGGGGCGGCCGTTCTTCAGCATGCGCTGGGTCGAGGGAGAGGACCTGGCGGCCCGGATCGGCGATCCCTGGGAAGCGCGCGCGGCCGCGCGCTTTCTCGCGACCGTGGCGTGGGCCGTGCACCACGCGCACCAACGCGGACTCCTCCACCGGGACCTGAAGCCCTCCAACATCCTGATCTCCGCCGACGGCGTTCCCCACGTGGTGGACTTCGGCATCGCCAAACGCCTGGACGCCGGCGAGACGGCGTTCGAAGGGATGCTCGTCGGAACGCCGCTCTACATGGCGCCGGAGCAGATCACGCTCACCTCGGAGCTGACGGTCGGAGCGGACGTGTGGGCCCTGGGTTGCATCCTGTTCGAGATGCTGACCGGGCAGTCGCCCTTTCAGGGCGACTCGATCTCCGCGCTCCTGCGCGAAATCTGCGCCGGCGAGCCCGCTCCGCTGCTCGAGCAGGCGCGCGTGCGGCGCGACCTGAAGACGATCGTGCTGACCTGTCTGCGCAAGGATCCCGGCGCGCGGTACGCCTCGGCGGAAGCGCTGGCAAAGGATCTCGAGCGCTGGCTCGCGCACGTCCCGATCCAGGCGAGGGAGACGCCCAGACTCCAACGGCTCTCCCTGGCCTGGCGCCGTTCGCCTTTCGCGGCGAGCCTCTTGGCCCTCGTGGGCTTTCTGATCGTGGCGCTCGCGGTCGGTGCCTCGTGGACGAGCCTGCAGCAGCGGCGCGGCTTGCGCGAGTCGCTCCTGCTCGCCGCGCGCACGACGCGGCTCTCCAACGAATCCGGCCGGCGCGCGGAGGCGCTCGAGCTCCTGGCCCGGGCAGCCGTGCTCGGGGAGGGGCGCGACGTTCAGGACGAGGTCGTTGCGAGCCTGGCGCTGACGGACCTGCGGAAGGTGGCGGAATGGTCGACCGTGGAGATGCGGTCCTACTCTTTCGACGATCGTCTCGAGCGCTACGCCTGGATCGATCCGGCGGGAGCGCTGCACTTGTCGAGGATCGGCGCCACAAAGCCGGAGGTCACGCTCGCTCTTCCGGAGCCGGCGGTCCACGTCTGGTTCGCTCCCGGCGGCGACGCGTTGCTCGTGAGCCACGGCGAGAGCTTCGGTCTGTGGGACTGCGACGATGCGAGCGAACCGCTGTTCGAGGGAGACGGAACCCTGCCGGGGCAGCGG
>JANQEJ010000154.1 GCA_028278425.1 Planctomycetota bacterium | reverse complement strand
AAGGGCGACCCGCGCAACCTCACGAACACGATGGACGTCCACGAGCGCTACCCGGCCTGGTCGCCGGACGGTCGCTGGATCGCGTACTTCTCGGACTCGGGCGGCGAGTACAGGCTCCACATCGCGCCGCAGGACGGCCGCGGCGAGGTGCGCGAGCTCGAGCTCGGCGGCGCCGGCTTCTACGAGGATCCCGCCTGGTCGCCGGATTCCGAGAAGATCAGCTTCGTCGACAACTCGTGGTCGCTCTTCGTGCTCGACGTCGAGAGCGGCGCCGTCACGAAGATCGGGCAGGAGCCCGTCTACGGTCCGATCAGAAAGCTCAGCCACGCCTGGTCGCCGGACTCGCGCTGGGTCGCGTACACGCTCGCGACGCACACCAACTTCGGGCGGCTTTTCCTCTACGACGTCGAGGCGGACGTGTCGCACGAAGTCACGCAGGGACTGAGCGACGTGGCGGAGCCGGTGTTCGACGCCGGCGGCAAGTACCTCTACCTGTCGGCCTCGACCGACGCCGGCCCGGCACGGACGTGGTTCGCGCAGTCGAACGCGGACATCGAGGTGACGAACGCGCTCTACCTCGTCGTGCTCGCCAAGGACACGCCGTCGCCGCTCGCGAAGGAGAGCGACGAGGAGGAGATCGAGGAAGAGGAAGAAGACGGGGAGGAGCAGGAAGCGGAGGACGGCGAGGACGAGGCAAGCGACGAGGAGGAGACCGGCGAGGAAGACGGAGAGGAGGAAGAAGACCGCACGGTCATCGACCTCGACGGCGTCGGCCAGCGCATCGTCGCGCTCCCCATGGAGCCCGCCCACTACTCCTCGCTGCAACCCGGCGCCGCCGGCAAGCTCTTCTACATGAAGCGCGACGAAGCCGGCCCGTTCGGACCGGGCGGGCCGGGCTCGCTCGTGAGCTTCGACCTCGAGTCGCGCGAGGAGACCACGCTCGGCTCGGGCGTGGCGGGCTTCGCGCTCTCGGCGGACACGAAGAAGCTCCTCGTCACCGACGGCAATGCCTGGCAGATCGTCGACGCCGGCGCGCCGTTCTCACCCGGCGATGGAAGCCTCGCCGTCTCCGGCCTCCAGGTGCGCATCGATCCGCGCAGAGAGTGGGAGCAGATCTTCCACGAGGCCTGGCGGATCAACCGCGACTACTTCTACGACCCCGGCTTCCACGGCGCGGACTGGCCGGCGATGCGCGACAAGTACGCGGCGTTCCTGCCGCACCTCGCGACGCGCGCGGACCTGAACCGGCTGATCCGGTGGATGTGCTCCGAGCTCGCGGTCGGGCACCACGGCGTCGGCGGGGGCGACTCGCTTCTGAGCGCGGAGAGCGTCCCCGGCGGCCTGCTCGGCGCCGACTACGAGGTCGTCGACGGGCGCTACCGCTTCGCGAAGGTCTACGGCGGCCTCAACTGGAGTCCGGACCTGCGCGCGCCGTTGACCGAGCCCGGCGTCGACGTGCAAGCGGGCGAGTTCCTGCTCGCCGTCAACGGACACGAGCTCCAGGCTCCGGACAACCTCTACCGCCACTTCGAGAACACGGCCGGCAAGCTGATCGAGATCACGGTCGGCCCCAACGCCGACGGAACCGACTCGCGCACCGAGGAGGTCGTCCCGATCGCGAACGAGCGCTCACTCCGCAACCGCGACTGGGTCGAGGGCAACATCCAGCACGTCACCGAGGCCACCGACGGCCGCGTCGCCTACGTCTACGTGCCGAACACCGCGGGGCTCGGCCACGTCTACTTCAAGCGCTACTTCTTCCCGCAGGCCGACCGCGAGGCGATCATCGTCGACGAGCGGCACAACGGCGGCGGGCTCTTCGCCGACTACTACATCGACATCCTGCGCCGGCCGTACATCAGCCACTGGGCGATGCGCTACGGCGACGACCTAGTCACGCCGCGCGGCGCGATCCTCGGCCCGAAGGTGATGATCATCGACGAGATGGCCGGCTCGGGCGGCGACCTCCTGCCGTGGATGTTCCGCAAGCTGGAGCTCGGCCCGCTCGTCGGCCGCCCGACCTGGGGCGGGCTCGTCGGCATCCTCGGCTTCCCGGTCCTGATGGACGGCGGCTCGGTCACCGCGCCGAACTTCGCGTTCTGGACCGAGGAGGGCTTCGGCGTCGAGAACGTCGGCGTGCCGCCGGACATCGAGGTCGAGCAGCTCCCGGCGGAGGTCATCGCTGGGCGGGACCCTCAGTTGGAGAAGGCGATCGAGGTCATTCTCGAAGCGCTCGAGGCGAATCCGCCGGTGAAGCCGGAGCGGCCTCCGTATCCGGTGCGGGTGAGGAAGTAGGGCCGACGATTGGGCCGAGGCGACCCTTGTTTCAATCCGGCAGATCCACCAGCCCGAGCTCGTCCAGGCTCGCCAGGACGTGCTCGGTCAGGATGCGGTGGCCGTTCTCGTTCGCGTGGGCGTCGACCGCGCTGTTGCGGACGCCGGTGGCCATTTCTTCCTCGGTGAAGGCGATCGAGTCGTAGGGCACATTCTGCTCGGCGCAGAACGCGGCGAGGCGCTCGATCGAGTAGTAGTCGAGCACGCAGAAGCCCATGCCGCGCTCCGCGCAGATCGCCTGGATGCGCAGGATCGATTGGAAGGAAGCTTCCCAGCCTTGCTCGATCGGGAAGCCGAGCTCCTTCGCGTGCTCCGCCGAGCCGACCTGGCCGGCGGGGCTCGAGAGGACGTAGTAGTACTGGAGCAGCGCGGTGAGGTAGGGCAGGTACGGGCGGAACGTCCCCAGGCGCTCGTTCATCGCCACGACGCGGCGCGCCTCCTCGGTCATGCCCTCGTTGCCGAGCGGGTCGGCCTGCTGCTGGAGGACCAGGTGCGTCGACACGACGTCGTTGTCGACGAACACGAGGACCACGAGGTCGGGCTCGTAGAGCAGGCCGACCTCCTCGAACGTGGCGAGCTCCTGCGTCGTGTCGTAGCCCATGTGGCCGGAGTTGACGCACTCCCAGCTCTCGCCGGTCGTCTCGGAAAGCGCCTTCTCCGTCAGCTCGACGAAGGTCTCGTCGTCGTCGACGCCCCAGCCGATCGTCACCGAGTCGCCGAGGAAGAGCACCCGCTTCGTGCCGGCGGGCTTCGGGATCGCGTGCGAGGGGCCGCGGAAGCCGTGCTCGTCGGTGCTGATGGAGAACCCGCGGAAGCTCTCGTCGGCGTTCGCGCGGTGCTTGTAGATGCGCGGCGTGTCGAGCGAGACCTCCAGCAGTCGTTCTCGATACGCTTGGCCGTTGAACGTGTCGCTGATGCCGTAGGGATCGATGGCGCGCACCAGGAGCTCCGCGACGCCGACCGCCAGCGGTACGGCCAGAAGCGCGATCAGCGCGCGAACCCACCACCGCCGTCTCGTTCCTTGGGCCAAGGTCGCGAGAGTATAGCCGTCAGGTTATGGCAGGAGCTCCAGCGGCGCCGCGTTGCTCGCGAACGCGAGGAATCCGGGCACCGCGAGATCGAGCCGCACCCAAGCGTGATGGAGCGTCAGCCCGGCCAGCGCCGGATCCGTGCCGGGCGGAAGCGTCAAGCTCGCCGCGGCCGTCCCCGCCCCGTCGAGCACGCCGAAGGTCGCGCCGAAGGGCGGCTGGCTCGCGTGTGTCTGCGTGAAGAGGAAGTAGGCGTCCGGGTTGAGCGGCACCGCGACGCCGGACTGGACGAAGCCGGGCGACGGGCCGGAAGCCGTGCCGGCGACGATGTAGAGGTCTCCCGCGAAGTCGCTGCCGCCGTGGAGCGTGAACGCGTGCGCGCCGCCCGCCGCGAGCGACAGCGACGGCGGCGACGCGTCGAGCGATGCGGGCTCGAACACGTCGGTCGCCGTGGTCGGTCCAAGGCCTTGAACCAGCCCTCCCGCCGCGAACAGGATCCCGTCGTCGAGCGCGACGGCGCCCGCGCCGTGCCGCGGGATCGGCATCGGCGCCTGGCAGTGCCAGGCGTTCGTCGCCGGGTCGTAGACCTCGTTGTCGTCGAAGAGCACCGGCACCTCGCCGCCGGCGACGACGATGCGGCCGCGGAAGGCGGCGGAGGCCATGGCGCTGCGCGCCGTCGGCATCGGCGCCAGCACCTGCCACTGGTCCGTCGACGGCAAGTAGCGCTCGTTGGCGTCCAACGAGGCGAAGCCGCCGCGGCGGCCGCCGAGGACGTAGATCGAATCGTCGAACACGACCGCGTTCAGGTGCTCCCGCGCCGTCGGCATGTCGGCTCCCTGGCTCCACGCGTCGAGCGCCGGATCGTAGATCAGCGTCGTCTTCGTCGCGGATCCGCCGGGTCCGGTGCCGCCGAAGTGGTAGAGCTTCCCCCCGAGCTCGACCGCGGCGCCGGCACCGCGCGGCACGGGCAACGGCGCCACCGCCGTCCACGAATCGGCCGCGGGGTCGTAGCGCCAAACGTCCGCCTTCGCGCTGAAGTCGCCGGCGAAGCCGCCGATCACGTAGAACTTCCCCCCGGCCGCCGCCGCCGCCGCGTGGTCGCGCGGTGCGAACATCGGCGCGATGAGCGACCACCGATCGAGCGCCGTGTCATAAACCTCCGCCGTGGGCGTGATGGCGAGGCCCGCGAGAAAACCTCCGGCGACGTAGACCTTGTCCCCGATGCGCGCCGCCGCCACCTCCTGCCGCGCGACGTTCATCGAGGCTCGGGGTGACCACGTGCCGCCCTCGTCGGCGCGCGCGACCGGGCAAAGGAGGAGAAGAGAAAGCGTTCGCGCGATCATGCGGGCCACGATCCCACAAACGCCGCGGTCGTGCTACCCGGCCAGGAACGCCGCAACGTCGACCCAGCGTGCGAGCGCGATCTGGCTCGCGACGAGGAGAACGGCGACGAGCACGTACCCGACCCAGCGGAAGAGCCCCATGCCGCCGCGCGCGTTCACCGCGAGGTCGCCCAAGGCGAAGAGCAGGAGGCCGCCGTTGGCCAGGCCGAGCCAAACGACGTGAGGGAAGCCCCAACACTTCCGCTCGAGCCACGCCGCCGGATCCTCGGGACCACCGGCAAAGCCGGCGAGGAACAGGTAGGGAAGGCAGATGAGCGCGACCCAGACGATGCCGGCGATCCAGCTCAGGGGAAGGAGCCACAGTCCCGGCCCCGCCGGGGGAAGGTTCCGAGTGAAGTCCATCGGCGAACCTCAGCTTACGACGATCGCCCGCGACTGAGACGATCGCTGACCTTCGAGAAGGACACGCGAGGGCCCGCCGCCCCCTCGCAGGCCGCGCATCGTCCTCGCCAGGCGGCACGCGGGTTGACGGAGAAGGGGTTCGCTCTCGTCTCGGCGAGACCCCGGCAGGTTTTCGAGAAAGGCAAACTCATGAAGATTCTCCAGAAGTCCCTGGCAGCGCTCACGCTGGTCGGCGCCCTCACGCTGCTCAGCTCCCCGGCCGACGCGCAGTACCGAGTCCGCGGGAAGGTGAGCTTCGGATCGCGTTGCTACTCCGGCCCAACCGTGAGCTACAGCTACTACGGCGGCAGGTCGTATCGCGGCTACCGGCGCGTCGCTTACTGCTCCACGCCCCGCTACTACCGCCGCGGCTATTACCGCTCGCCGCGCCGGTTCTACTGCCGCTGATCCGAACCCAGGACCGCTTGCGAGGACCTCTCCGACTCCGTCGGGGAGGTCCTCGCCTTTGTATGGTGCCGACTCCAAACTGACGCGGATGATCGTCGATCTCGGCGCGTCCGATCGATCGGAGCTGGCGGACTACGACCTCTGCGTCGTGGGGTCCGGACCCGCCGGGATGACGCTGGTGAACGAGCTCAAGGACGCGGGCCTCCGGATCTGCGTGCTCGAGAGCGGGAAACTCAAGCCGACGCGCCGCGGCGACCGGCTGCGCCGGGTCGTCAGCGAGGGAATCCGGATCAAGGAGTACTCGCGCGAGCGCATCCTCGGCGGCGCCTCGACGACGTGGGCGGGGCTGTCCAGCCCCCTGGACCAGCGCGACATGGAGGCGCGACCGTATCTGCGCCACTCCGGGTGGCCGATCGCGCGGGAGGAGCTCCTCCCGTTCTACGAGGCCGCGGCCGAGCGCTACCGCTTCCCGCCGCTCGCGTTCTTCGGCGCCGACGGCTTCGGCGCACTCAAGCGGGACGGGGACTTCAGCCCCGAGTGGTCCCGCGTCGAGGAGAAGGTCTTTCTCGCCGCGGGCGAGCCGCAGAACTTCGGCCGCGAGCACCGCCACGTCTTCGAGGCCGACGGCGTCGATCTGTACCTGGACGCGACGCTGCTCAGGCTGGAGTCCGAAGGTGAACGCGTAGCGGCCGGCGTCGCGCGCACGTCGGACGGGCGCGAGGTGCGCGTGACGGCGCAGACTTTCGTGCTCGCGACCGGCGGAATCGAGAACGCGCGGCTCCTTCTCAGCTCCGGCATCGGGAACGAGCACGACCAGGTCGGGCGCTTCCTGATGAACCACCCGAAGAACTACCACGGCCTCCTGAGCCTCGCGCGGCCGGTGGAGGAGCTCCCCTATTACTTCGGATGCCTGTTTCGCGGCTACGCGGGATACGCCGGGCTCACGCTCGACGGGGACAAGCAGGCGGAGCGCGGGCTCCTCAACGCATACGTTCGCTTCGAGCCGCTGTTCCCTTGGTCGGACAACGAGGGGATCGAGGCGCTGGTCCTCCTCGTCAAGCGCAGCAAGATCCTCCTGGCGCCGGTCAAGAAGCGCGGCGAGGAAGGTCTGGTCTCGCTGCGCGACTACGCGGAGACCGGCGACGACAGCGATCTTCAGAACGAGCGCAAGTCGGCGCTGGAATGGCTCGGGCTCGTCTTCAAGATCGCGCTCAACGCGCCGCGCGTGGCGCAGTATCTCTTCTTCCGCCTGACGCCGGCCAAGCCGAAGATCCGCACGGTGCGGCTGCGCAACTTCATGGAGATGGAGCCCGATCCCGAGAACCGCGTGCTCTTGAGCGACGAGCGCGACGAGGACGGCCAACCGGTTCCGCTGGTGCGGCATCGGTCCACCGAGCTCGACCGGCGCTCGCTGATCGAGCTTCACGAAGAGCTCGCCGGCGAGGTCGAGCGCACCGGGCTCGGGACGCTGACGACGACCCTCGCGTCGGAGGACCCCTGGCCGATCACGCAGGACGCCTCGCACCACATGGGAACGACGCGGATGGGCACCGAGCCGGAATCCTCGGTGGTCGACACCGACGGCCGCGTACACGGCGTCGAGAACCTCTACGTCGCCGGCGCGTCGGTTTTCCCGACGAGTGGCTGCGCGAATCCGACGTTCACGATCGTCGCGCTCTCGATCCGGCTGGCCGGACGACTTCGATCGGAGCTGGCTTGAAGACCGTCCTGATCGTCGGATCGGGGAAGCGAGTGCGCGAGGCCGCTCTGCCGGCGTTGCAGCGGCTCGGCGATCGCTACGCGGTGCGCGGGATCTACGCCCGCACGGCCAAGTCGGTCGAGGTGGGCGGGACGGCGTACGAAGTGAACGCGCTCGACGCGCTCGACGGCGTCGAAGCGGATCTGGTCTACGTCGCCGTGACCAAGGATGCGGTGCCCGGAGTGCTGGAGAGGCTCACGTCGTTCGAGGTCGGCGGGACCGACCTCCTGATCGACACGCCGGTCGTGCGGTTCAAACACTTCCGCCACGCGGCGAAGGCGCGCGCCTTCCGCAACGCCTGGGTGGCGGAGGACTGCACCGAGCTACCGTGGCTCGCGCCGGTCCGCGCCGCCGTCGGCGAGCCGCGACGCGTCGTCTTCCACCGCTCGGCCTACGCCTACCACGGCGTCGCGACGGCGAAGGCGCTCCTGGGCTGCGACCGGGTGACGCGCGGAAGGAGGAAGGCGGGGATCCGCACGCTCGCCTTCGCGAACGGCGCGGTCGCCGAGATAGTCGAGCCGCGCGACTACTCGCGCGGTTGGGTCCACGTCGCGGGGTCCGCGGGCTCGGTCACCGACGCCCCCGACGAGGTCGCCGGCGCCGCCGCGCTCGAGGCGATCGTCACCGACGGCGCGTGCACGGGCCTCCGGGCCGGCGACGCCGTCGCCGAGCTCGACGCGGACGGGACCGCGCTCATGGGCGCGGTCGAACCGGGAACGCGCGTCACCGCCTTGATGGATCCGCTGAAGCGCGTTGGGTTCCTGCGGCTCTTGAAGCGAATCGCGGACGGCCAAGGCGCTTATCCCCTCGACGCGGCGATCGACGACATGGTGGTCGATTACCACCTCGAGAAGCTCGGGATGTACGTCTCCAATCCGCTGACGAGCGCGCGTACCGGGCTCTCCCGCTTCCTGCTCCGCAGTCTGAGCCGCGTCAGCGGTTGAGCGATCACTCCCGGGGACCGGAGCAAGCACCGGGTACGTACATCGAGCGAGCCGAGCCCTCCCCATGTGGGTATGGGTAGGCCGCGGCGCGGGGTCCTAGGCTGGAGGCATCGGTGCGGCGCGCGCCGAAGCGACGACGGTTCATTGTCCCCGCCCGGGTGCCGGCATCCGGCGGGAGGTGGGTATTCCGATGAAGACTACGACGACTTCCCTTGCCCTTGGCCTCTCCGTGTTCGTCGCGGCCACGACCGCCAGCGCGCAGGGTTGCGACACCGAGGCCCTGATCGACGGGCTCGGAACGGGAACTCCGGGCACCTCCGGAACACCGCTACTCGTCTTCGAGGGATCGCCCCTGATCGGCAACCCGTTCGGGCTCGGGGTCGTCGAGGCGGCCCCGGGCTCCGCCGGCTTGCTCGCCTTCAGCCCGAACGCGGTCCCGATCTACCTCGCTCCGTTCGACGCCACGGTCTACCCGGGAGTGCCTTTGCTCCTGTCGGGCTTCACCGTCGACGCCGGAGGTGCGTCCGGAGGGCTCTTCCAAGAACCGGTGCTCTCTTCCGCCCTCTGCGGCCTCGAAGCGGCCGTGCAGGCCGCGGTGGTCGATCCGCTCGCCATGGGGGGCGTCGCGTTCACGCGGGCGCTTGGAATCCGCTTCGGGGTCCCCGCCGGCCCGTACCTCTACACGGTCCCCCTGCTCGCCACGCCGAACTTCCCGCGCTCGGTGGTGGCCGAAGACCTGAACGCCGACGGAGCGCTTGACCTCGTCGCGGCGGACGTCCAGCTCGTGACCGTCTTCCTCGGCAACGGGGATGGCTCCTTCGGCGAAGCTCAGAACTACACGGCCGGCACCTTCCCCTTCTCCGCGGGCGTGGGGGACTTCGACGGCGACGGCACGCCCGATGTGTTCGCTGTGAACTACTCGTCCGACGAGGTGAGCGTGCTCCTCGGCCACGGCGACGGGACCTTTGGATCCCCGCAGAGCTTCCCCGTCGGAGACGGTCCCTACACCGCGGCCGCCAGCGACCTGAACGGTGACGGTGTGCTGGACCTCGCCGTGGCGTACTCCCTCTGCCTTCCGGGCAACTTCGGTGGGGTGAGCGTGCTCCTCGGCGTGGGAGACGGGACGTTCGCCGCCGCGCAGGACTACTCCGTTGGCGACTGCCCGCTCGCGCTGGCCATCGACGACCTGAACGGCGACGACGTTCCGGACCTGGCTGTCGCGAACCGCTCCTCCAACGATCTGAGCGTGCTTCTCGGCGTGGGGGATGGGACGTTCACGCACGGCCCGACCCACCCCATCGGACACTGGGCATTCTCCGTGAAAACGGGGGACCTCGATGCAGACGGCAACGTCGACATCGTGGTCGCGAACTCCGAGTCCGACAACGTGAGCGTGCTCCTCGGCCACGGCGACGGGACCTTTGGAACGGCCCAGACGCTCGCTGCGGGAGAGTCCCCGCGCGGCGTGGAGATAGAAGACCTGGACGGCGACGACGTCGCCGACCTCGTTGCCACGAGCCGCTTCACGAACGAGGTCCTGGTATACCTGGGAAGCGGGGACGGAACTTTCGCCGCCGCGCAGAGCTACGCGGCCGGCGAGGCCCCGTTCGGCGTGGAGGTGGCCGACCTGGACGGCGACGGAGCGTTCGATCTCGCCGTGGGAAACGAGGGCTCCGAGGCCGTGAGCATTCACCTCGGATCCGGGGATGGAACGTTCCCGGACGTGCCGTCGCGGGCCGTGGGGACCGACCCGTGGTCGGTCGCAGCCGAGGATCTGACCGGCGATGGCGTGCTCGACATCGTCGCGGCCAACGCGTTCTCCGACGACGTCAGCGTGCTCGTCGGACGGGGAGGTGGGCGGTTCGCCACGGCGGTGAGCGTCGCGGTGGGCGACTTCCCCTCCGCGGTGGCCGTCGCCGACCTCGATGGCGACGGCCTTCCCGACCTGGCCGTGTCGAACCGCTCCACGGACGACGTGAGCGTCTTGCTCGGACTCGGAGACGGAACGTTCACCGTAGCCCAGAGCTTCCCCGCCGGGGACCATCCGATCGACGTGGCGGTCGGCGACGTCAACGGGGACGGGGCGGCCGACCTGATCCTCGCCAACTGGTTCTCCGACGACGTGAGCGTCCTCGCGGGCCTTGGAGACGGGACGTTCGCCGCCGCGCAGAGCTTCGACGCCGGCAACGCGCCCCGGTCGCTCGCGGTGGGAGACCTGGACGGCGACGGAGTGCTCGACCTGGCGGTCGCCAACGAGGACTCGGACGACGTGACCGTACTACTTGGATTCGGCGACGGGACGTTCGCCGCCGCGCAGAGCTTCGCCGTCGGCAGCGCGCCGCACTCCGTGGCGCTGGGAGACCTGGACGGCGACGGCGTGTTCGATCTCGCCGTCGCGAACTGGTCCTCGGACGACGTCAGCCTGCTCTTCGGTCAGGGCGACGGGACGTTCTCCGCAGCACCGCCCCTGATCGCGAACGACGGGACCGAGTCCGTTGCGATCGGCGACCTGAACGGCGACGGTGTTCTCGATGTGGCCGCGGCCAACCGGGGAACCGGCGACGTGAGCGTGTTCCTGGGGCAAGGCGGCGGAGGCTTCGAGACCGCGCAGTCGTTCGTCGGCTCGGTGTTCGCACGGGGTCTCGCCATTGGAGATCTGGACGGCCGGGGGCTCCTCGACCTCGTGACGAGCAGCGCGTCGGAGGACTCCGTCTCCGTCTCGCTGAACGTCTTCGTGAAGTGAGCCCGGGAATCTCGGCACCGACTGGCCCGACCCGCTGACGAGCGCGCGCACGGGGTCCTCGCGCTTCCCGCTCGGGACGTTCGGCCGCGCAGGCGGTTGAACGCGCGGCCAGAAACGCTTTCCCCTCTCCCCGATCGCGGCGCGGGCGCATAGGATGCTGAGCTACCCCCTCCCCGCCGGTCTCCCTCTCCGCGCCTCTCCTCCCCCCACGCAGGACTCGAACACAGATCCGAGTTCTAGCCGCGTGCCACCGGGGTAGGATGCAAGATCCGGCCGCTTGTACCCAGGACTCCAAGAAACCTCAGGAAACATGACTCCGCGACTCTCCCTCCCCCTCGCGATCGTCGGCCTCGTCCCCCTGGCCGCGGCGCAGCAGTTCACCTACGACTCCTCCGCCCTGCCCCCCGGCACCATCTGGACCGACGGCGTCGAGCTGGTGGACATCGAAGGCGACGGCGACATCGACATTCTCTTCGCCAACGGGTCGACCTACGGCTCCGGCGGCGCCCAGCCCCAGCAGCTCTTCCTTAATGACGGGTCGGCCAACTTCAGCGCCGCCCACGGGCAGCTCAACGTCGCCGATTTCAACGCGAAGATGGTGATCGCCGAGGACTTCGACAACGACGGCGACCTCGACCTCATGTACGCGCCGGAGGGTCCGTTCCCGTCGACGACGCAGGTCCCCAGGATCCTGATGAACGACGGGACCGGAACCTTCACCGACGAGTCGGGGACGCGCCTGCCGGCGGTCACCATGGCGTCCTTCTGCGTGTGCGCCGGCGACGTGGACGACGACGGCGACCTCGACGTCGTCTTCACGGACGGCGCCACCTTCGGCGGCGTGGCGACGCAGGCCCGGCTGTACATCAACAACGGCAGCGGGTTCTTCTTCAACGCGACCGAGGCCCTGCTGCCGGCCGACACGTACAACGCCCAGGACGTGACGATCTTCGACTGGGAGGGCGACTTCGACCTCGACATCGGGCTCTCCGGCAAGGGCGCCGTCGGCAAGCGCTCGCGCCTCTACCTCAACGACGGCAGCGCGAACTTCAGCATCTCGAACGTCCTCGACGGCCTCGGCTCGGGTGGGACGTATGAGATCGACTGGGGCGACCTCGACGGCGACGGCGACCTCGACGGGATGGTCCAGTCGATGAGCGGCTTCCAGGAGGGCTGGGCGGAGAACGACATCACGTCGGTCACGGAGACCACCTTCCCCCTCCCCAACGGCCAGGACGACAACGAGATGGCGGGGCTCGACTACGACTCCGACGGCGACCTCGACGTCCTGATCGGCTCGCTCGGCAACCAGGGCGAGCGCCTCTACCAAAACGACGGCACCGGCACCTTCGTCAACGCCAACAGCGCGATCCAAACGATCACGGACTCGACGCTCGACATCGGCGCGGCCGACCTCGACGGAGACGGCGACTACGACTTCGTCACCGGCCAGGGCGAGTCGGGGAACTTCACCAACAAGGTCTACATCAACGGCGGTTCGGCCGACACGACGGCTCCGACCCTCCTCGGCGTGGAGACTCCGGCCTACGACCCGACCGAGACCGTGTTCCACGCGCGCGTGCAGGACGCGATCCAGGACGACGGCGGCGACTCGTTCGTGAGCGGCACGTTCCGCTCGTTCCAGGGCTCCACCTCGGGCGTCGTTCACCAGACCGAGGACGCGTTCCACCAGGGCGGCGGTAGCTGGCGCGCCGCGGTTCCGACGCAGGCCGGCGCCACGGGCATCGCGTTCTGCTGGAACTTCACCGACGCCAACGGCAACAGCTCGACCGACAACCAGATCGTCGGCACCGTCTCCGATTGGACCGACCTCGGCAACGGCCTCGCCGGCGTGTCGGGCATCCCAACGATGACCGGCTCGGGCACGCCGACCTCCGGCGGTCCGATCACGATCGACATCACCGGAGCGGCGCCGGACGCCTCCGGCGGCATCCTCGTCAACGCGAGCGCGGGCTACGCCTCCGCCTTCGGCGGGACGGTGGTGCCGAGCCTGCTCGGTCCCGCGATCATCGTCGGCTACACGACCAACGGGTCGGGCGACGTGACGATCAACGCGAACTGGCCGGTGGGACAGTCCGGCTGCACGGTGCTCTACTTCCAGGGCGCCACGTTCGACCTGGCGGCGCCGTTCAGCTTCTCGTTCACGAACGCCATCGCGGGCATCCAGAAGAACTAGTTGTTGCGGCTTGCGCTCGCCGTTCTCCCGCTGGTCGCCTGCGCGGCGGTCCAGCGGGAGAACACGGCCTACGATGCTCTCGCGTCGATTCGGGCCGCGGACGTGCAGGCGCACGTCGACTACCTGGCCTCCGACGCGCTGGAAGGGCGACCCGCGGACGGCGAAGGAGCGCTCGTCGCCGCGGACTACCTCGCCGCTCACTTCGAGCGCTTCGGGCTGCGCCCTCTGGGCGACGACGGGACCTACTTCCGCTCGATCGAGGAGGAGGGCATCGCGCCGAACGTCGTCGCCGTGCTGCCGGGAACCGGGCCCGACTACTTCCTGATCACGGCGCACTACGACCACCTGCCGCCGCGGGAGAGCGGGGAGGACCGGATCTACAACGGCGCGGACGACAACGCGTCGGGAACGGCCGCGGTGCTCGAGCTGGCGGAGGCCTTCGCGCTCCTCAAGCCGCAGCCCCGCGCCTCGGTCGTCTTCGTGTGCTTCACCGCGGAGGAGATGGGACTGCGCGGCTCACGCCATTTCACGGAGCATCCTCCGTTTCCGCTCGAGCGGATCCTCGGCGTGATCAACCTCGACATGATCAGCCGCGGCCGCGAGAACCTGATCTTCTGCGAGGACGGCGGTACGGCGGACTGGCTCAAGTCGCTCGCCGAGGGCTGCAACGACGCCGTCGGCGTCGAGATCCGCTTCGACAAGCACCCGGAATGGATTCCCGCCAGCGACCACTATCCCTTCATGCAGGCGGGCGTTCCGACGCTCTACTTCGGCGTCGAGGATCACGAGGACTACCACCGCGTGACCGACCACGCCGACCGGATCCTCCCCGAGCTCGCGAAGCGCGTGGCGCGACTCACGTTCCTGATCACGACCCACGTCGTTTCGGGTTGAGCCGAGCCCGCCGCGGGGCTTCAGTCCGAAGCCTCGATCGCCGCCTTCAGGTCGTCGAGGTCCTTCCCGGTCTCCTTCATGCACGACTTCATCATCGGCTTGAAGACAAACGAGAGGAGCTTGGCCATCCGCGTCTGCGGCTCCGCGTCGAAGGTCATCTCGAGCTCGGTGCCGGTGCCGTTGGGCGTCAGCCGGTAGACCGTGCGGTACTTGCAGCCGTGGTTCTCGCAGTCGACCTGGTAGCCGTTCGGCGCGTCGAAGGCGGTGATCTCCATCTCCTCGGTCGCCTCGCGCTTCATGATGACGCGCGTCTCGCGGAAGCGCGTTCCCACGCCGATCGGACCGTCGGTCAGCACGTCCAGCTTCGTGATGCCGCGGATGCGCTCGGGCGCCTTGCGCAGGTCGGCCGCGTACTCGAACACCTTCTCGCGGGGAGCTTCGATGTGTCTCGTGAGCGTGAAGAGCATGGTTCGTCCTAGCGCTGGCGCGTGTACTTGACCTCGATCACCTTGGTGTTGTTCTCACCGATCGGAAGGTCGTGGATCTCCATGACGTGCTCGTCCTCGGAGACGAAGCGGATCACGGTCTTGACCATCTTGTCGTGCTCGCCCGTCAGGTACTCGTCGAGCGTCCCGTAAAGGAGCAGGACGTCGCCGCCCGGGTCCAGATCGCCCTCGGAGCGGTTCATCGCCGTGTCCATGCTGCTGACGACCGTCGTGACGTAGCTCTGTTTGAAGTTGTCGTAGCCCATCAGCGTGAACGTGTCGAGCGACTGGCCCATCAGCGTTCCCGACGACGTGCTCTGGATCCAGCGTCCCTCCATCAGCCAGGTGGTCTCGGCGGTGCCCTTCGTGGGCGCCATCGGCGTTGCGCCCATGAAGATCCTGGTCTCGGTGTTCCACTTGCCGACGAAACGCTCGAGCAGCTTGTGATGCTCGCCGGGTTGGGTGTAGCGCTTCGCCTTCTCCATCATCGCGGCCATGTCCATCTCTTGGTCCTGCACGGCCGGCGACGAGTGGAAGGCGGGAACGAGCGCCGAGGCGAACAGCGCTCCGGCGAGGAAGCCGGGCAGGAACGGGACCTTCATCGGTGATGTCTCCGTCGGTCTTGGGGTCCTAGCCCTCTTCGGCGAGCAGGCCGAAGACGGCGTAGCGGAGTTGCAGGCAGCCCTCGAGGTCCTCGAGCGGCGGCAACTGCGAAACGGGGGAAGGCGCCTCCCGCGGCGCGAGCGGCACGCAGCAGGCGAAGATCGCGGCGAAGGCGAACGCCGTGGCGGCGCGGCGGACGTGGGGCCGGCGCGCGAGCGGCCGCTCGAGCCACTCGAGACGCGCGAGGAGCTGGCTGTGGCGGTGTACGAGCCCGAGCCCGCCGGGTGCCGGACGACTGACGAGGGGACGCGCGAGCTCGAGCAGCGTCCGGCGATACGCCGGCGCGTCCCCACGCAGCGCTCCGGTCACCGTCTGGTCGCAGCAGAGCTCCCGCAGCGCCGCGAGGCGCGCGCGCGCGAGCCACACCAGCGGGTGGAACCAGTACAGAAGCTGCAACGCGAGCAGCGCTAAGCTCGCCAACGGGTCGCGGCGTTTGACGTGGGCGAGCTCGTGCAGGAGCACGTGGCCGACCTGCTCGCGGCTCGCGGACGACGGCAGCCCCGCGGGCAGCACGACGACCGGCCGCAGGAAGCCGACGACGGCCGGGCCGGGCACGTTCGGTTGCAGGCGGACGGGCGGAAGTCTCTTGAGCCCCAGGCGATCCGCGGCGTCGCGCGCGGCCGCCGCGAGCCAGGCGGGCTGCGGAGCCGGCCGTCCCGCGAGCCAGCGCCGGCGCAGACCGCGGTACCGCCACGCGGTGACCGCCGCAAAGACCAGCACGCCGACGAGCCAGGCGAGGAAGATCGCGGGTACGGCGCTCGTCTCGGGAACCGAGGCGGATGAGGACGCGGGCAACGGCACGACTCTCGCCAAGCTCACCGGCGACGAGAGGGTCGGCGGAACGACCAGCTTCAACGCGACGACCAACCAGAGCGCCGCGCGAAGCTGTGGCCATGCGCGCCGCGCGAGAAGCCGGTCGAGCAGCGCGACGACGACCGCGAGCGGCAGCACCTGCAGCGAGACCGGACCCACCCATCCCCACCAGGCGCCGGCGGCGTTGCCGAAGAGCTCGCTCATCGCCGCTTCGTCCCCTTGGAATCGTCGAGCTCGGCGAGCATGTCGGCGAGCTTCGCGCGGTCCTTCTTCGAGAGCTTCTCCTCCGCGACCATGTGCTGGAGCAGCGAGCCGAACGTCCCGTCGAAGGCGCGATCCACCAGCGACCGCAGCGCGGTCCGGCGCGCCTGGTCGCGGGTGACGCGCGGCTCGTAGAGGCTCGTGTTCGCCCGCATGCGCGAGCGCAGCGCGCCCTTGTCGACCAGCCGGGCCAGGATCGTCTTGACCGTGCTGTAGGCCCAGCCGGTCTCGTCTTCGATGCGCTCGAGCACGTCGCGACCGCTCGCGGGACTACGCTCCCAGACGGCGTTCATCACCGTCCACTCGGCGTCGCTCAGCTTCATCCGGAGGGTCTCTGCCATGCTTGTGGCAGAAACTACTACACTTGTAGCAACTCCACCACCCAAAAACCCGGATCGCCGCTGGCCATGTGACTGTGGGGAGCGTCGAGGCTAGGCAAGGTGACGCAACCCCTTATCCGCTTGGAGCGAACGAAGACATGATCACCACGAGCCTTCTGGCGGGCTGCCTGCTCAGCCCCGGGATCCCGGCCGCGGAGCCGGTTCCCTCACGCCCGGCCCTCAAGCCGGCGCAAGCCGTCATCTTGTGACCGGGTATGGGTGGAGGCGGTCCGCCTCCTCCTCCGCCCCCGCCGCCGATTCACAACGGCCCGGGGGACACGGCTCCGACGAGCCCAGCGCCGAGCGGCCCCTCGACGCCAGCCTGGGGCGGTCCCGGCGATTCGCGACCGACGTCGCCCCGCGGAGGCCCGGCGACGCCGGCGCCCGGACCGGGCCCCGCTTCCGGAGCACCGGGCGGACCGGGCACGCCGCCGGTGGGCCCGAGCGCGCCGTCGACGCCCGCTTTCCCCGGCGCCTTTGACGTCAACACCTGGCAGACGTGGTGGATGTTCAACCGCGAGCCGTTCCTGCGCCCGCGGCACGCCGCACAGGACAGGAACGCGTACACGCCCGCCGCGCCGGAGGCCGTGGACCGCGGGCCGTCGGCCGAGCTGATCCGCGGCACGATCGTGCCGGCGCTGATCGAGGCGCTCGAGGTCGAGCGCGACGACGAAGCGGTGAACTCCATCCTGCTCGCGCTGGCGCGCATCGGCGACGTCGGGGACGAGCTCGCCCGCTCCGACCTCGCGGACCTCTTCGCGTCCTATCTCGACGACGGTAACCGCGGCGTGGCGGAGAACGCGTGCGTCGCTCTCGGCGTGCTGGGGCATCCGAGCAGCGTGCCCGTGCTCTCCGCTCTCCTCGGCGACACCGAGCGGGGCCGCGAGCTGACCGACCGCCGCGAGGTCCCCGACCACCTGCGGGCTTACGCGGCCTACGGGCTGGGACTCACCGGCCAGTACGCCGCCAACGTCGACGTGCGGCGCTTCGCGGCCCACGAGCTTCTGGGCGTCCTCGACGAGGACGCGGCCAAGCCCGACGTGCGGGTCGCCGCCGTGATCGCCCTCGGCATGGTCCCGCCCGGCGCGGGCGCCGAGGCGGAAGCGTCCAACGGCAATCTGGTGAAACGCCTGCTCGTCCTCTTCGACGACCGCCGCGACGACGACATGGTGCGGGCGCACGCGGCGACGAGCATGGCGTGGCTGCTCGAGGAGGCGTCGGACGGGGTGCGCAAGGAAGTGGCCGGGCGCCTGATCGCAGCACTGGACGAGCGCAACCGCCAGCCGAACGCCGTGCGCCAGAGCAGCGCGATGGCCCTCGGCCGCATCGGCGACGCGGACGACGACGCGCTCGACGGGAAGATCCGTGAAACGCTCGTCAAGGCGAGCCGCGACAACAACGTGGCGACGCGGCACTTCGCCCTGCTCTCGCTGGCCCGCGTCGCCGGCCGTGAAGGCGACGGCAAGGGCGAGCCCCTGGCCGGCACCGACGACGTGAAGAAGTTCCTCTTCAAGTCGCTCGCCAAGGGCAAGTCGACGACGCGGCCGTGGGCCGCGCTCGCGATCGGAGTCCTCGGCCACGAGACGCCGCTCGCGGCCGACGACCTCACCGCCCTGCGCAGCGCGCTGCGCGAGACCAAGGCGGCGGAGGACGCGGGCGCTCTGAAGCTCGGCGCGGGTCTCTGCGGAGACGTCGCGGCGGCGGACGCCCTGATCGCCGACCTGAAGGAGGGCAGCCGCGACCAGCGCGCGGTCACGAGCCTGGCCCTGGGTCTCATGGGCGCCCAGAGCGCCGTCGAGCCGCTGCACGCGGTCCTCCGGGACTCGAAGCACGACCAGCGGGCGATGAAGGAGACGGCCACCGCGCTGGCGCTCCTGGGCGACGCGGACCTCGTGCCGACGCTGCTCGAGATCGGCGAGGAGTGCGAGTGCACCCTCTCCCAGACGGTTCTCGCGACGGCGATGGGCCAGACCGGCGACGCGCGCGTCGTCGATCCGCTCATCGGGATGCTCGCGGACGGGGCCGGCCCCGCCCGCAAGCGCGCCTGGGCGGCCCACGCCCTGGGCCGGGTCGCGGACAAGGAGGCCCTGCACTGGACCTCCCGCATCTCGGTCGACGTCAACTACGGCGCGAACCCGCCCAGCCTCACCACGGGCGACGGGTCGGGGATCATCGACTTCCCTTAAGGCTCGCGGAGACCGCGCGGACAGGCGCCGCGGCCCCGGATGGCGGGGTCGCGGCGCTTTACGTTGCTGTGCGCGCTTTTTCGAATCCCCGCCCAATATGGCGGTAGGATGGGCCGTATCTCGTAGGGACCTGGCAGACCCATCCGAGGAGAGGGATTCGAGGATGCGCTTTCTCATCGCCGCGCTCTTGTCGCTCGTCGCGGTGCCCGTCGCGACGGCGGACGCCCAAAGCCGACTCCACAAGAACGAGCTCTTTGGCTACCAGCTCAAGGCTCCGAAGGACTGGACGCAGATCCCGCTGAAGGTCGACGAGGACTGGCTCCTCGCCAAGTGGAAGTCGGACAAGACCTACTTCTGGACCGAGAAGAACGGCGGCTGGACCTGGGAGCACCAGCCGGAGCTGATGGTGATCGGCTTCGTTCACCGGAAGCCGGGGGAAGAGGAGAAAGAGGAGAAGGAGAAGGACCTCGAGGATCTCGACGACGAGGACGTCGAGGACGCCATCCGCAAGGCGCTCGGGGCAAGCCCTTACAAGGACTACGAGGACTACCTCGACCGCACCTACCGCGGCGGCGGCTTCTACATCTCCGACCGCAAGCAGAAGAAGATCAAGGGCATCGAGGTCACGCAGATCGAGGTCAAGGTCGAGAAGCTCACGACGACCGGGCCGAAGCGGATCATCACCTGGATCTACCACCAGGAGCACGCCGACGTGGCCGTTCAGTTCGAGGTGCTGGAGAACGCCTACTCGAAGCTGAAGTCGACGATCAATTCTTCGCTCAAGTCCTTCAAGGTGATCCCGCGCTCGGATCTGGACCTTCCCTCGCAGCAGAGCGCGCCGACCGGGTGGATCACGATCTCGGAGATGAACCGCGGAACTCCGGCCGAGCGCAAGAAGAAGCGCATCGAGTCGGAGAACCAGCACCGCGAGAAGGCGATCGCCAACCTGCCCGACGGCTGGACCCACAAGGACTACGGTCGCGTCTTCGTGATCTCGCACGTGGACGCCCGCTACGACAAGAAGGTCGTCGCGCAGGTCGAGGCGCTGCTCGACTGGTGCGACGAGAACCTGCACTTCATCGGGCCGGACGAGTACGTGCGCGCCCCGATCATCCGGATCTGCAAGGACCGGGACGAGGAGCGCTCGTTCTCGCAGGGTCAGAGCGCCGGCGCATTCTGGTCCATCGGCACGTCCGGCATCGAGATCACGACCCACAAGGACGAAGACGGGATGCTCGGCTGGGAGACCGACTACATGAACCGTCGCGTCTTCGACCTGTGGTTCCGGGAGCGCGACGCGGAGCTCTTCTGGGCGCTCCCGACCTGGCTCGAAAACGGGCTGCGCGAATACGTTGAGAACCTGCGGCTCAAGGGGAAGAAGCTGGACTTCCGGCCGGACCACTGGGACAAGGACGACCTCCGCGAGATGGTCCGCGAGGGGCGTGCCGAGCGCCCGCGCGACCTGATGAAGATGATCAGCTCGGACTTCTATGGAGGGAGCGGCGGCTGGGACCGCAACCGCCAGGCCGGCGCGCTGGTCGAGTTCTTCCTCTCCGGCGCCGCCTCGAAGAGCAAGCGCACCAAGGGCGCGCTGCCGAACTTCATCCGCGACCTCAAGGACGTCATTACCGAGATCGAGGAGGAGGAGGAGAAGAAGAAGGACGAGCCCGAGAAGGACGACGAACCCCAGACCGAGGAGGAAGAGGACGCCTTGTACAAGGCGCGCCAGGAGGAGTGGAAGAACCGCGAACGGCGGGTCCTCGACGAAGCCTTCAACCGCGCCTTCGGCGGCTGGAGCGACAAGGACTGGGACGCCTTCGAAAAGGTCTACTTCAACTCCATCGATTAGAGGTCGGGTCACGATGAAGCGTTGGTTTGCCACCGCGGTTCTCGGCCTCGTCTTGAGCGGCGCGTCGGCCGCCCAGGACGACGTCCTCGTCCTGAAGGACGGGCGCGTGTTCGCCGACCTGTCGATGGAACGCACTGCCGACGGCGTCACCATCCACTTCGAGAACGGCGACGTCGCGGTTCCCGACCGGATGATCCTCGACGCGCTTATCTCCGGAACCTCCGGGTTCGTCCCGCAGACGCCCGAGGAGAAGGAGAAGTTCGAGAAGGGCTTCGTCCCCTACGAAGGGCGTTGGGTCACGCCGAAGCGGCGCGGCGAAATGATCGAGAAACGGATCAAAGAGCAACGCGCCCAGATCGAGGAGATGCTCGCGCACCGCGAGTGGATGAACAAGTACGAGGAGGAGTCCAAGAACTTCAACTTCCAGTTCACCGTCCCGAAGCACATCTTCGAGGGCTACCGCGACGCGATGGAGGCGTACTTCACGATCTTCGCCAAGGACTGGAAGGTCAAGCGGCCGCGCGGTCAGGACAAGCTCAACGTCTGCTTCTACGGTAGCAAGAGAGAGTTCCACCGCACGGGCGGCGTCGGCGGCGGAGTCATCGGGTATTTCAGGTTCGTCCCGCCCTACGACCTGAACATCTACTACGACCGCCTCGATCCTGCGGAGACCGAGGACGTGATGTTCCACGAAGCGAACCACTACCTGCAGAAGCTGGTGGACGTGGACTTCAAGGTCCCGCACTTTCCCGGCGAGTCCCTGGCGGAGTTCTACGGCGCGAGCGCCTGGGATCCAAAGAAGAAGAAGCTCACCACCGGCCTGATCCAGGAGGGCCGCCTGACCGAAATCCAGAACGACATCGCCGGAGGCGAGATGATCGGTCTGCGCGAGCTCATCGTCGACAGGAACTACGAGCACTACACCTGGGGGTGGTCGCTCGTCCACTTCCTGATGAACCACAAGAAGCACGAGAAGAGCTTCCAGAAGTTCTTCATCGGGCTGGCGAAGGGCAAGGACGTCAAGCGCGAACAGTTCAGCTTCGGCCTGAAGACGGTCCGCCCCGAGGAAATCTGGAACGCCTTCAAGAAGTACCACGGCCTTCGAAGCGACGAGGACGTCGAGAAGCTCGAGAAGGAGTGGCACGAGTACGTGCAGAACCAGCTCAAGCTCATCTCGCCGCGCGGTCTCGAAAAGGCCGCCGCCTCCGCCATGCGCACCGGGCGCGACATCCGCGCGCGCCGCCTGTTCGAGGAGGCGATCGAGGCGGGCTCCGAGAACCCGCTCACCTTCCACAAGTACGCCGGGCTCCTGAAGGAGAAGGGCGAGAGCTCGAAGGCGATCGAGAACTGGAAGAAGGCGATCGAGCTCGACCCGTTGAGCGGGTCCTTCTACTACGCGCTCGGGCGCGCCACCAAAGACGACGAAGAGGGCGAGCGGTTGAAAGCGCTCGGCCTCGAGATCGATCCGGAGGCGGCCTCCGAGTGGTGGTGGGACTAGCTTACACCCTTTGACAATCCCCGGACCCTCGGCTTGAATGCCTCCACCCTTTGGGAGGAGGGTCGAGGATGACCATCGCGGATGCACTGAAGCGACGGGGATTCGGCGAGACCATGCGCCGCGACGCGTGGTGGTTGCAGCCGGTCGCGATCGTCCTCGGGCTCGGAGCGTTCATCGTCTACTCGACCTGGGCGGCGTTCCAAGGCGAGCACTACACCGCCGGCCCGTACCTATCGCCCTTCTACGCGCCCGAGCTCTTCGGCGATTCGCCGCACGCGTGGTTCGGACCGAAGCCGGGTTGGTTTCCGAGCTGGCTGCCGTGGTCGCCCGCGTTCCTGATCCTCTGGGCGCCGGGCGGTTTTCGGCTGACGTGCTACTACTACCGCGGCGCGTACTACAAGGCCTTCTGGGGCGATCCGCCCTCGTGCACGGTCGGCGAGCCGCGCAAGCACTACCGCGGCGAGGCTTCGTTCCCGCTGATCTTCCAGAACGTGCACCGCTACTTCCTCTACCTGGCGCTCGTCTTCATCGTGCTCCTCGCCTGGGACGTGTGGAAGGCGACGCAATTCGAGGACGGCTTCGGCATCGGCGTCGGCACGTTGGTCCTGGCCGCGAACGTCGTGCTCCTCGGGAGCTACACGCTCGGCTGTCATTCGCTACGCCACCTGATCGGCGGCGGCAAGGACCAGCTTTCGCAGCTCCACGGGCGCATCCAGGCGTACCGCTGCGTCACCTGCCTCAACAAACGGCACATGCTCTTTGCCTGGATGAGCCTTTTCTCCGTCGGTTTCTCGGACGTCTACGTCCGCCTTTGCTCGATGGGCATCTGGACCGACTGGAGAATCCTCTGATGGCGGACTACCGCTCGTTCGAGCACGACGTCCTGGTCATCGGCGCCGGCGGCGCGGGGCTGCGCGCCGCGATCGAGGCGGCCTCCACCGGCCTTTCGGTGGGCCTCGTGTGCAAGTCGCTCCTGGGCAAGGCCCACACCGTCATGGCCGAGGGCGGCGTCGCCGCGGCGCTCGCCAACGTCGACGACCGCGACGGCTGGCGCGTGCACTTCGCCGACACGATGCGGGGCGGCCAGTACCTGAACCACCCGCGGATGGCCGAGCTGCACGCCAAGGAAGCGCCGGACCGCGTGCGCGAGCTCGAGGCCTGGGGCGCGCTTTTCGACCGCACGCAGGACGGCCGCATCCTCCAGCGCAACTTCGGCGGCCACAAGTACCCCCGTCTCGCGCACGTCGGAGACCGCACGGGACTGGAGATGATCCGCACGCTCCAAGACCACGGCATCCACCAGGGCATCGACGTGCACATGGAGTGCACGGTGTTCCGGCTCCTGAAGGACGGCGACCGCGTGTCCGGCGCCTTCGGCTACGAGCGCGAGAAGGGTCGCTTCCTCGTGTTCAAGGCGAAGGCGATCGTCCTCGCCACCGGCGGGATCGGCCGCGCGTTCCAGATCACGAGCAACAGTTGGGAGTACACCGGCGACGGCCATTCGCTCGCGTACCACGCCGGCGCCGAGCTGCTCGACATGGAGTTCGTGCAGTTCCACCCCACCGGCATGGTGTGGCCGCCCAGCGTGCGCGGGATCCTCGTCACGGAGGGCGTGCGCGGCGAGGGCGGCGTCCTCAAGAACAGCGAGGGACGCCGCTTCATGTTCGACGACATCCCCGAGCTCTATCGGAACCAGACCGCGGACAACGAGGACGAGGGCTGGCGCTACACGCAGGGCGACCGTGACGCGCGCCGGCCGCCGGAGCTCCTGACGCGCGACCACGTGGCGCGCTGCATCGTCCGCGAGCTGCGCGAGGGCCGCGGCAGCCCGCACGGAGGCGTGTTTCTCGACATCGCCTGGATCAAGGAGCACCTGTCCGATTCCGAGGCGCACATCAAGCGCAAGCTCCCGAGCATGTACCACCAGTTCAAGGAGCTCGCCGGCATCGACATCACGAAGGAGCCGATGGAGGTCGGCCCGACGACGCACTACGTCATGGGCGGCATCCGCGTCGACGGGAACTCCCAGATGTCGACCGTGCCCGGCCTCTACGCGGCCGGCGAGTGCGCCGCCGGGCTCCACGGCGCGAACCGCCTGGGCGGAAACTCGCTCTCGGACCTCCTCGTCTTCGGCAAACGCGCCGGCGAATACGCCGCGAGCTTCGCGCGCGAGGAAGGCGCCGTGTCGATCGACGAGGACCAGGTCGAGGCGGCGGCCAAGGACGCGTTGGAGCCCTTCGAGCGCGAAGGAGCAGGCGACGACAACGCCTACCACATCCAGCACGACCTCCAGATGATGATGCAGGCCAAGGTCGGGATCGTGCGGAACCAGGGCGACATGGAGGAAGCCGTCGCCGGCATCGCCGAGCTGCGCGAGCGCGCCGGGCGCATCGCGGTGCACGGCAACCGCGAGTACAACCCGGGCTGGCACACCGCGCTCGACCTCGGAAACCTCCTCACCGTCTCCGAAGCGGTCGCCCGCGCGGGCCTCCAGCGCACCGAGAGCCGCGGCGCGCACTTCCGCGAGGACCACCCCGAGAAGAGCGAGGAGCTCGCCAAGTTCAACCACGTGCTCGCGAAGGCCCCCGACGGGACGATGACCGTCCGCCGCGAGCCGCTCCAGCCTCAGACCGACGAGCAGAAGGCGATCATCGAGGAGATGAAGTGATGGCGCAGCGGAGCTTCGAAGTCTGGCGCGGCGACGAGAGCGGCGGCGAGCTCCGCGACTACAAGACCGACGTCACCGAGGGCATGGTCCTCCTCGACGCGATCCACCAGATCCAGGCCGAGTCGGCCAACGACCTCGCGGTGCGCTGGAACTGCAAGGCGGGCAAGTGCGGCTCCTGCTCGGCCGAGATCAACGGGCAGCCGCGGCTGATGTGCATGACGCGCATGAGCGACCTGCCGGAAGACCAGCCGGTCACCGTCGAGCCGGTCAGGGCCTTCCCGTCGCTCTCCGACCTCGTGACGGACGTTCGATGGAACTTCGAAGTCAAGCAGCGCATCAAGCCGTTCAAGCCGCGCAAGCCGGACGCCGAGGACGGCACCTGGCGCATGCAGCAGGCGGACGTCGACCGCGTGCAGGAGTTCCGCAAGTGCATCGAGTGCTTCCTTTGCCAGGACGTCTGCCACGTCCTGCGCGAGCACCACAAGCACGAGGAGTTCATCGGCCCGCGGTTCCTGGTCTACGCCGCGGCGCTCGAGATGCACCCCCTGGACGAGGAAGACCGTCTGGGCGAGCTGCGCGGCGATCAGGGCATCGGCTATTGCAACATCACCAAGTGCTGCACCAAGGTCTGCCCCGAGCACATCACGATCACCGACAACGCGATCATCCCCCTGAAGGAACGGGTCGTCGACCGCTACTATGATCCGATCCGGTGGCTCCTCAGCCTGTTCCGGAAGTAACCGAGGTCCTTGCCATGCTAGAGCCGAAGCCCCTCTCCGCCGACAGCATCCCCGCCGCCATCGAGAAGGCGGAGCGCTACCGCCTCCTGAACGAGCCGCTCGAGGCGGAGAGCATCTGCGTCGACGTGCTCGACGCGGATCCCAACAACCAGGAAGCGCTGGCCATCCTCCTCCTGGCGCTGACCGACCAGTTCCCCGAGCGCCTCGACCGAAACTTCGCGGAAGCCCGCGAGGTGCTCGAGCGCTTCGAGGACGAGTACAGCAAGCTCTACTACGGCGGGATCATCGCCGAGCGCCGCGCCAAGTGCAGCATCTCGCGCGGCGGACCGGGCTCCGGCTACGTCGCCTACGACTGGCTGCACCAGGCGATGGAGAAGTTCGAGCAGGCGGCCGAGATCCGGCCCGCGGGCAACGACGACGCCATCCTGCGCTGGAACACCTGCGCGCGGATCATCAACCGAAACCCCGACGTCGTGCCCGAGCCGGAGGTCACCGAGCAGCAGATGCTGGAATAGGGGTTGCGCCTGAGCCATCAGGCGCTTGAATCTGGCTTAACCCCCGGTTTGCTCAGAACCGGTCTGCCGCGTTCATGCTCTTGCTCTGGACCTCGGCCAATGGTCCGGGTGAGAAAAACCAAAGCTCAGGAGAACCTTCGATGCAACGTACCCTGCTCGTGACGGCCGCCGCCCTGCTCGCGGCGCCGCTCGCCGCTCAGAATCCGCGCCCCTCGGTGCAGCTCGACACGACCGGCGCCGGCGTGCCCGTCGGGCCGTCCGTCGACAGCGAGGGCGACTGCTCCGCGGTCGGCTGGAAGGACCTGGGCGACGAGTCGATCTACATCTCCGTCTCGGACGGCTGCGGAATCAACTGGTCGCCGCCGCTCCGCGCCGACACGGTCCCCGCCACGAAGTTCATCGTCGCCGGCGAGAGCGTCAAGGTCTGTGGAGACCAGGTCTTCGTCGCCTGGAGCGACGACCGGTTCGACGACCCGGTGACGCTCGACATCGAGTCGGTCATCGTCGTCAACGTCTACAACTGCATCACCGGGACGTTCTCCGGCGAGGTCGTCGTGCCGAAGCAGCTCGGCCCGGGCCTCAGCGACGTCACCGACTATCGCATCTCCGTGGTCAGTCCCCCGACCGGCCCGGCGACCGTCTACGTCCTGATGGCGGAAGAGGATCCGGTTTCCGGCTTCGAGTCGCTCGTCCTCGCGGTCTCGCAGGACCGCGGCGTGACCTTCCCCATCGTGACCCCCATCGTCCCGATCGGAAGCTTCTTCGACGTCGACGCGATCGACCTCGACTCCGCCCTCGGGACGGTCGAGATCGCGTGGGAAGACGACCGCAACGGCGCCGGCTTCGACGACGTGTTCCACGTCAGCAGCTCCGACCGCGGCGTCACGATCAGCGGGATCACCCAGCTCGACGCCAGCGGCCCCGTCAACGGCGACGCGGACAACGACATCCACGTCGAGGTCGCGGGCGGCAAGTGCGTCGTCGCGTGGCAGGAAGAGGCCGGCGCGACCGGCCCCGAGGAGGTCCACGCCAACGTCTCGGTCGGCGGCGTGTTCCAGGGGGACGTCCTGATCGGCAACTACACCCCCGGCGTGCACGACGTGGACGCCGCGGTCGCGGGCATCACGCCGAGCGGCAACATCGTCGTCGCCTGGGACGACGATCGCACCGGAACCGACGAGATCTACGTGGCCGTCTCCAAGGACTGCGGACTGACCTACACCGAGGTGGGCCAGCTCTCCTCCGGCGGAGGCGGCTTCCCCGTCGTCATCCCCTACGAGAAGGTCCAGAAGGACGGAGTGTGCGTCCTGTGGACCGGTCAACCGTTCCCCAACATCGTCGAGTCGGCCTACAGCAACGACGGCGGCTGCAACTACGAGCCGACGATCCGCGTGGACGACAACAGCCCCGGGGACGCCGACTTCGCCTTCGGCGCGTTCAACGACTGCTACCAGAACTTCGTGATGACCTGGATCTCGGATCCGACCGGCACGAACGCTCTCTACGCCGGCGGCTACCGCGCCCAGACGATCACGCCGAACGGCGTCGTCGCCGGCCCAACGGTCGCGAACTTCGACTTCGAGCACTTCGACGGCCGCTGCCCGCAGGCCTGGGCGCTCTTGTCGCTCTCGCCCGGTTTCCTGCCGCTCCCCGGCAGCGGCAAGGACCTGAAGATCGCGCCGGATCCGCTCTTCTTCACGAGCGTGAACCTCGCGATCCAAGGCATCCTATCCGCCAACATCGGCCCGGACCGGTCGGGCTCCACGCCGCCGGTGCCGACGACCTTCCCGCCCGGCCTGACGCTCTTCGCCGTCGGACTGGGCGTCAACCTGGGGACGCTGAGCTTCTGCTCCATCACCGACGTCGAGGTCATCGTCCTCTGACCTGACCCCCCTCGCGGACGAAGGGCCCGTCCGGAGAGCTCTCCGGGCGGGCCCGTTTTCACGGCTCGAAGTCGAGGGGTATCGCCGCGCTGACGTCGAGGAGTCCGGCCGACGGTTCGAAGACGGTGAAGGCGTGGTGCGCGGTCAGGCTCGCCCAGCCGGGGGGTCCGGGCGGGATCGCGATGCTCGCGCTCGCGGTTCCGCCGGGGCCGAAGCCGCCGAGCGTGTCGACGAAGGGGCCGGTGTTCGCGGCGTTCACCGTCAGGAGGAAGTAGGCGTCGACGTTGAGCGGGATCGTCAGTCCGCCGAACGGGAACCCCGGCGACGTGCCGCTCAACGTGCCGAGGAGCCAGTAAGACGTCGGTGGCGGTGGTGCCGCGCCGAATTCGTAGGCCCCCATGTCGACCACGGGCGCCGGTCCGGCGCCGGTGTCGATCGTCGCCGGATCGTCGTGAAGACGCGCGTCGCCGTCGAGATCCGTCGCGACGAGCGGGTAGGCGAGCGCGAAGTCGACCGTCCCTCCGGTCGCGGCGGACACGGTCGCGGTGCTCGCGGTCAGGGAGATTCCGCCGAACGCGGTCGAGTCGGCGGCATCGATCACCGGCGAGCCGGCGAGAACGCGAAGGTCGCCTCCGGCGAGATCGACGAAGAGCGGGTCCGCGTCGACGTTGCCCGTTCCGACGAATCCACCCTGCACGTCGGAGTAGGACACCGTCGGCGATCCGGCGATCTCGTCCGGCTCGTTCGCCCAGAGGATCGTCCCCGACGAGGACGCGCCGCCTCCGGAGTCTTCGATCGCGCCGCCGGCTCCCAGGACGCCGCCGCTTCCGGGGTCGCCCGGGCTGCCGACGACGAAACCTTGCCCGCCGATCCCTCCGCCGCCTCCGGGACCGCTGAAACCGGCCGTGTTCTCCGCGGCGGTCGCGTTCAAGAGACTCAGCGAAGCACCGCTCGCCACGTGAAGCGCGCCGCCGTCTCCGCCGTCTCCGCCCTTGCCGCCGTCGCCCCCGGCGCCGGCGAACACCGCTTCTCCGCCGGGTCCGCCGAAGCCTCCGGCGCCGGAGTGCCACGCCGCGTTGTCGTGGAAGAGCGAGCTCGTGATCGACGGCGATCCGTCGAGCACGGCGACTCCGCCGCCGCTCCCGCCGTCCCCAGCGGGACCGCCGTCCCCGCCCTTCCCGCCGCCGTCGATGAGCGAGAGGCCCCCGGCGCCGCCCGTGCCGCCCCCGGCTGCGCCGCCGGCGCGGTTGCCGCGGAACGCGCAGCGCTCCACCCGCGGCGAGCCGCCGTGGACCGCCAGCCCTCCGCCGCAGCCGCCCGCTCCCCCGGCGCCGCCCGGGCCGCCGTCCGCGCCGTCGCCGACGACCGAACCGCCCTCGCCGCCCACGCCACCCCGGCCGGCGACGTTGCCCAGGAAGCTGCAATCGAGGATCGCGGGCGAGCCGCCGACGACCGCGATCCCTCCGCCGTGACCGCCCGTGCCGCCGGGCGCGCCCGCGATTCCCACGACGTCGGAACCGCCGTCTCCCCCCGCGCCCGCGTTGCCGGCGGAGTTCGCGGTCAGCACGCAAGCGACGATCGTCGGCGAGGCGCCGGCGATCAGGATGCCTCCGCCGTCGCCGCCGTTCTCGCCCGGCGAGCCGGTGCCGCCGAACGGACCGTCCGCTCCGTCCGCGCCGTCCGGCGCGCGGCCGTTCTGGATCGTAAACCCCGCCAGCACCGAGTCGGGCCCCTCGCCGTTGTCGAAGACCGCCCCGCGGCCGAGGCCGGCCGCGTCGACGATCGTGACGGCGGCGCCGTCCGTGCTCGCCACGGTGATCGCCTTGCCGCCGAACGACAGGTCGAATTCGAAGTACGTTCCGGGGTCGACCAGGACCGAGTCGCCCGGTTGGGCGAGATCGATCGCTCCCTGGATCGTCGGCACGTCGCCCGGAACGGTGATGACCTGGGCGGAGGCGGTGCCGCAGAAGAGCGCGGCAACGAGCGTGCGAATGGACATGGCGTCACCTCCAACCCGCGATCGTAGCCGAGAGTCGGAGAATCGGGGACGGATGCTCCATCCGACGCTTACGCGAGGTCCTTGCGAAAGCACCGCACGAGCCCCAGGTTCTGAAGCCCCAGCCTTGTCACCGGGCGACGCCGCCGCGCTACGACGCCTCTTCCGATTCGATGACGTCGACGAAGGCGGCGAGCTCGTCCCGGGTCAGGTTCCCCTTGCTGACGAGCAGCCGGATCAGCGAGGCGAGATACAGCTTGAGCTGCTCGTTCTCCTGTTCCAGCGCGTCGAGCCGTTCGTCCTGGGCTCTGTCCGTCCGGGCCTTGGCGGACACCCTTCGGCGCAGGGCCCGGATGTCCTCCTCGGTGTCCGCGATGTCCAGGCGGTTGCCGATGTCGCCCAGGAGGAGCGTGCGTCCCCATCCCATGTGAACCTCCTTGTCGTAGCTCTCCGGTTGCGCCCAACGGTACTACGCGGCCGCCCGTGCCTTCAGGGCAATCTCGGCCGGAGCCCCTCGCGCCGGGCGGGTCGGGTCCGGGAGTTTCGCGGCGGACCCCGTACACTCCCGGGAAAGGGCTGAAGGGAACGGGACCAGCACCCGATCCCTTCGTGTCCCTCCACCCGGATGAAGCTACGGATCCTCATCGCCTCCGCCGCCTGGCTGGTCTTCATCACCGCCCTGCACGTCCAGCTCAACCTAAGCTGGTCGCGGCTCGGCCGGGAGATCCGCGTCTTCTTCGGCGAGGAGCGCTCCGAGCTCGTCGTCGGCTTCCTGCCGGTCACGTGACACCTGACCTGCCCGGTCACCAGTTGGGTGACGCGACACACCGAGGGCGGCTCGTTCTTCCGCAGCCAGAAGTTCACCGACTGGGCGACGGTCAAGGAGGCGCTGATCTCCCGCGACATCGAGGCCGTCTTCATCCTCGCGCCGATGGCGATGCGGCTGCGGCAGGACGGCGTCCCGATCAAGGTCGTGTACCTCGGCCACCGCGACGGCACGGCGGTGATGGTCGGCGCCGACAGCGGCATCCGCACCGTGCGCGACCTGGCGGGGAAGGTGTGCGCCATCCCGAGCCGCTTCGCGAACCAGAACCTCCTCATGCACAAGCTCATGAAGGAGAACGGGATGCCGTACGACGCGATCGAGCTGCGCGAGGTGCCGCCGCCCGAGCACCCCTCGGCGCTGCGCTCGGGGAGCGTGGACGCGTACATCGTCGGGGAGCCCTTCGCCGCCCAGGCCGAGATGGACGGCTACGGCCGCGTGCTCTACCACACGAAGGACATCTGGCCGGACTTCATCTCGTGCGTGCTCGTCGTGCGCGAGGAGCTGATTCAAAAGGACCGCGCGATCGTCCAGGAGCTCGTCGACGGCATCGCGAAGTCCGGGAAGTGGCTCGACGAGGGCGAGGACGGCGGCTTCGAGCACCGCATGGAAGCGGCGGAGGTCGCGGCGAAGCACTACTACGGGCAGGACCCCGAGCTTCTCAAGTTCGTCCTGTCGAAGCCGATGGACCGCGTGAAGTACACCGAGCTCGCGCCGCTCGAGCCGGATTTCGACGAGATCATGGAGCTCGCCGCCGAGATCGGCATCCTCGACGGGCCGATCGCGTTCGAGG
>JANQEJ010000187.1 GCA_028278425.1 Planctomycetota bacterium | reverse complement strand
CCGCGGCGACGCCCGAAACCGCTCCCGAAACAGGGCCGGAAGCCGCTCAGGACCCGGGCGGCTAAGACCGATGTACCCCTCACCCCCGCTTCCACGATGTCCCGCTCCCGCGTCCTGATCACCGGCGGCGCCGGTTTCCTCGGCAGCCACCTCTGCGACCGTTTCCTGGCGGAGGGCTACGAGGTCCTCTGCATGGACAACCTCATCACGGGGGACCTGCGGAACATCGAGCACCTCGTCTCCGACGCCAACTTCCACTTCCACCACCAGGACGTCACCGAGTACATCCACGTGGCGGGCAGGCTCGACGCGGTGATGCACTTCGCCTCGCCGGCGAGCCCGATCGACTACCTCGAGCTCCCGATCCAGACGCTTAAGGTGGGCTCGCTCGGCACGCACAAGGCGCTCGGCCTGGCCCACGCGAAGGGCGCGCGGTTCCTCCTGGCGTCGACCTCGGAGTGCTACGGCGACCCGCTGGTGCACCCGCAGCGCGAGGACTACTGGGGCAACGTCAACCCGGTCGGCCCGCGGGGCGTCTACGACGAGGCGAAGCGCTTCGCCGAGGCGATGACGATGGCGTACCACCGCTTCCACGGCGTCTCGACGCGGATCGTGCGCATCTTCAACACCTACGGCCCGCGCATGCGGCTGAACGACGGCCGCGCGCTGCCGGCGTTCATGTCGCAGGCGCTGCGCGGCGACCCGCTGACCGTGTTCGGCGACGGCTCGCAGACGCGCTCGTTCTGCTACTGCGACGACCTGATCGACGGCATCTGGCGTTTGCTCCACTCCGACGAGGTCCTGCCGACCAACATCGGCAACCCGAGCGAGATGACGATCCTCGAGTTCGCGCGCAAGATCATCGAGCTGACGGGGACGCAGTCGGAGATCGTCTACAAGGACCTGCCCCAGGACGACCCGAAGGTGCGCCAGCCCGACATCTCGAAGGCGAAGGAGCTCCTCGGCTGGGAGCCGGTCGTCGACCTCGACACCGGGCTGGAGAAGACGCTCGCCTACTTCCGCGAGCGCATGGACCTCGTCGAGGCGGCCTACTGAGATGTGCGGCATCGTCGGAGGCTTCAGGCGCGACGGCGCGGTCGTCGACTCCCTGGTCGACGGGCTGCGCGTGCTCGAGTACCGCGGTTACGACTCGGCCGGCGTCGCCGTCGTCGACGAGCGCGGTCTGACCGTACGCCGCAAGGCCGGCCGGCTGGCCGAGCTCGAGGGCGAGATCAAGGACGGCGCGCTCAACGGCGCGAGCATCGGCATCGGCCACACCCGCTGGGCGACGCACGGTCCGCCCACCGACCGCAACGCCCATCCGCACACCGACGTGGCCGGCCGCGTCGCCCTCGTCCACAACGGGATCATCGAGAACTACCTGGAGCTGCGCGACGAGCTCACCGCCGCCGGCGTCGAGCTCCTCTCGGACACCGACACCGAGGTGCTGGCCCACCTCGTGGGACGCGAGCTGGCGGACGCCGGCGACCTCGCCGAGGCCGTGCGGCGCGCGCTCGTCCGCGTCGAGGGGTACTACGCGATCGCGGTGGTCGCCCGCGGCGCGGAGGCCAGCATGGTCTGCGCCCGCCACGGCCCGCCGCTCTGCGTCGGCGTGACCGACGACGCGGCCTGGCTCGGCTCGGACGTGCTCGCGATCCTGCCGCACACCCGCGAGGTGATCTTCCTCGAGGACGGCGACGTGGCCGAGCTGGGTCCGGGGAGCGTGCGGATCGTGCGCCCCGACGGCACCGCCGCCGAGCGCGCGCCGAAGACGATCGAGTGGGACGCCGAGGACGCCGGCAAGGGCGGATACCCGCACTACATGCTGAAGGAGATCTACGAGCAGCCCGACGTGCTCGCGCAGACCGCCTTCAGCCGCCTGGACCTCGACCGCGGCGACGTGGCGTTCGAGGGCGACCTCTGGGACGACGAGTTCCTGTCGCGCCTGGAGCGCGTGCAGATCGCGGCCTGCGGCACGGCGCTGCACGCGGGCCTGGTCACGAGCTACATGATCGAGCGGCTGGCCGGCGTGCCGGTGGACGTGGACTACGCCTCCGAGTTCCGCTACCGCGACCCCGTGCTGGTGCCGAACACGCTCGCGCTCGCGATCTCGCAGTCGGGCGAGACGGCGGACACGCTGGCTGCCCTGCGGCTCGCCACCGCGCTCGGCGCGCGGCCGGCGACGATCTGCAACTCGATCGGCAGCACGATGGTGCGCGAGTCCGAGTCCTCGATCCTGATCGAGGCCGGTCCGGAGATCGGCGTCGCGAGCACCAAGGCCTTCGTCGCCATGGTGGTGGCGGGGTACATGCTCGCCGTCCGCACCGCACGCGCGCGCGGGCGCATCGACGCCGACGCGGGGCGGACCCTGCTCGAGGAGCTGCGGCTGGTCCGGCCGCGCCTCGAAAGCCTGCTCGCCGACGACGCGGTCGAGCGCGTGCGGGGGATCGCCGAGCGCCACCACGACGCCAAGGGCTTCCTCTTCCTCGGCCGCGGGATCAACTACCCGATCGCGCTCGAGGGGGCGCTCAAGCTGAAGGAGATCTCCTACGTCCACGCCGAGGGCTACCCGGCCGGCGAGATGAAGCACGGTCCGATCGCGCTGATCGAGCCCGGCATGTCGACGCTCGTCGTCGCCCCGCACGACGACGTCGCGGAGAAGGTGCTCTCCAACATCGAGCAGGTGAAGGCCCGCGGCGGCGAGGTGATCTGCGTCGGGTCCGACCCGGACTGCCTGGCGGTGGCCGACGAGGCGCTCGAGGTGCCGCACACGGGTTCGTGGCTGTCGCCCGTGCTCAACGTCGTCCCGCTGCAGCTCTTCGCGTACTTCGTCGCGCTCAAGAAGGGCTGCGACATCGACAAGCCCAGGAACCTCGCCAAGTCGGTCACGGTCGAATAGGCGTGCGGATTCTCGTCACCGGAGGAGCGGGCTTCATCGGTTCGCACGTCGCCGAGGCGCTGCTCGCGCGCGGGGACGAGGTCTGGGTGCTCGACAACTTCAACGACTTCTACGACCCGGTGATCAAGCGCGCGAACGTCGCCGCCCTGCCCGGTGCGAACCTCGTCGAGGGCGACATCCGCGACGCCGAGGGCGTGCGGCGGCTCTTCGACGAGGGGCGTTTCGACGCGGTGGTGCACCTCGCCGCGATGGCCGGCGTGCGCCCGTCCCTGCTCGATCCGCTGGCGTACCAGGACGTCAACGTGCGCGGGACGCTGATCCTGCTCGAGGAGGCCCGCCGCCATCCCGGACAGAAGTTCGTGTTCGCGTCCTCGTCGTCCGTCTACGGCTCGAACGAGAACGTGCCGTTCCGCGAGGACGACGACATCCACCGGCCGGTCTCGCCCTACGCGGCGACGAAGCGGGCGGGGGAGCTCCTCTGCTACACGCACCACCACCTGTTCGAGATCCCGACGACCTGCCTGCGCTTCTTCACCGTCTACGGCCCGCGCCAGCGGCCGGAGATGGCGATTCACAAGTTCGTCCGCCGCGTCCTGGCCGGGAAGCCCATCCCGTTCTTCGGCGACGGGACCACGCGGCGCGACTACACCTACGTCGACGACATCACCCACGGCGTGCTGCGGGCGGTCGACCGCTGCGGCGACTACGAGATCTACAACCTCGGCGAGTCGGCGACCACCTCGCTCGCGGAGCTCGTGGAGATGATCGGCGAGGTCTGCGGCGCCGAGCCGGTCCTCGACCGCCAGCCGATGCAACCGGGCGACGTGATCGTCACGTACGCGGACATCTCGAAGGCCCGCGAGCGGCTGGGCTACGACCCGAAGACGCCGGTGCGCGAGGGCCTGGAACGCTTCCTGCGGTGGTACCGCGACGTTGCGGCCGCCCACGCCCGCGGATAGGCTACCGGCCCCTTTGACCGAAAAGTCACCCCTCTCCGGCCCCCTATGAAAGGCGTCATCCTCGCCGGCGGACTCGGCACGCGGCTGTTTCCGCTCACCAAGATCACCAACAAGCACCTCCTGCCGGTGTACGACCGGCCGATGATCTACTACCCGATCGAGGCGCTGGTGAACGCCGGGATCGAGGACATCATGATCGTCACCGGGGGCAGGAAGTCCGGCGACTTCCTGAGCTTGCTCGGCAACGGCGCCGACTTCGGGCTGAAGCACCTGAACTACACCTACCAGAAGGGCGAGGGCGGAATCGCCGAGGCGCTCGGGCTGTGCGAGCACTGGGCCGCGGACGACAGCGTCTGCGTGATCCTCGGCGACAACATCATCGAGCACAACATCGCCAAGGCGGTGCGCGACTTCCGCGAGCAGGCGGTCGGCGCGAAGATCATGCTCAAGGAGGTTCCCGACCCCGAGCGCTTCGGCGTGGCCGAGCTCCACGGCGAGAAGGTCGTCGGCATCGTCGAGAAGCCGAAGGAGCCCAAGACGAACCTCGCGGTGATCGGCATCTACATGTACGACAACCGCGTCTTCGACGTCATCAAGACCCTGGAGCCCTCCGACCGCGGCGAGCTCGAGATCACCGACGTCAACAACTGGTACATCCACGACGGCTCGATGAGCTACCAGGTGCTCGACGGCTGGTGGACCGACGCGGGCACCTTCGACTCGCTGATCAAGGCTGGCGTGCTCGTCTCCGAGGGAGGGGCGAACAAGATGGACGGCTGACGCCGTTCCGAGCAGCGTGGCAGCCAACGCGGGAGCGGACGGGGGCGGCAGGGTCCTCGTCACCGGCGCGGCCGGGATGCTGGGCAGCCAGCTCGTGCTCGACGCGCCCGCGGGCGTCACCGCGGTGGGGACGGACCTCGCCGAGGGCGTGGACGCGCCCGGCGTCGACCTGGCCGAGCCCGAGGCGGTCCGCGAGCTCTTTCGGGAGCACGGACCCTTCGACGGCGTGATCCACGCCGCCGCCTACACCGCGGTGGACAAGGCCGAGGAGGAGGAGGAGCTCGCCCTGCGGGTGAACGCACGCGCGACCGAAGTCCTCGCGACGGCCTGCGCGGAAGCGGGGATTCCTCTCGTCGTGGTCAGCACCGACTTCGTCTTCGACGGCACGAAGCGCGAGCCCTACCGCGAGGACGACCCGGTCGCGCCGCTCGGCGCCTACGGGCGCACGAAGCTCGCCGGCGAGGAGGCCGCGCGCGCGGCGTGGGCGGACGGCCTGCGGATCGTTCGCACGCAGTGGCTCTACGGCCCGCGCGGGCGGCACTTCCCGGGCACGATGGTCAAGCTCGCGCGCGAGCGCGACCGGCTTCGCGTGGTCGACGACCAGATCGGTTCGCCGACGTCGACGCTCGAGCTCGCGCCGGCGCTCTGGGACGTGCTCGCGCGCGGCGAGCCCGGCGTCTATCACGCGGCCTGCGAAGGGTCGGCGAGCTGGTACGACCTCGCGGTGAAGTCGATCGAGATCGCAGGCCTGGCGGAGCGCGTCACCGTCGAGCCCTGCACGACCGATGAGTTCCCCCGGCCGGCGCCGCGACCCGCTTACAGCGTGCTCGACTGCCGGCGTCTGACCGCGTTGCGCGGTCGCGCGCTGCGGCACTGGAGTGATGCGCTTGTGACATTCTTCGAAGTGGCGGACCCGGTAGGGTCGGATTAGAGAGAAGCCTCCTCCATGGCGGAAAGAACGATTCTCGTCACCGGAGGCGCCGGGTTCATCGGCGCCAACTTCGTTCACGCGCTCGTCGAGCTGCGCCCCGACTGGCGCATCGTCAACCTCGACGCGCTGACCTACGCCGGCAACCTCGAGAACCTGACCGAGGTCGAGGGGAACCCGAACTACACGTTCGTGCACGGCGACATCACCTCGACCGACGACGTGAGCAAGGCGTTCGATGCCTGCGGCGACGACGCGCCGGTGTCCGTCGTCCACTTCGCCGCCGAGAGCCACGTCGACCGTTCGATCCACTGGCCGCTGCCGAGCGTGCAGACCAACGTCATCGGCACGCAGGTCCTCCTCGACGAGTTCCGCCGCCGCTCCGCGCAGCGCTTCCTCCACGTCTCGACCGACGAGGTCTACGGCGCCCTCGGCGAGGAGGGCATGTTCACCGAGGAGACGCCGCTGGCGCCGAACTCACCCTACTCCTCGTCGAAGGCGGGGAGCGACCTGCTCGTCCGGGCGGCGGTGCACACGCACGACGTCGACGCGGTGATCACGCGCTGCTCGAACAACTACGGCCCGTACCAGTTCCCCGAGAAGCTCATCCCCCTGATGATCGCCAACGCGTCGGAGGACAAGCCGCTTCCGGTCTACGGCGACGGGCTCTACGTGCGCGACTGGATCTACGTGCGGGACCACTGCGAGGCGATCCTGCGCGTGCTCGAGGCCGGGCGGAAGGGCGAGGCCTACAACGTCGGCGGCAACAACGAGTACCCCAACATCGAGATCGTGCGCCGGATCCTCTCGATCCTCGGGAAGCCCGAGTCGCTCATCACCTACGTGAAGGACCGCCCGGGGCACGATCGCCGCTACGCGATCGACGCCTCCAAGATCCGCTCGGAGCTGGGCTGGGAGCCGCGCTTCGACTTCGGCACCGCCCTGCCCCTCACCATCGAGTGGTATCAGACGCATTCCGTTTGGCTTCAACGAGTTAGGAGCGGTGAGTACCGCGACTACTACGCCCGTCAATACGGCTCCTAGGGCCCCTTTCAACCTTCCGGCGAAAGGGGTCGATAGAGCCGATTCCGCCCTCCTCCAACCGCACCGACCATGAACAAACTTCTGGGAGCCCGCGCCCGTCAAGCCCGAGGGTGGTTCCTGGTCTACCTGCTCTTGGCGCAGCCGCTCTGGCTGATGGCCGGTTGCACGTCGACCGCGCCGAACAAGCGCGTGCTGCAATACCTGAACACCGACGGGTTCGGGAAGCGGTACACCGGGAACGCGGAGGAGGAGAACTACGTCTCGCTCGGCGACAGCGTGGCCTTCGTCGACTCGTTCCACCCCGAGCTGCAGGGCACGGCGCGGGTGGACATCGACGGGACGATCATGGTGCCCGAGGCGGGACCGGTCCACGTGGCGGGCCTGACGCGGAGCGAGATCGAGGGCCTCTTGACCCAGAAGCTCTCCCCGTACTACGAGCAGAACGACATCCAGGTGCAGATCGCCGCGGTCGGGAAGTTCTTCTACGTGATCGGCGAGTGCGCCCGGCAGGGCCCCCAGCCCTTCCGCGGCGACACGACGATCATGGAGGTGGTGCTCCTGGCGGCCCCGGTGAGACACACCGCCAACCTGAGCCGCGTTCAGCTCATCCGGCCGGACCCGCGCGACCCGTTCATCCTCTCCGTGGACGTCTCGGACATGTTGCGAACCGGTGACTCGACCTACAACGTCCACGTCCAGGAGAACGATATCATCTACATCCCTCCGACCGTCCTGAAGAAGGTAGCGGACTTCCTCTCCGCGCTGGTGGTGCCGTTCACCGCCGCCTTCTCCTCGATCATCCAGAGCCTGCTCTTCTACGAGCTCATCGTGAACGGGAACTTCTTCGGGTTCGGGCGCCGCGGCTTCGGCAACAACAACAACCAGGGAGGCTTCTTCTAGGGCGATGGCGATCCAGAGCGAAGCGGGCCAGATCCAGGAGTTCCTGGACATCTTCAAGAAGCGCCGCTGGCAGGTGATCCTGCCGGCGCTCTTCGTGTTGGGGCTCGGCTCGGTCTTCGCCGTCATCGTCCCCAAGAAGTACGTCGTCGAGACGCGGGTCGAGCTGCTGCACCCCAGCGGCCAGTTCGGCGACCCCGAGGAGGCGGCCACGCTGCGCGAGATCTCCAACGCGGAGTTCCACATCAAGAACTACCGCCGCGTCCAGGAGGTCATCGAGAGCGAGGGCTGGATGGAGTACGCGCGGCTCAACGACGACGACCGCTACGAGTTCATCCTCTCGACCCGGAGCAACATCCGCGTCAACGTCCTCGACAAGAAGAAGACCGCCGGCGGGTCGATCTTCGTCGACATCACCTACTCCGACGTCGACGGCCGCCGCGGCGCGAAGTTCCTGTCGGCGCTGACCAAGCGCTGGATCGAGGACGTGGTGCAGCGCGACTTCAACCAGCTCAAGCTGGAGCGCGAGGAATACCAGAACCAGGCGCGCGAGGCGCGCGAGCACTACGACGAGGTGCTCCAGCAGTTCACCGACCTCGTGCGGGAGATGGGGATCTCGATCACCCAGCCCACCGACCTCAAGACGCAGCGCGAGGAGGACCCGCTCTTCACCGAGCTGACCGTCGCCCGCCAGAACCGCGACGCGGTCGAAGCGGACCTCGAGGAGCTGCGGGCGAAGATCGACACGCTGCGCGCCGACTACGAGCAGATGGACCGCCGCATCCCGAAGGCCGAGGTCGAGGAGGGCGTCGACACCGGCAACGAGATCCTGAAGCTGGAAGCGAAGATCGCCAGCCTGCGCACGGTCCAGCAGGGGAAGACGTCCGAGCACTCGCTGTGGAAGAAGGCCGAGGCGGAGATCGAGTCGCTCGAGGAGGAGATCCGCTCGATCGAGGGCCTCCAGCGCGAGTCCACGACGCGCACCATCTTCGTCGACAACCCGGAGCGAGAGAAGCTCGCGGAGCGGATCGACGAGCTCGAGATCGAGGCGAGCGGCCTCGTCGCGAAGATGGACAAGTGGAACCGCGAGATCGACGACAAGTACACGAAGCACCAGGCCCAGGTGGCCAACTGGAACGACCTCCTGCGCATCGTGAAGACCTGGGAGCACGCCAGCGACGACCTGGACGAGGCCGAGGCGCGGTTGCGCCGCCTCAACGTCAAGATCGGCGCCTACACGGCCGCCCAGGGCGAGCCCTACCGGATCGCCGAGGCGCCGCGCGCTCCCGCGAACCCGAGCGAGCCCGACCCCTGGCTCATCGTCGTGGTCAGCCTGCTCGCCGGCTTGGCCTTCGGGCTCGCCGTGGCCTTCATCGCGGAGTTCAGCAAGAGCTGCTTCCGCAGCGTCGGCGACCTGACGCGCGTCATGGGCGTTCCGGTGCTCGGGGTCGTCAACACCATCCAGACCAGCGTCGACCGGCGGCGCCGGCGCTTCAAGCGCGCGGTGATCGGCGGCTCGACGGTCGTGATCCTCGGGGGCCTGGCCTGGTTCACGTACGCGTGGGCCTTCCACCCGGAGCAGCTTCCGACGAGCGTGATCCAGGTGGTCGACGACTTCCGGCTGAGCTTGCGGTAGGGAGGGCTAGGGCACCGGTCCGCGACCATGCGTGACATCCTCGTCGCCCTGATCCTCGTCGGCTTGATGCCGACCTGCTTCCGCCGGCCGTTCATCGGGCTGGTCGTCTTCTCCTGGCTCGCGTACATGCGCGTGCAGGACCTGACCTGGGGCTTCGCGCGCGGCATCCGGTGGTCGTACTACATCGCGATGCTGATGTTCTTCGGGTTCTTCGCCGGCCCGAAGAAGCGCCTCTTCATCCCCGACGTCCGCGCCTACATGATGATGGCGCTGGTCGTGCTGTTCGGGATCGGGCTCACGCTCTCGAACCCGGACGAGTTCACGGTCCAGCGCTACCTCGAGTACATCAAGATCGTCGTCATCGCGCTCTTCACGACGGCGGTCGTGCAGACCCGGGAGCACCTGCGCGTCCTGGTCTGGGTCATCGCGCTGTCCCTGGGCTTCTACGGCGTCAAGATCGGCCTTTGGGTGATCCTCACGGGCGGCGGCAAGGTCCTCCAGGGTCCGGGCGGGATGCTCGCGGACAACAACGACCTGTCGATGGCGCTCGCGATGGCGGTCCCGATGCTGTTCCACATCGGGATGTCGGAGAAGCGCGAGATCCTGCGGCGCGCGTTCTTCCTGACGGTTCCGCTGACCGTGCTGACGATCGGGGCGACGTACTCGCGCGGGGGCTTCCTCGCGGTGGGCACCGCGATCGGCATCCTGGTATGGCGTTCACGCAACCGCGTGGCGGGCGTCCTGATCGGGATCCTCGTCGTGATCATCGCCGTGATCGCGATGCCGGAGGACTACAAGAAGCGCCTGGCGACGCTGAAGAACCCGCAGGCGGAGGGCTCGGCGGCGGGCCGCCTGCGCGCGTGGGGCGTGGCCACCGACATGGCGAAGGCGAACCCCTTCTTCGGCGTCGGTTTCGGCCAGTTCCGGGCGAACTGGCTCAACTACTGCAAGAACCCGACGCCGCAGGAGCTTCGGGGCAAGGCGGTCATCGTCGCCCACTCGTCCTACTTCCAGATCTGGGCGGAGTGCGGGACGCCGGCGCTGGTGCTCTACCTCCTCCTGATCGCGTTTTCGTTCTTCACCTGTTGGCGCATTCGCCGCTTGGCGGTGAGGAGGTACTTCTCCTCCTGGATCATAAATTACGCCACGATGTTCGAGGCGTCGCTGGCCGCGTTCGCCGTCGGCTCGGCGTTCCTGAACCGGGCGCACTTCGACCTCTTCTACCACTGGGTCGCCATCATCATCGTCTTCAGCGTCATCGCGCAGCGCGAGATGCAGGACATGACGGCCTACCCGGAGCGACCGACGGGCTCGCGCGGCGCGCTGGCCGCGGTCAAGCCCCGCGGGTTCGGCGTCGGAACGCGCGCCGACCGGCCGCGCGGTTTCCGCAACGCGCCGCTTCTTCCGGAGAGGGCCTGAGCGATGTGCGGACACTGCGGATGCGCCTATCACGACCCCAGCCGCCGCGTGGACGAAGCGCGGCTCCGCGCGATGGCCGACACGCTCTCGCACCGCGGCCCCGACGACGGGCAGGTCGTGGCCGCGGGGCAGGTGGGCGTCGGCTTCCGGCGGCTCGCGATCATCGATCTGGAGCACGGCGGACAGCCGATCTGGAACGAGGACGAGGACGTTGTCCTCGTCCTGAACGGCGAGATCTACAACCACCTCGCGTTGCGCAAGGGCCTGCAGGAGCGCGGCCACCGCTTCCGGGCGGGCTCCGACGCCGAGGTCGTCGTTCACCTCTACGAGGAGCGGGGCGCGGCCGTCGTCGCCGAGCTCGTCGGCATGTTCTCCTTCGCGTTGCTCGACCTGCGCGGCGAGACCCCGCGCGTGCTGCTCGCCCGGGACCGGCTGGGGATCAAGCCGCTCTACTACGCCGAGACGCGCGACGGGCTCCTGTGGGCGAGCGAGCCGAAGGCGATGCTCGCGCTCGAGGAGACGCCGCGGCGGCTCCGGCCCGAGGCGCTGCTCGACTACCTGGTCCAGGGCTACTGCGGCGGAGCGGACGCCGCGTGGGAGGGCATGCGCCGCCTGCCGCCGGGTCACACGCTGGAGTGGGAGCCGGGCGGATCGCCGCGCATCGCCCGGTACTGGGACCTCCCGACCGACGCGCTGCGCGCGCCGGCGGAGGGCGAGGAGATCCTCGGCCTGCTCGACCGCGTCGTCCACGACCGCCTGATGGCCGACGTGCCGCTCGGCGCGTTCCTCTCCGGCGGCATCGACAGCACGGCGGTCGTCACCAGCATGGCGCGCGTCGCGGACGACCCGGTGATCGCCTGCTCGGTCGGCTTCCACGAGAAGAGCCACGACGAGCTCGACGTCGCGCGCGCCACCGCGCAGCGCGAGGGCTGCATCCACCACACCGAGGTGCTCGCGCCCGACCCCGCGCTCGCCGTCGACGTCCTGCCCTGGTTCTTCGACGAGCCGCACGCCGATCCCTCGACCGTGCCGACCTATCTCGTATCCGAGGTGGCACGGCGGCACGTCACGGTCGCCCTGTCGGGCGACGGCGGCGACGAGACGTTCGCCGGGTACCGCCGCTACGTCCACGACGCGGCCGAGAACCGGCTGCGGCGCGGCATCGGAAAGCCCGGTCGAGCCATGGCGCGCGCGGCGGGCAGCGTGTATCCGCGGCTCGCTTGGGCGCCCCGCTTCCTGCGCGGCCGGACCTTCCTGACCAACGTGGGCGACGACCCCGCCCGGGCCTACTGGCGCAGCGTGACGCGCCTCGACCGCGAGGAGGCCGCGGAGCTCCTGCAGCCCGACGTGCGCCGGAGGCTCGCCGACCACGACCCGTTCGAGACCTTCGCCGCGCACTACCGCCGGCCGTCGGTCGACGACCCGCTTTACCGCGCGCAGTACGCGGACTTCCACACCTACCTCCCCGATCAGATCCTGGCCAAGGTCGACCGCGCGTCGATGGCGGTGTCCCTGGAGGTGCGCGTCCCGCTGCTCGACCACCGCTTCTGCGGCGCCTTCGCGCCGCTGCCGGCGGCCGAGAAGGTGCGCGCGGGCCGCGGCAAGCACGCCTTCCGCGAGGCGCTCCGCGCGCGTGTGCCCGACGCGGTGCTCGACGGGACGAAGCGCGGCTTCGACACGCCGCTCGCGAGCTGGATCCGCGGGCCGCTGCGCGGCGCCGTGGACGACGCGCTGTCCTCGCTGCCGGAGGACTGGTTCGACCGCGCGGCGCTGCGCGCGCGCGCGGCGGAGCACGCGGCGGGCCAGCGCGATCACGGCCGGCTCCTCTGGAGCCTGCTCGTCCTGGAACACTGGCGGCGGCGCCACGGGTGCCTCGGGCTTGCGGCTTAGACGACGCCGTGAGGATCCTCTACCACCACCGCACCCAGGCCGAGGACGGTCAGGCGGTGCACGTGCGCGCGCTGCTCGACGCCTTCGAGGCGGAGGGCCACGAAGTGCACGAGGTCGGGCTGGTTCGGCACCGGGACGGCGGAGGCGACGGCGCCGCGCCGCGCTCCACCGGGCGCGCGCGCTGGGGCTGGGTCACGCGCCTCCCGCGCTTCCTGCGCGAGCTCGCCGAGTACGCGTACACCGGCACCGCCCGGCGGCGCGTGGTCGGCGCGGCGGCGCGCTTCGAGCCGGACTTCCTCTACGAGCGCTACGCCTTCGGCAACGCGGCCGGCGTGATGGCGGCGCGGCAGCTCAAGCTGCCGCTCGTGCTCGAGGTCAACTCACCGATGGTCGACGAGCTCGCGCGGACGCGCGGCCTCTCGTTCCCGAAGCTCGCGCGCAGGCTCGAGAACCACGTGTTCCGCTCGGCCGACCGCGTGTGCGTCGTGACGCAGGTGCTCGGCGACATGCTCGTGGAGCTCGGCGTCGAGCGCGAGCGCCTCCTCGTGACGCCCAACGGCGTCGAGCGGGAGCGCTACGAGCTCGACGACCCCGCCCGCGCCCGCGCCGAGGCGCGCGCCGACCTCGGCCTGCCCGCGGACGGCGACGACCTGGTCCTCGGCTTCGTCGGCTACTACCGGAGCTGGCACCGGCTCGACCTCGCCGTGGACGCGCTGGCGTCGCCGGCGCTGTCGCGGGCGCGGCTCGTCCTGGTGGGGGAGGGGCCCGAGCGCGGGGAGCTCGAGCGCCAGGCGGAGGAGCGCGGCGTCGCGGACCGCGTCGTCTTCGCCGGTCCGCGCCCGCACGCTCGCGTTCCGGCGTGCCTGCCCGCCTTCGACGTCGCCCTGATCCCCGCGATCAACCCCTACGCCTCGCCGCTCAAGCTGCACGAGTACATGGCGGCCGGGCTCTGCGTCGTGGCCCCCGACCAGGCGAACCTGCGCGAGGTCCTGACCGACGGGGAGAACGCGCGGCTGGTGCCGGCGGGCGACGGCGCGGCGCTGACCGCCGCGCTGGAGTCGCTCGCCGGAGACCCGGCGACGCGCGCGCGGCTCGGCGAGGCGGCGCGGCGGACGATCGACGAGCGCGAGATGACCTGGCGCGGCAACGCGCGGCGCGTCGTCGCGGCGGTGGAGGAGCTGAAGCGATGACGCAAGACCTCCTGCACGCGCTCTCCTTCGACGTGGAGGAGTTCTTCCAGGTGGCCAACCTGCGCGGCCATTACGCGCGCGACGACTGGGAGGGCGTGCCGTCGCGGCTCGACCACGGGATGGACGACGTCCTCGCGTGCCTCGAGCGCCGCGGCGCGCGCGCGACGTTCTTCTTCCTCGGCTGGGTGGCGGAGCGGCGGCCGGACCTCGTGCGCCGCTGCCTCGACGGGGGCCACGAGGTGGCGAGCCACGGGTACGAGCACCTCTACCTCCAGGACCTCGGCCGCGAGGCGCTCGACGCCGACCTCGCGCGCACCGAGGAGGCGCTGGTCGCCGCCGGCGCGCCGAGGCCGATCGGGTTCCGCGCGTCGACCTTCACGCTCACGCGCGACACCTGGTGGGCCTTCGACGTGCTCGTCGCGCGCGGCTACCGCTACGACTCGTCGGTCCATCCGGTGCGCCACCCGGTCTACGGCGTGCCGGACTTCGACCCCGGCATCTCGGTCGTCGAGCCCGAGGGCGGCGGGAGCATCGTCGAGTTTCCCGTGTCGACCGTGCCGTTCCTCGGGCGCAACCTCCCGGTCGGGGGCGGGGGGTACTTCCGCCTGCTGCCGGGCGCGGTCACCCGCGCGGCGGTGCGCTCGCTCGCGAAGCGGGGGGTTCCGGCGGCGCTCTACCTCCACCCGTGGGAGTTCGACCCCGGCCAGCCGCGCGTGCCGGCGCCCGCGCTCAAGCGCTTCCGCCACTACCTCAACCTGGGGCGGACCCTGCCCCGCCTGGACGCCCTCCTGCGCCGCTTCCGCTTCGGGACCTTCCGCGAGGTCCTGGAGGCGCGGGGTGCGCTGGCCGCGGACTGACGAAGCACGCGCCCGCGGCCGCCGGAATCGGCCGCGGGCACGTTTCAGGAAGGCTTCCCCCGCCAAAAAGCGGAGGTTCCTGACGAAGCCAGCTTCTCCCCCCTCGGGCTTGGCGCAGTAGCTCCTCTGCGCTTCGCCGGGTCGCCCCCGACCAGACAAGGGCCGGGCCGACCCCAAAGGGTCGGCCTCCAGGTGCGCGGAGGGGCGGGCGACGTACGAGAATCCCGGAAAACTTACGGGCCCAGGAGAAGAGCCGTCGCCGCTCCCAGGTCGATCCGGCCGGCGCCGAGGAGACCCTCGTAACCGGGGTTCAGCGAATCGACGTCGAAGGCGGTGGCCATCAGGAGCTCCTTGGGCGTCCCCGCGTAGCTTCCCGCGTCCCAGATGGACAGCACGAAGGACACCGCTCCGCTGGCGACGCCGGAGCCCATCGAGGTGCCGGACCACCAGGCCCACTTGCCGGCTATTTGCGCGCTGTAGACGTCGACCGACGGCGCGCTGAGGTCGCAGTCGACCCCGTAGCACGAGAAGTGCGCGCGCAGGTCGGCGGCGTTCACCCCCGCGATCGCGATCAGGTTGTCGCCGGTCAGGGGGTAGCCCTCCGGCAGCCACGCCGGGGCGAGGGCGGTCCAGTCCGCGGGGTCGTAGCTTCCGGGAAAGAGCGTGTCCTCGTTCGCGTTGCCGGCGGAGGTGACGACGAGAGCTCCGGCGTACTCGGCGTACATGAGCGCCTCGACCACGGTGGGCGTGGCGACGCGCATGCTGAGGCTCAGATTGACCACGTCCGCGCCGAGATCCACCGCGTCCATGATCGCCTCCGAGACCATGTAGCAGGACCCGTTGCCCTCGCTGTCGAGCGCGCGCATCGAGAGGATCTTGGCGTTCGGGTTGGCGAGCAGCACGAGACCGGCGACGTGGGTGCCGTGGCCGACGCCCTCGTCGACCAGGCCGTCCGCGTCGTCGTCGATGCCGTCCGCCAGGTCCAGCCCGCCCGGGATGCCGAGCACGTAGTCCCAGCCTCCGGGCGCGACCTTGCCGGCGAACACGTCGTGCTGGTCATCGATCCCGGTGTCGATGACGGCGACGATCACGTCCTCGCCCGGAGGGGCTGAAGCGTGCGCGCCCGCGGCGCCGATCTGATCGCCGGCCACCTGGGTGTTGAACTTGCTGATCGACGGGTCGCCGTCGATGAAGGCGATCGTGCACTGCTGCGCTCCGATCGTCTCGCCGTCGGGGCCGCAGTCGGCGCTTTCCGGCGAGTCGGACGGTCCGTCCTGGCTGGCGTAGATGATTCCGGGGGCGCCCTTGACGGCGGTGACGAGCTGCTGGAACTGAGCGTCGGTCATGCCCGGCGCGGCAGCGAGCAGATGCTTGCCGCGCCATCGGTTGGAGTGGACGACGGTGCTTCCGGTGACCGCCGCGAGCCAGTCGACACTACCGCCCGGCGCGGTCTGGACCGCGAAGTGCTTGTCGTACGGAACGCGGGAAAGATCGGGTGAGGCTTGCGCGGCAGCGAGGGGGGGCGCCGCAACAAGCACGAGCAGAGGAAGAGCCAAGGAGGGAGTCATGGTGAGACTTCGCTTTGGGGTGCAAACTGGTGGGGGACTGGGATGCGCGTGTCCGGCGCGCCCATCAGGGCAAATGAGCCCCACGTCGTCGGGGGGAGTCCGGCTGCGAACTGCCGGCGTTGCGCCTCCGCGACGGCGGTCCGGACGCCGCGGCCGGAGGCCAGCTCGCGGTAGAAATCGCCCATGAACGCGCGCGCGTCGGCATCTTCGACCGCCCACAGGCTGCCGAGCACCGATTGTGCTCCGGCGGCAACCAGTGAGCTGGACAAGCCGAAGAACTCCTCGCCCGGGATTCTGCGCTTGCGCCCGGTCTCGCAGCCCGACAGGACGACGAGATCGAAGGACATACGCAAGCGCGCGACGTCGTGGGCGAGGAGAAAGCGGTCCCCGAGGCACACGGCGGAAAACACCGGCCTTCGGGGTTGATAGACGGAATGCGCCGCGAGGTGCAGGAGGCCTCCGGTCGCGGCGCGCGACTCGAGCTCTTCCAGGAGCTCCGCGGGCGTGAGCCGCCGGAGCGCCTCGCCGAAGATCCCGCGCAGGTCGTCGAGCTCGTCCTCGATGTGCGCGAGCGAGCCGGACTGCACGCCGCAGGCGACGACGTCGCTCCGCGGGTCCCAAGCGCGCTCGCGACTGCGCGCGAGGCTCGTCACCGAGAGCCCGTAGCTCACCTCGTTGGTGAGGAGGAGCGGAGCGCCGTCGACGAAGAGCGCGTGGAACGGGAGGTCGTGGAGCACCCCGAAGGGCACGACGACCATGGCCCGCCCGCCGACCAGGTCGCGGATCGGCTCCACGAGCGCGCGACCGAGCCGCGCCAGGATCGGCTGGATCGAGCGGTCGAGCCGCTCGCGGTGCCGCTTGAGGTACGCCTTCCCGAGCCGGAGCTTGTCCACGTGGAGCCAGAGCCGGTCGCGCAGGGTTCGCAGGCGGCGCTCGTCGACGTCCAGCTTGCGGTCGTGGACGCCCGTCTCGTCGACGACGAAGACGCGCACGCCGCGGTCCGACGTGAGGTAGAGGCACAGAACGTCGCCGTCGCCGCGGGCGGCGCGGAGCGCCGCGGGATCGAGACGGGGCGCCCGGGCGGCGCCGGTCGGCAGCTCGGGCTCGAGCGCGCGCGCGAGCTCGAGCACCTCGTCCTGGGCGGCGCGTATCGCGGCGTCGTCGAGGCTGTGCTTTCTGAGATCGTGGTCGCCGGCGGTCGGTCCGAACTCCGCGTCGAGGTGCCGGCCGAGCAGCCAGTCGAGCCGCTCGCGGGCGCGGCGGAACGCCTCGCTCGAGCGGCCGCGGGCCGCGCCCGCCTCGTTCAGGCTCCGTGCGCGGCTCTGCTCCAGGACCTCGAGCGCTTCCCGGCGGCCGGCCTCGTCGCCGCGCTCGGCGAGGTCCCACACGAGGTCGACGTAGGCCATGTGCCGCTCGCGGAAGAAGGCGACGCGCACGTCGCTCGAGGGGATCTCCGCGTAGTTGCGCTCCGTCGCCGCGACCGACCCCCGCAGGGCGTCGATCGCCGCCTCGGAGTCGCCGGTCGCGCGGCGCGCCTGGGCGAGGAGGCCGAGCGCGTCGGACTTTAGGAGGAGGTCGAAGGCCGCCCGGCCGCGCGACTCCTCCAGCAGACGCTCCAGGATCTCGCGGGCCACACCGGACTCGCCGTGCGACAGGTGGGCACGCGCGAGGGTGACCCCGGCCAGGTCGGTGAGGAAACGCAGCTCGCGGGCGCCGAGCTCGTCCCGGGCGGAGCGCAAGCGCGCGATCGCCTGGTCGTGCGTGCCCTCCTCGACCTCGATCGCGGCGCGCTGCACCTCCACCGCCGCGGCGGAGGCCTGATTGCCGAGGCGGCGGAAACGCTCCGACGAGCGCTCGAGGTGCTCGATCGCCTGGACGTTCGAGCCGAGCTTGACCAGCGCGAGGCCGGCGAGGATCTCGCACCGGGCGAGCTCGTACTCCAGGCCGAGCTCCTCGAAGCCCGCCGCGGCGCGCGCGGCGTACTCGGCCGCGTTCCGCCGCGCGTCGAGCCGCAGGAAGATCTCCGCCAGGTCGAGGTCGCAGAGCGGCGGACCCGAGGGCTTGCCGTTCGCCTGATAGAGCTCGCGCGCGCGCTCGAGACCGCGGATCGCGTCGGTGAAGCGCCCGACGCGCGAGGCGAGGTAGGCGAGGCTGTAGTCGCAGTCCGCCACGTGCAGCCCCATGTTCGCCCGCTCGAAGGTGGCGCGCGCGGACTCGAAGCAATGCTCGGCCGCGTCGCACTCGTTCGCGTTCATCTCGACGACGCCGAGGTTGAAGCTCGCGATGCCGAGCCCGAGCTCGTCCCCGAGCTCCTCGAAGGCGTCGCGCGCGGCCTGGTAGTGCGTCCGCGCCTTCGGGTACTCGTCGAGTCGGGTGTAGACGTTGCCGACGTTGTTCTCGATCTTGGCGAGCTCGGGCACCTCGCCGTGGCGCCGGAAGACGTCGCGCGCGTCGTCGGCGCACTCCAGCGCGGTGTCGGCCGCGCCGAGGAACTGGTAGACGTCGATCAGGTTGCGCCGGATGCGCGCGGCGCCGAGCTCGTCGCCGGTGTCGGTGCAGAGCGCCAGCGCGGTCTCGTAGTCCTCGCGCGCCGCTTCGAAGCGCGCGTTGTAGTGGAGCACGCCGGCGCGTCCGCGCAGGGCGAGGGGGAGGTCGCCGGGGACGCTGCGCGCCGCGCGGACCAGCGCGTCGGCCGGCGCCAGCGCCGCCGGGGGTTCGTTGCGCATGAGCTCCTCGACGCGCGCTTTCATCAGCCGCACCACCTCGCTTCGAACCTGCGGGTCGAGCAGGTGGAAGCGACGCCACGCCTCCTCCGCCTCGCCGGCGTCGAGGAGGCGCGGAGCGAGCTCCTCCGCGGTGATCACGGCCCGCCTGGCTCCTCGCCTAGGTGGACGTCGGGCACGACGAGGCGCAGCTCGTCGGCCTCGAGCACGAGGTCGTACGAGGCCGCTCCGACGTTCTCGAAGTGGAAGTCGCCGTTCTCGTCGAGCGGCGTCTGCCGCGGCGCCGGGCCGCCGTAGAGAATGCACACGCCGTCGCGGAGCGAAGGCGCGGTCTCGTCCTCCGGGAGCACCTGGCCGACGAGCGCTCCGCCCTCGAGGTGGGCGAGATCCACCTCGAAGGGGCCGGCCCGGAAGAGGAGGTGGCGCTCGGCCAGGCCCTCGCCGCGCAGGCTGAGCGCCGGGGTCGCGCCGGAGCCGGCGTCGAGCAGGAGCTTCCCGAGGAAGCGCTGGATCCGCCCCGGCTCCCGCGTCCCGCCGCCCCGCCCCGCGGGCTCCGGCGCCAGGGCGACCGCCCGCGCCCGGAGGGCCGCGGGGACCTCCGGCAGCGGACCGGCGTCCAGCGCGCCCAACATGGCGCGCACGACGCGAAGCCGCGAGGCGCAGGCCGGGCAGCCGGCGTTCAGGTGGGCGCGCGCCGCCTCCACGGCGGCGGCGTCCCGCGAGCAGGGCTCGTCGGGCTGGTGGACAGCGAGCAGGAGTTGGTAGTCAGGGCAGCTCATCGCGTGTTCCTTCCCGCGTGCGGGGCGGCCGGGGGAGACGCTAAATGACTCCAGGTGGGCCCAGAGGGCCGAAAAATACGGCGAATTCGGGGTTCTCCCTCACCCGCCTTCACGACAGGCCCTTGCGCTCCAGGAGCGCGGCCAGCTCGGACAGACAGCGCTGCCGCGTCGGTCCCACCGAGCCGAGCGCCATGCCGAGGCGCGCGGCGATCGCCTCGTAGGCCAGTCGTTCGAAGAAGGCGGCGCGAAGGAGGTCGCGGCAGCGCGGCGCGAGCTCGGCGAGGCCTTCGTGCACGAGCTGGGCGTGTTCCAGTTTCGCGGTCAGCTCCTGCGGATCGGCGAGCTGCGCCTCCGGCTCGTCCTCCGGGTCGACGCCGCCCGCGCGCGCGCGCCGGCGGCGCACGAACCACACCTGCCGGCGGGCCGTCGACTGGATCCACGCGACCAGCGCTCCCGGGCGCCGGATGTCGTCGATCTGGCCGAAGAGCGACGCCCAGGTCTCCTGGAAGACCTCCTCGACGTCCTCCTCCCCGAGCCCGGACCGCCGCGCGATGGCGAGGACGAGCGGGCCATACTCCGCGACGAGACGCTCGGCGGCGCCCGGGACGCCGCGACGACAATCCTCAAGCCTCTCCTCCGCCAGGCGGCGGCGGATTGCGGGTGGTTGGGAGGCCACTGGTCCCAGGTTACCCCGAGCCGCCAAGAGCTACCGGACGGCCTCCGGGAAACTCTAGGCTTGGCGCGAAGGAGGCATCCGACGATGGATCTCGGACTCACCGACCGCACGGCGGTCGTTCTGGCGTCGACCGGTGGCCTGGGTCTCGCGGTCGCGGAAGCGTTGCTGGAGGAGGGAGCCTGGGTGGCCATCTCCGGACGCGACGGCGAGCGCCTCGAGGCCACGCTCTCGAAGTTGACCGAGAGTTACGGCGGACGCGTGCACGGCGCACAGCTCGACCTCACCGACGCGGATGCCCTGACCGCGCACCTCGAGGACGTGCGCGCGGGACGCGGCGGCATCGACGTTCTCGTCACCAACGCGGGAGGACCGCCGCCGGCCGGCGCGCTCGAGGTGACCGAGGGGGGACTCGACGCGGCGTGGGAGCTCACCCTGAAGACGGCGGTGCGCGCGGTGCAGACGGTGCTCCCGTGGATGCGCGCCGCGGCGTGGGGGCGGATCGTCGGCATGACGTCGCTGACGGTGCGACATCCGAGCCCGAGCCTGGCCTACTCCAACATCGTCCGCGCGGGCCTGACGTCCTACTTCAAGACCTTGGCGGACGAGGTCGCGCGCGACGGAGTCCTCGTCAACACGGTCTGCACCGGCATGTTCGCGACGGAACGCCTGGACGAGCTCTTCGAAGCCCGCGCCGCAAAGTCCGGCCGCACCTTCGAGGAAGAACGCGACGCCACCGTGGCGACCATCCCGATCGGCCGCGCGGGCGACCCCGCAGAGTTCGGAGCGTTCGTCGCGTTCCTCGCGTCCGAGAAGGCGTCGTTCATCAACGGAGCGGCACTGCCGATCGACGGGGGAGCGGGACGCTTCCTATTGTGAGCAAGTCCCCGGACGATTGAGGCGTCACCGACGAGCGAAGCGAGGCGAAAAGGAGCTTCTTGAGTCCTTTCCTTTCTTCGACCGGAGGCTTCGGAGGTTCGTGGAGGGTTCGTGAGGGTGGGAGTGCGAGTGGGCTGTTTGGCGCCTTCGGCGGCCAAAGGCGTCAGGCGCCGAAGGGAACGAGCGGCGTTCCCTGGACCTCTTCGGTTCCCCCTCCGAGGACTCGCATTCCGCTCGCTTCGCTCGCTGCACGCGAGGAGACGAAGGAAGAACCGAGGACCGCGCCTTCGGCGCTGACGGACATACTCGGCTCCGCCTCGCGTCCTCGCGGCTCAAAGCGGCCCGAAGACGGGCCACTTTTCGCCGGGCTCGCGCAGTAGCGCTCGCAGGGCGGCGCCACCCTAAGGACAAACGATGAAGGCAAGCT